>JBBPZZ010000173.1:0-9708 GCA_038198445.1 Rubrobacterales bacterium
TACCATCCGAGATAATATTGCGCGCCATCGCGGCGCCCATGATCCCGGTTCCAAGCACAGTTACAACATTACCGTTCGCCATCTGCTACGCGCTCCTTCCAACTCGTCGTTAGACCTACTAGACTCTAGCATCATCTTTAAGGGTGTGCGCCAGGACAGACGGTCCCGAAACCCATACGACGCCAGAGCTATCCCTGACGGCTGAACAGGTAGGAATAGCTCGTTTACGTACTGCTTGGCGAGCCTTCGCAGAGCGAACGCTGCAGATACGTCACTCGCTCTACGTGGATGCGGCCACTCCCCGCACAACGAGCACCGGGCAGGGCGCGCCCCGAACGATCGCGTCCGCCGCGCGCCCGATCGCCGCCCGATGCATGGTGGTGCTAACGGCGCGCCGTACCGCTCTGGGACCGCCGCTGCCCACGATCAGCAGATCCACCTCCAATTCCACGCTCAGGGCCACTACCTCGGCTGCGGACTGGCCCATTCGCAGGTGAGACCCCGTGACGTTGCCGCCGGCGGCCCGTACCTGCTCGACCTGCCCTTCCAGCAACTTCCGGGCCTGGCGCTCGGCGAATCCTTTGGGCTCGCCGGGTAAGGCCCCACCCTCCACCGTAACTCCGGAGGAGGAGGCAGCTTCGTGGCCCACGTGTACTATGTGAAGCTCGGCATTGTTGCCGGTCGAGAGCGCCACGGCTATCTGCGTCGCGCGGACCGCATCCGCGCCGCCGTCCGTCGCCAGCAGGATCTTCGTTGGGTACTCGATCATCGCCCGGATCTCCTTTTGAGGCCGCTATGCGGTGGCACCGGTAGCCTCCTCGATCGCCGTTAGCGGAGCCGCTATACTCTCGAGAGATTGGCCTTCGGCCCTGACGCCAAGAATTACCTCGACTATCGCCGCGACGACCATGAATACTGCTCCGATGAGGTATGCGTAGAGCAGGAAGGTGCGATCACCGGATTTCGTGGCGGCGTCGATCAAGTTGCCGAAGATGAAGGGACCCGAGATCCCTCCGATACCGGTACCTATGGAGTAGAAGAGCGCTATCGCCATCGCCCTTATCTCCATCGGGAAGACCTCGCTCACCGTAAGGTAGGCGGCGCTGGCGGCGGCGGAGGCAAAGAAGAAGACGATCATCCACAAGGCGGTCTGCGTAGTAGCGTTCAGTACATCCTGCTGGAACAGGTAGCCGGTAATCGCCATCAGCGCGCCTGCGATGAAGTAGCATCCCGAGATCATCTGCACCCGGCCTATCGAGTCGAACAAGGGACCGAGAAGCCACGGTCCGAGTATATTCCCGACGGCGAAGGGGAAAATATAGTACCCGATATGGCCTCCAGGTACGTTGTAGAAGTTGGAGAGTATCAACGCGTAGGTAAAGAAGACGGCGTTGTAGAGAAACGCCTGAGAAGCCATGAGCGTCAGCCCGAGCACGGTGCGCTTCGGGTACATCTGGAACATGGCCTTGGCGATAAGTTTGAAGCCTATGCTTCCTCGCTGTTCGACGGTGATCTTCTCGTCTTCGTCTATTGGCGGAAGTTCCTCTAGTCCGGTCGACCGTTTCACGTCGTCTTCTATATCGCCCGCGATCTGTTCGGCCTCGTCGTTGCGGCCGTGAGTCGCGAGCCAGCGGGGACTTTCGGGAAGGAATCGGCGTATCAGGAGGATACCTATACCGAGTACCCCTCCGAGCCCGAACGCGATCCTCCAACCCCAGAACTGGTCAATGATGTCCGGATTGAGTACCACTATGGAGAGTGCGCTCCCCAACATCGTCCCGATCCAGTAGCTGCCACTGATAAAGAGGGCCACTCTGCCCCGCACCCGCGCCGGCACGAGCTCGTCAACGGCCGAGTAGATGGCGGAGTACTCGCCGCCAATGCCCGTGCCGGTGAAGAAACGCGCCAGAGCAAAGAACCAGAAGCTGAACGAGAAGGCCGTGGCAACGCTGGCGATTAGGTACACGGCAAGCGTAATCAAGAAGAGTTTCTTCCTCCCAAACTTGTCGGTCAGATAGGAGAAAAAAATCGAGCCTGTGATGGCTCCGACGATATATATGCTACCGGCGAGTCCTATCTGTGAGCTGGAAAGGTTCAGGCCCGAGGCCGGATCCGTGAGTACGGAGGCGATTACGCCCACGATGGTAACTTCAAGGCCGTCGAGGATCCAGGTGATCCCCAAAGCGGCGATCACCAACCAGTGCCATCTGGACCACGGCAACCGGTCCATCCTAGCCGGAACCTGACTTACGACCGTGTTCGCGTTCGCGCTCGCCTCACTCAACTGACTCCCTTTCCACAGCCTCGCTCCCGACACTCCATCAAATCGCCGGTTCCGATCAAGTCACCTTGCTCAACTCGAACGACATTAAGCCTATCAGCGATTTGTCGGTTTTGTGGCAATGTTTTGTTAAGGTTTGGTAAAGATGTACGGGCTGCCCTGCAGCCTGCCGTGAGCATCCTGTCTCCTGGCTGCCGGGTTGCGAAACTGTGTTGTAGAGGATCTAACAACGAGCGCGGGGTGTCACGGCTAGAATACGAGTGTCGTTCGGATTCTGGAGAAACTATTTGAGAAGAACAGCTATCCTCAGAGCAGAGCATATAACCCGGCTGTACAAGAGCAGCGGACGCGGCGTCACGGACGCGAGCCTCACGGTCGGGCGCGGCGAGGTCTTCGGCCTCATGGGTCCGAACGGCTCCGGAAAGAGCACCCTCCTGCGTATACTATCCACCGCCATTGAACCGGAGTCCGGCGCATTGCGCGTTAACGGATCTGACGCACTGAAAGAGAAGCGTAAAGTCCGGGCGAAGATGGGTCTGATGGTGGACCGCCCGACGCATTACAACGACCTCTCCGGCTGGGCGAACGCCTACTTCTTCGCCAGCGCCTACGGAATGGAGGAAAAGAAGGCGGAAGGCGCGCTCTCCGAGCTGTTCGACTACTTCGACCTCGCCGAGTACAAAGACGACAAGGTAAAGACCTACTCTTACGGCATGGGCAAGAAGCTCGCGCTCATCGAGGCGATGGCGCACGGGCCGGAGGTCTTGCTGCTGGACGAGCCGTCGCTCGGGCTCGACTACACCTCTCAGCTCGCGTACCAGCGTAAGATCCGGGATCTCGCCAGCAACGGTGTGGCTATTATCGTGGCGAGCAACCAGGTGGATGAGGTAGAGGCGCTCTGCGACCGGGTGGCGTTCTTGCACAAGGGAAAGGTCGTCGCGGAAGGTACGCCGGAGGAACTGGTCTCCACCGTAAAGGGTGTCCGGCGCATCGTGGCGACGCTCAGGAACCCGGTCGAGTACGCGGCGGTTGAGGAGGTATCCGGCGTGGAGCGTGTCGTGCCGGAGGGCCGGGACCTCGTGGTCCACTGCGAGGAGCGGCCTGGGGTGGTGGCGGACGTGGTGGCGGGCATCATTAGCTCGGGTGGAGACATCGTTAACATGGCCGTCGAGCGGCCGAACCTGGAGGACGTTTTCGTGAAGCTCACCGGGGAGGCTCTGAAAGATGAGGCTTAACCCGCCGGACGCTTACTGGAAAAAAGACGTGGTGCTGTTCTTCTCCAAGAAGATCGCGCTGGTCATAAAATTCATCTATCCGCTCGCCCTGATCGTACCCGTCGCCGCGAGCGACATACCGCCGCAGTACGCGGCGGCGGTTATCGGGATCGTCGCGATCATGGCCGGGACTTTCGGGGCCGGTGAGAGCCTCACCATAGACCTGAACGACGGCATCCTGATGCGCGTCGCCCTCACTCCTCTCTCCCCGCGCCGCATCATCTTCGAGGTGCTCGTGGTGAACGCGATTTTGGACTTCGTGCAGCTACTGCCGGCGCTGCTCATCGCATATCTGTTGCATCCCGCGCCCCTCGTGTGGGTACTCGCGGCGACCTTCGGGGTGTTTGCGACGCTTCTGACGGCCAACTGCATCGGCATTTTTATCGCCAACTTCACCACCTCGCCGGCGGATGTGTTGCTGTACGCGACGGCGATATTGTTCCCCCTGATCTACCTGTCCGGGTTCTTCCGCAACCAGCACCCAACCGGTATCCGCGCCACCTTGCGGGACTTCGTCCCCTTCGCCTACATGAACGACGCTCTGAAGACGGTTTTCGGCCTGGCTACGAAGAGCACGCCTCTGGAAGTATTCTTATATCCGGCGATCATCTGCGCCGTACTCGCCGCCGCCGTGTGCCTCACGGCTCCGCGGCTGCTCTCTCCCCGCCTGTAAGACGGTCGTTATTCAATACGCTTTCCCGTTATGCTAATATGCTCGTATCAAGGGAGGTTCGGGAAGATCTAGCGTGGTCCTTCCACGCTCAGGGGAAAGGAGATAGAGAGTGGACAATGGTCCGGCTGGTGATCGGGGCTCTGGAGATCAACGCTCGAAGCGCTGGTGGTATCTGCTGTTGCTTCTGCCTTTTGTAGGGTTGCTCTTCCCGCCGATGTATGCATTCGTCGAGCCCCGGCTTTTCGGGTTCCCGTTCTTCTACTGGTACCAGCTCCTGTGGCTCTTCATCACGGCGGGGCTAACGACGATCGTTTTCCGGGCAACGCGCTAGATCGGACTGGGGGCATTTATGCAGCACAATCTAAACGGCGTGGCGTTGGGAGTCTTTATCTTCCTATTCCTGTTCGTCACCGTGGTCGGATTCGTAGCCGGGCGCTGGCGCAGCGGCGACCTGAACCTGTTGAACGAATGGGGGCTTGGAGGGCGTCAGTTCGGCACGTGGGTAACGTGGTTTCTGGTCGGCGGAGACATTTACACCGCCTACACTTTCATCGCGGTGCCGGCGCTGGTGTTCGCGGCCGGGGCGACGGGGTTCTTCGCCGTACCCTACACGATCATCGTGTTCCCTATACTCTTCATCGTATTCCCTCGACTGTGGGCGGTTGCCAAGAAGCACAACTACATAACGCCGGCGGACTTCGCCCGTGGACGGTATGGAAGCGGCGGACTCGCGCTCGCGGTGGCGTTCACCGGCATTTTGGCGACGATGCCCTACATAGCGCTGCAACTGGTCGGCATCCAGACGGTGATCAGCGCTCTAGGCATTACGGGCGACTGGCCGCTCGTTATCGCCTTCGTTATCCTCGCCGCCTACACGTACCAGAGCGGGCTACGCGCCCCGGCCCTGATCGCCGTCGTCAAGGACTTTTTGATCTACGTCACCGTAATCGTGGCTGTCGTTTACATACCAACCCAGATCGGCGGCTTCGGCCACATCTTCGACGCCGCCGCCAAAGCTCTACCAAAGAATGATCCACCGGGAGCCCTGATCCCTGGTACCGCGGCGGCCTTCAGCGGGTATTCGACGCTGGCTCTGGGCTCCGCTCTCGCCCTGTTCCTTTATCCGCACGCGCTGACGGGCATACTCAGCTCGAACAGCGGAAACGCCATCCGGCGAAACGCGACGCTGCTCTCGGCTTACTCGCTCGCCCTGGGACTCATCGCGCTACTCGGCTACATGGTGATCGCGGCGAACATCAAGCCGGAGACACCTAACTTCGCCGTGCCAGACCTGTTCTTGAAGTTCTTCCCCTCCTGGTTCGTGGGTTTCGCATTCGCCGCCGTGGCGATAGGCGCGTTGGTGCCAGCGGCCATCATGTCGATAGCCGCGGCCAACCTGTTTACCAGAAACATCTACAAGGAGTACCTACGGCGCGATATCTCGGACCGGCACGAGTCGCAGGTCGCCAAAATCACCTCCCTGGTCGTGAAGATCGGCGCGCTGGTGTTCATACTTTTCGTGCCGACGCAGTACGCCATAGACCTGCAGCTCCTTGGCGGCGTATGGATGCTCCAGACGCTGCCCACGATCATCATCGGCCTCTACACCCGCTGGTTCCATCGCTGGGCACTGATCTCCGGCTGGGCCATCGGGATGATAGCGGGTACGGCGATGGCGGCTTCACAGGGGTTCTCATCGATCTATCCACTCTCCATAGGTGGGTTCTCCTTTGCCGCCTACGCTGGCCTCTACGCTCTGCTGCTCAACCTCGTGGTGTCGGTCGTCCTGACGCCGATCCTCTCATCGCTCACCGAACGCGGCGAGGACGAGACCTCTTCAAACGATTACCTGGAGTTCAGGGAAGCGACCGATTAGGCAAGAGTCGAGCCGCGAAAGTGGGATGAGATAGACGTGCTCGCCTACATCTTCTGGCACCAGCCGTGGGGCGAGATCGAGTCCGGAGACTATGAGCAACGCCTGGCTGGTTTTCACGAAACACTGGCGGCGGCCGATCTGGAGGGTTTTCACGGCTCCTCTACCTTCCGGGTCGAAGGCGCGCGCTGGTTGGTCTCCGGGTCCCGCGGCTACGAGGACTGGTACCTGCTCGAAGGTTCCTACGCGATGGACCCCCTAAACGAGTTCGCGGTGTCCGGCGGCCGTAAGGACCCGCATGACAGGGTCGCCGGGGCGTCCACCAACGGCGCCGGAGGTCTCTACCGGCTCAGGAGCGGATTGTGCAACGTAATAGAAGCGAGCCGCGCGACCTGGTTGACCAAACCGCGCGGCACGGGATACGAGGAGTTCTACGCAGGAATCAAGCCCTGGACAGACAACCCGGAGACTAGTCTCTGGCGGCGGCAGATGGTCCTCGGTCCCGCCCCCGAGTTCTGCGTACTGGCGAGCGACAACATCGAGTTTCCAGAGGGTCTCGAACCGATCTCCGTGGAACGGACGCGGGTCTGGCCGCCTACCGGGCCTACCCACTACTCTTGAGCTTGCCGTAGACCTCGCCGACGTGGAAGATCCAGAGCCCCAGCGGCACGAAGACCGCGCCCATTACCGGGAGCAGCCAGATGCTGCTCCACAGCTCCGCTACTCCGGCGCCTCTGGGTAACGCCGCGGGCACGATGTGCCATGCGCTATACTGATTTCATGGCAGACCGCGCAATCCCGCACAGGCTTCCAACAGTCGAGGAATACCTGGAGATGGAAGAAGCCGCCTCCTCCAGGCACGAGTACGTGGCCGGGATAATCCATGACCACGCCGGAGCCAGCAGGCAACACAACCTCATAGCCGGCAATATCTTTGCCAGACTTTGGATCGCTACCCGCGGCACTCTCTGCCGTGTCTATCAGAATGACATGAAACTGCGAGCGGACGAAGATGTTTTCTACTATCCGGATGTGATGGTGGCGTGCGGTCCCGAAGGCGATGATCCTCTCTACGAAGAAGCGCCGTGTCTTATCGTCGAAGTGGCGTCTCCGAGCACCGAGTCTATCGACCGGCGCGAGAAGGTGGCCGCATACCGGAGGATCCCAACGCTCAAGGCGTACTTGATCGTCGCCCAGGACAGCCGCCGCGTGGAACGCCACTGGCGCGACGAGAGCGGAGAATGGTTCCAGGGCGAGGCGATAGAAGACAACGTAATCCCTATCCCCTGCCCCGAAACCCGTCTCTCCCTCGACGATATCTACGAAGGTCTATAACCTCACCCGCTCCGCTTGAGCTTGCCGGTCTTCTTCGCGTAGACCTCACCGAGGTGGAAGACCCAGATCCCAAGCGGCACGAAGACCACGCCCATCAAGAGCAATACCCGGATGCTGCTCCATAGCTCGGCGGGACCGGCGCCGTCCTGAAGCGCGGCGCGGGAGCCTTCGAGAGCGTAGGTTACCGGAGAGACGGTGGCGATGGCCTGCATCCAACCCGGCAGTACGTCCACCGGATAGTAGACGCCGGAGACGAGCAAGAGTACGGATGAGACTATGTAGCTGACCTGCTGACCCTTCTCGGGCGAGAGGAGCGGCAGGACGGCGGCGACGATCCCGAACCCTACCAGCGAGACACTGGCGACGGCGAGCACGAGCAGCGCGCCCCAGTAGTTGGCTTTCGACAGGTCCAGGTCGAAGAAAGCCATGCACACGCCCAGGGTGAGCGCCGTCTGCAAGATACCGTAGACGACCGCGTAGAAACCCATCCCGAGCAAGTGAGTAACACGGCTCGACGGGCTCATGAATGTGTACTCGATGGTCCCCTCCCACCGCTCCCAACTCACCGTCTCGGAGAGCACGTCGAAGAGCATGGAGAGGTAGTTCCACAGCAAGGCCCCAACGAGCAGGAAGGTCATCAGGAATCTGGTGTCCACTGTCCCACCTGATGCCTCTACCCCGGCGCCGATAAAGGTGATCGCCATAGCGTTGATAGTCACGTAGACGAGCCAGACCACCTCCCACATCAGGTAACGCTTGGTGAGGAAGTAGTTGCGCTGCACGTATCCCCATACAGCTACCATCTCCGTGAGCCAGAAGGGCTTGTTCCGCACGTTTTGCATTACTCGTCTCCTTCCACCGACGCCTCCTCGACCGAGTATCCGGTCGCCACCATGAAGGTCTCCTCCAGTGTCGGCACACGTCCGTTGTTCGCGTAGCGGCGTTTGAGTTTCTCGGGCTCTTCGAGAGCCAGTATCTTTCCGTCCATCATGATCCCGACGCGGTCGCAGAGCGTCTCGGCCTCGTCCATGTCGTGCGTACACAGCAGGATCGAGGAGTCGTGCTCCTCCTTTATGCTGTGGATAAAACGCTGCACGTCCTTCTTGCTGCGCGGGTCGAGGCCCGTCGTCGGCTCGTCGAGGAGCATGAGTACCGGGCTAGTGAGCAGCGCCCGCGCGAGGGCTATCTTCTGCTGCATCCCCCGGCTCAGGTGCTCCATCGGCTCCAGCGCGCGCTTCTGCTCGAAGCCGATGTTCTCCAGGATCTCCGCTATGCGGGGCCGCGCTTCGCGGCTCGTCACACCGTAGAGCTTCGCGCCGTAGAGCAGGTTCTCCATCGCCGAGAGCTTCTTGAAGAAGCTCGCCTCCACGCTCACCCGGTTCATGCTCCGCTGCACCTGCTTGGGGTGGCGCACGGCATCCACGCCGAAGACCCCGACCTCGCCGGAGTCCGGGAGCACGAGCGTGGAGATGACGCGCACGAGCGTGCTCTTGCCGCTCCCGTTCGGCCCGAGGATACCGACGACCTCGCCCTTCCCGACGGAGAGTGAGATCGCATCCAGCGCGCGCACGACCTCTCCTCGCCGCTTCTTGAAACTCTTCTCAACGTCTCTCAATTCGAGAGCCTTCACTCTCCACCTCCTCTACTCCACACGGACGCCTTCACAAGCGCCCTTTCGCCTCTAACCGTTCCCACACGACGTTCCACGTCTCCTGCCGCTCGGCGGCGACCGCCAGGGCGAACAGACGGCGTGCCAGCCGCGCCCGTACCGAGGGCCGGCCGGCTTTAAATTGCGCGTACCTCCCGCGTTCCATCATGTGTTTGGCGAGCGCGCTCCCTCGTATGGCGCGGTCCTGCTCCAGATAAAACCAGCCATTTTGCATCTCCATGTCTCCTTGCCTCTCTCATCTCCATTACGTGCGCGATCGAGGCGTACCCTGTGTGGGATCGGAGTCGGAGACCATCGCCCTGGCTCTTGGCGAAAAGCTTGAGGCCCCCGATCCGAATGTCCGGGGGCCTCTTTGAGAAAACTTTGTCGAGCTGTCTAGCTCACGTTCTCACCGCGACCGCGCGGACCTCGGGACGCACCTCTCCCCCGAACACCGGAACTCCTATGTTCGCAAGACGAAATGCCATCTACTCCTGGTCCTTTCGCGACAACAACAGCGGAGGCACTCTACTCCTCCGCGACATTCCTGTCAATATTACGGCGCAAAATTTGCGCGTCCCCGGAAAGAATGGCTTTCGGAGGTCGGGCAGTCCTGAGAGGGCA
>JBBPZZ010000174.1:0-2513 GCA_038198445.1 Rubrobacterales bacterium
GACGCCAGCACCACGAGCGCGATAAACGGCGTCTCCTTCCACACGTAGGTTAGGATAATGCCTATCGAGTAGCGGTCGTAGAGCAGGGCCGGAAAATCCCTGGGTTCCCCGATCAGGCCAAGAGCATCCGCTAGCCGCGCGCCGAGCCCCGTCTGGGAGATGACCAGCGAGATGCCGACCGCCGCGACGAGGTGCGGGATCGTGATCGGCAACTGGAAGACGACCGCTGAGAGCCGCCCACTGCTCCGGCGTAACGCCAGCGCCGCCAGCACGGCCAGGACCGTGGAGATCATGGTCGAAGCGCCCGCGACGTACACGGTCAGGAAGAGCGAGTTGAGGAAGTCCTTTCCCGTAAGGACTTCGCGGTAGGCGTCGAGGTTTATCTCCGTCATCCCGATGGCGGGGAAGTATCCTAGAGATTGAATCAGGGCGGCGAAGAGTCCCCCGGCGAAGAGGACTCCGATTACCGCGAGCGCCGGGGCCAGGAGCAGCGCTATCTTGATCCGGCCGCCCAATCGATCGCTACTTCTTCAACACGTTCTCTTGCCAGCCGTCCTGCAGCGCGAGCAGCCACTTCGACCGCGCCTCCGGCAGTCGGTTCTTCTGCAACACGTCCGTGGGGAGCGTTGCCGCCCCCTCGGGTTCGGCGAGCTTTTTCTTTACGTCTTCCGGCAGCCGCCCGATGTCCAGGGCGGTCAGGTCTCCCCAGCCGCCCGGGTCCTGCTTCTTTATCTGGGCCTCCGGGCTCTCCAGGAAGTTGGAGACGACCTGCGCGCCAGCCTTGTTAGGGCCGTTGAACGGGATAGAGAGGTAGTGGGTGTTGTTTAAGGTGCCGCCGTCGAAGACGTAGGTGCGGGTGCTCTTCGGGAAGAGGCCCTTACCTATCTGACGCTGCGCGAGCCGCGGGTTGTAGCTCATGTCCAGCCAGACCTCGCCATCCTGGTAGAGTCCGTCCAGCTTCGTCGAGGACTCGGGATACGTCTCGCCCTTACGCCAGAGGTTCGGTTCGAGCTTGTTCAGGTAGTCGTAAGTCTTGGGGGATTTCTGATCGAAGACCTTCTGATCGAAGGGCTTCTGGAAAGGCTTGGTCTCGCCCGTTACGCCGTAGAACATCTGCTCCACGAAGGCGTTGCCGGTGAAGTCCGGCGGGGCGGGATAGGTGAAGCGGCCGGGGTTCTTCCTGGTCCAGGCGAGGAGTTCGTCCGTGTTCTTGGGCGGGTCTTTCACTTTGGCGGAGTCGTAGATCATGACGAACTGAGCCTTGCCCCAGGGGGCTTCGCGGCCCTTTACGGGGTAGCCGAAGTCGTTGCTGATGGATGGGTTGTTCCAGTCTACGTACTTCGCGTTCGGGAGCTTCTTCGCCCAGGGGCCGTACCAGAGGTTCGCGTCCGCCCCGGTGGCGAAGTTCTCGCCGTTGATCCAGACCAGGTCTATCGTCCCCTTGTCCTTGCCGGCGCTCTTTTCGTCGAGGAGCTTGTTCACCGCGTCGGCGGTATCGGAGAGGGGCGTGCGTTTGAGGGTGATGTCGTATTTCTTCTTGAGCTGGGGCGTCACGTAGTCGTCCACGTAGGCGTTAATCGTATCGTCCCCGCCGTACATGGAGATGTTCACCGTCGTCCCGCGCGCCTCCTTCTGGAGCTTCGAGAAGGACTGGGTTTCGCCGGAGGAGCTTGAGTTGCCCGTGCCGGCTCCGCCGCAGGCGGTGAGTAGAATGCTCAGGGCTACCACAACGACCGTGAGCGATAAAATTCTAAGTTTCAACAGAAACCGTAACCTTTCAAGTTCGGAGCGCCGGGAGGTGAACCTTCTCAGCCGCGTTTTTGCACGTTCGTGTGGACGGATATACGGTGTAGATCGGATCGTGGATCAAGGGCCGACGCCCTTCGGATGGCGTTTTAACGCCTCTCTGAGACCGACCGCTACCCGTGCGGCGTCGAGGTCCGTCATGGCTCGTATTTCTCTGCCACGCCGCGAGAAGTCGTGCGCGCCCGCCGCGTCCAGGTTTGGGACGGCAAGCGGCTCGAAGGTGACGACATCCGGGTCGGCGATGGCTGCTACGCAGGCTACATCCCACAGGATCTTCTCTCCCTCGGGATCTACGGGGCTGTCGTGTCCAGAGATCCAACGTAACAGTATCTCCGCCAGATAGTCCGCTATCGGCCTCCCGAAGCTTTGCAACTCCTCCGCCGAACTTGAGTCCACAACCAGTTTCGCCGGGGCGGGCCATCCCGGAACCTGCCACAACTCCACGGGTTCTTCCAGCAATGCTCGCCATGCCGCTATGTCCGCGCGGCCGTTCAGCTCACCCATCTTGAAACGCCGGTAGCTCGCCTCGTCCCCGAAACCTCCCAGCCACACGACGCGCAAGTTCTCCCGTACCTCGGGGGCCACGAGTACCAGCGAGGCAACGTCCGTCGCCGGGCCGGTGGCGATAATGGTGAGCGGAGCTTGCTTCGCCTCCGCGACGAGGAAGTCCAGGCCTTCGCTGGGAACGGGCGTCGAACGGTCCTCCA
>JBBPZZ010000175.1:0-11980 GCA_038198445.1 Rubrobacterales bacterium
GGCCGATGTGGAGATGGACTGGAAGGTAGACCATGACGATGTCCACGTATGGATTCACGAGGACGGCATGTTCTCGGCCATCCCCATGCCGGGGGACCGCCGGTGGCGGTTGTTCGTCGAGTCCGGCAAGGAGGTCGAAGAAGGAGCTACCGAGGTCACCCTGGATCTCATCCGGCGGCTCATGGCCGGGCGCATCGGCGACCGCGTTACCCTGGTGAGCAACCCTACGTGGCTCTCGGAATTCAGGATAAGCTGCCGGATGGTGGACCGCTTCGGCAACGGACGGGTATTCCTCGCGGGCGACGCGGCCCACGTCCACAGCCCGACCGGCGGCCAGGGCATCACGACCGGCGTGGGGGACGCCTGCAACCTGTCCTGGAAGCTCGACATGGCGCTACGCGGCGTGGCGTCCGACACGCTCCTCGATACTTACACGGAGGAACGTCTGCCGGTAGTCCGCCGCGTGCTCAAGAACACCGACCAGACCGCGAGTATCTTCCTGGCGCACAGTCGCGTCCGCCAACTCTTCCGGGATCGAATCGTACTGCCCCTGCTCCGCGGTCGCTTCATACAGAAACGGCTGACCAGAAGAATGTCGCAACTCGACATGAACTATCGCGGGTCTGGACTCTCGATCAACCAGGAGAAGGGACTAACTGGACGAGCGCGGGTGCGCGCGGGAGACCGGACGCCGGACGTACTCTTCCATGACACTCGCACGGGCGAGGAGACGTCGCTATTCGAGTTCCTCGGCCACTCCCGGCTTATAGCCCTGTTCGGTCCAGACCCGGACAGTGCAAGCGACCGACCGGCCAGAATCGAACGGCTAATGAAGTCGCTAGGCCTCCTCGGCGTCGAATGTTTTACGGTGCTGCCAGAATCTGCGCGACAGATGGGCGACGGCCTGCTCGACGTTAGCGGCGACTTCCAGCGGCTCTACGGCGCAAGCGGTGATTTCCTCTATCTCATCCGCCCGGATGGATATGTCGGGCTGCTCCAGCGGCCGGTAGACGAGCGCGCGTTGCAAACCTACATGGCAAAGCTCTTCAGCGCGGAGGCTGTCGAAAATGCCTTTGCCGGGCAACCTGTAAAGCTTCCCGTCGAAGCCAGGCCATGACGCTAAAGCGTTCGATGGCAGGACACAAAAGATAATATCCGGCGCAACGCCTGGCAGGGATCTCCATCGCCGTACAGTTCCTGGCGCTCCTCTATACACTGGTGGAGTATCTGTGCCGGAACTGTACTATTTTCGATGTTCTTCAAGATGATGGTCTTGTCGTGAGGTAGCACGAACTGCTCCGCACTCGTAGCCGAAAGCGGTGTCAAGGGCCTGGAGGATGCCCAGCGACTGCGCAAGGCTGAGGCCGATGCGGTGCTGGTGGGGAGGCGGCGATACTGTACCCTTCGCTGGTGTCGAGGCTCTCACGGTTATGCTAGTAAGTTGGCGGCTCTACTTGGCGTAGAGGCCATTTGCCGCACAACCTAGTGGGATTTAAGATGTAGCATAAACTCAAAGCTTTCGTTTAGTGGTTTACGCGGAGCGCTTGTAGAGAAGCTGAAGCGACGGCTGATGCTAGTGGGAGGATTATGTATGGAGTTGGAACTTCGCTCGGCGATCGCAAAGTTTGGGTCTGAAGCCAAGGCCAAGCTGTCAAACATCGCGGCAACAGGAGAACCAGAAGATCAACTTCGGGCGCCGCTCGAAGACTTGTTCGAGAACCTGGCGGAGCTTTGCGGAGTCCCACCATCCAAAATCGCGGCTGTTGGCGAGTCTTCGTTGGCCGAGTTGAAGACACGTCCTGATTACGCGATTACCGTCCACAATGCGCTCGTTGGGTTTGTTGAGGTCAAGGCGCCCGGTAAGGGCGCCAACCCACGCAGGTTCAAAGACCGGCACGACAAGCAGCAGTGGGAAAAGCTTCAGTCGCTCCCGAATCTTATCTACACGGATGGGAACGAGTTTAGCCTTTGGCGTAGCGGTGAGCTGGTAGGTCAGATTGTCAGTCTTATCGGTGATGTCGAAATTTCCGGAGCCGATCTCGACGCGCCGCCTGCCTTGCTGGGCCTTTTTGAAGACTTCATCACCTGGGACCCCATACCTCCGCGAGATGCGAAACAACTGGCCGAGGTGAGTGCCCGGCTGTGTCGGTTGTTGCGTGACGAGGTGAACGAGCAGTTGGCGCTCGGGAGCCCGGCTCTAACGGCGCTCGCGGCCGACTGGAGAAAGCTGCTGTTCCCAGAGGCGTCCAACGAGCAGTTCGCAGACGGATACGCCCAGGCGGTAACGTTCGGTTTGTTGATGGCCCGGGCGCGCGAGATAGAGCTTAGTGAAGGGCTCGACCAGGTCGCTCGTCAACTGGGACAGACAAACTCGCTGATCGGCACCGCGTTGCGCATCCTGACGGACGACGCGGAGAACCAGGCGACGCTGAAGACCTCGCTAGGTACGCTCACGCGGGTGCTCGACGAGGTTCACTGGACGACTATCAGCAAGGGTGATCCTGAAGCATGGCTCTACTTCTATGAGGATTTTCTGGAAGTCTACGACAACAAGCTCCGAAAGAAGACCGGCTCGTACTACACGCCACCCGAGGTCGTCGGCGCGATGGTTCGATTGGTTGACGACGTACTCCGAGATAGGTTTAGACTCTCTTCGGGCTTGGCATCTCCCGAAGTGACCGTGGCCGATCCCTCGGTCGGCACGGGCACCTTCATACTCGGGACGTTGCGCCGGATCGCTAAGACAGTCGAAGAGAACGAAGGACCTGGCGCTGTGCCCGCGGCGATAGATGCTGCCATAAAACGCCTGATCTCGTTCGAGATACAACTCGGCCCGTTCGCTGTAGCCCAGTTGCGCATCCTGGCTGAGCTTGCGGAACTAACCAAAACCTCCGCGCCGCCTACAACGCCGCTGCAAATGTTCGTCACCGACGCACTCGGCAACCCTTACGAAGAGCAAGACTGGTTGCCCGCGATCTTCGGTCCTATTGCAAAGTCTCGGCAGCAGGCCAACGAGATCAAGCGTCAAGAGCCGATCACGGTGGTTATAGGCAATCCGCCGTACAAGGAAAAGGCGAAGGGCCGAGGCGGATGGGTGGAATCCGGCAACGCCGTAGAGGCCGCACCGCTCAAAGCGTGGATGCCGCCGCGCGAATGGGGGGTTGGCGCGCATGCGAAGCACCTGCGTAACCTGTATGTGTACTTCTGGCGCTGGGCGACTTGGAAAGTGTTCGACCATCACCCAGACGCCAACACGGGGATCGTCTGCTTTATCACGGTCGCTGGTTTCCTAAACGGTCCCGGCTTCCAGAAGATGCGCGATTACCTCCGGCGAACCGCCGATGAGCTGTGGGTGATCGACTGCTCGCCGGAGGGACATCAGCCTGCGGTCAACACCAGAATTTTCGAGGCTGTGCAGCAGCCCGTTTGCATCGTGCTCGCCTCCCGGTCGCCGGGCACGGATCAAGAAACACCCGCGACGGTTCGGTATCGGTCGCTTCCCACCGGGCACCGGCGTGAAAAGTTGGATGCGTTGGGCAACCTTACCCTCGACACCGATGGCTGGACGGAGTGTCCGGTCGGGTGGCGCGCCCCGTTCTTGCCGGAGGGAGTGGGGGAATGGTCAACGTATCCGGCGCTCGAAGACCTGTTCGTCTACAACGGCTCTGGTGTGATGCCTGGGCGCACCTGGATAATCGCGCCCGACACCGAGTCCCTGAAACGGCGTTGGCAAACGCTGATCGACGCTCAGTCCGACCAAAAAGAAGATTTGTTCCACCCGCATCTACGCGGTGGAGAACCGGGCGACAAGCACAGCAAACGTGTGGTGAAGAAGGGATTGCCTGGCTATGAGCCGCAGCTTACGCCCGTGGCCGACGAGAAAGGCCCTGGCCTCCCGCCGACGCGCTACGGGTTTCGCTCATTCGACCGCCAGTGGATCATCCCTGACAACCGGGTGATCAATCAACCCAACCCTACTTTGTGGGAGGCGCATTCGGATCAACAAGTGTACCTGACGGCACTCGCGCGGTCGTCGCCCTCGTCTGGTCCTGCCCTCACCTTCACGGCCTCGACCCCCGACCTCGATCACTACAGTGGACGAGGTGGGCGCGTGTTCCCTCTCTGGCGTGATCGCGACGCCAGCATCCCCAACGTTCCTTCCGCCCTGCTCGACTATCTCGGTCAGCGGTACGGGAGGGCGGTCGGCGCGGAGGACCTGATGGCCTACATCGCGGCGGTTGCGTCTCATCCGGCGTTCACCGACCGCTTTAAAGATGATCTTGCTCAGCCGGGTCTCCGGGTTCCGCTCTCAGCGGAGGTCAGTATATTCGACGCCGCGGTCGAGCTTGGGCACAACATAATTTGGCTCCAAACCTTTGGCGAGCGGTGCGTGGACGACGATGAAGGTCGGCTTGCGGGTCCGCCACGGCTCGCACCGGGCGATGCGCTGCGAATCCTAGCGGACGGCGCGATCCCGCTAGATCCGGATTCCATGCCCGATACCATCGACTACGACGCGGTCAACCGCAGGCTGTTGGTGGGTAGTGGGTATGTGGAGAACGTGGACCCCCGGGTTTGGAACTACGAGGTCTCCGGCAAGCAGGTGTTGCGCCAGTGGTTCAGCTACCGCAAGGCGAACCGGGAGCGGCCGATTATCGGCGACCGGCGACCACCATCAAAGTTAGGAGAACTGCAGCCAGATCACTGGCTCGCGGAGTACACGACGGAGCTCATAAACGTGCTTAACGTGCTCGGCCGACTCGTCGACCTTGAACAGCCGCAAGCCGAACTGCTTGAAAGAGTCTGTTCCGCTAAGACCATCTCAACTGAAGAGTTGGGCGAAGCGGGCGTGCTTGCCGCGAAAACCGACTCAGTGCGTAGAAGCGCCGGCGCATTTGCGTTGAGACAGATAAATTTGCTCGACTGACTGCAGGCGTTTCCCTGCGTCTGAGCAGAAGCACCGGAGGAACCGAGACTAACTACTCAGTTCAGGACTCGTCGCGCTCCGCCAACAGTTCCTGGATCTTCTTGTCCGTCTCGTCGTAGGCGCCTTCGCCGATGTGCTTGTAGCGGATGAAGCCGTCGGCGTCGATCAGGTACCAGGTCGGCCAGTAGCGCTGGCCGTAAGCGTTCCAGGTTGCGTCGTTGTTGTCCAGGGCGACGGGGTACTGGATGTTGGCCTGTTTCACGGCCTCCGCGACGCTGGCGTAATCTTTCTCGAACTCGAACTCTGGCTTGTGGATGCCGATCACCTGTAGCCCGTCTCCAGAATACTTCTCGTAGAGCGAGTTGATATGCGGCTGGGCGTTCTGGCAGTTGTAGCAACTGTAGGTCCAGAACTCTAGCAGGACGACCTCACCGCGCGCATCCGCGAGGGAGATCCCATCCGTGTTGATGAATCCGGTAGGGTCCACGATCTCTTTCGCGCGCGGATACCTGCCTTCCTTGCTCGCGATGCTCTGCGGTTTGTTCTCGGGCTGCTTTTGCTTCGCTGACTCTTTGTGATCGGGTGGTTTAGTAGGGTCTTTAGAGGTCGTCCGGGGTTTCGCGCTGTGAGACGAACCGTTCGCTTCGTTATTGGTTTGTTCGGCAGGCTGAGATCTCGCCTGTTCGTCGCTTGCGTCTGCCGGCTTGAACCGGAGTTGGATGAAGGAGATCGCGCCGACGATCAGGAGTAGCGTCAGGGCGAGCAGTATCGGTCTGGGAGCGAGCAGTTTCATAGGAGCACCTCGTTCAGTAACTGGAAGTTTGCGAGCAGGCTGAGGTTGTTGGTGAAGACGAGCACGCCCATCGCGAGAAGGATCACGCCGAACGCCACGTGGATGCGCGATGACCACCGGCGATGTTTCTTTATGAACGCGAATGCTCGGGACGGGAACAGCGCCACGAGCAGAAATGGTGCTCCGAGGCCGAGGGCGTAGGCGAGGAGCAGAGGGAATGCGGACGCCGGGTTCGAGGCCGCGAGCGCGAGGGTGCTGCCGAGGATCGGCCCAACGCACGGCGTCCAGGCTACCCCAAAGGAAGCGCCAAACAGGAGAGAGGCGAGGTAGCCGGACTTGAAAGTACCCGAACTCACCGAGTATTGCCGATCCAGAACAGGCAGCCGAAGCAAGCCCGTCAGGTGCAGCCCGAGGATTATGATGACCGTCCCGGCGATGCGTGAGAGCCAGGTGATTACTTCCGCGGCGGCCTGTTGCAGCGCCGCGTTCAGCGCTATTCCGAGGAGGGCGAACACCGCTGAGAAGCCGGCCACGAAGAGAACGGTGCTCAGTAGTACGTCCCGCCGCTTGAGTTCCGTGTAGCCGAGGGAAGTACCCGCCAGTTGCGCGAAGAAGGCTGGGATCACGGGCAGCATGCACGGCGAGAGGAAGGAGGCGAGGCCGGCGGCGCCCGCGAGCACGAGTGTCGGCTCAGTCATGTTCATTGGGCTGGTGAGTTCTCAAGATGCGAACCTCTCGCAGGTTGCTCTGCTGGTCTTGATTCGATTCTGGCACGCGCTGGTGACGTCAACAACGAGTTTCAATGGCAATGGGCGGAAGCGTAATGGACCCTTAAGGTTTCGTGATTCTGGCGCGGTCTCTAGGCGCGGCGCAGGGTGAACCGGAAGCTGGCGCCGCCGTGTAATGGGCTCTCCGCCGAGATCTCGCCGCCGTGGGCTTCGATGAGACCGCGCGCTATGGCGAGCCCGAGGCCCGCCCCGGCATCTTTCGCGGTTTCCTTACGCGTCCTGGATATCTCGCCCCGGAAGGATCGGTCAAAGACACGCGGCAGGTCCTCGGCCGCGATACCCTCGCCGGTGTCGGCTATCTCGACCTGGACTACTTCGCCGCGAGGCTCGGCCCGCAGGGAGATGGTGCCGTTGGATGGGGTGTGGCGGAGGGCGTTGGAGATCAGGTTGTAGAGCACGCGCTGGAGCCTCGGCGGGTTCATGAGGACCGGGTCCACGCCGCCGGAGACCTCACCGACCAGGTGGACGCCCTGCTGCCTGGCCTGGGGCTGGAAGGTGGAAAGGGTGTCGGAGATCAGGTCGTGCAGCGAGGCTTGTTCTAGCTCCAGCTTCATCACCCCGGCGTCTATTCGCGCAAGCTCGAAGAGATCGTCCACGAGACGGCTCAGGTGCGTCAGCTCGCGGCGGGCGGAGTCCAGGTAGCGGCTCTCGGTCTCCGGCGTGTCGGCGACTCCGTCGGCGAGGGCTTCGATGAGGGCGCGGGTGGCGGTAAGCGGCGTGCGGAGGTCGTGCGAGACGGAGGCGATTAGGTCCCGGCGCGCTTTCTCCATATCGTGCTCGCGTTCTGAAGAGCCCTTGAGAGAACGGGCCATACGGTTGAAGTCGTCCGCGAGGCCGGCTATCTCGTCATGTCCGTCCGCCGGAATCGTGGAGTCGAGATCCCCCTCGGAGATCCGCGCGGCTCCCTGTCTTACACGCTCGATGCGGCTCGCCATTGGCGCGGCGCAGAGCAGGCTGAAACCGATGCAGAGAACAGCCGCGAAGAGCAGCATCGTAAGCAGAAGCGCGAGGTCGTGGCCCGAGATGAACATGGCCTGCGCGGCGGCCAGTATCATGACGAGGAGCAGCATGCTGCCGATCAGTCCGGATCCCACGAGTTGCGCCCGCACGCCACCGAGCCGCCCCATCACGGCGGGCCGCACCAGCAAGAGCGCCAGCACTCCGACCCCGCCTCCGGCTCCCGCTAGCAAGACTGCTATATCCAACACGTCCGAGGTGGGTACGCCGAATACCGCGGCGCCCGACGTTAGCGCCACCACCAGGGCGCCGATCAGGAACAGCAGCGCCAGTCCAGCCGTTTGAAGCGCCTTCTTCATCCGCCTCCGAACTTGTAGCCGACGCCCCACACCGTTTGGAGGTAGCTGGGTTGGGTCGGGTCGGTCTCTATCTTCTCGCGCAGGCGCCGCACATGCACAGTCACGGTGCTCGTCTCGGCGGCGAACGTGTAGCCCCAGACCGTCTCCATGAGGTGATCTCTGGTGTAGACCCTACCGGGGCTGGAGGCGAGATAGTACAGGAGGTCAAACTCGCGCGCCGTAAGCGTTACGGGCTCGTCTTTCGCGAAGACCTCGCGCTTGTTGGGATCTATCCGCAGCTTGTCGAAATCGAGAATCTTTTCGCCAATGCTCTCCGCCCCGGACTCTTCGACGCGCCGCAGCACCGCAGCGACCCTGGCGGCCAGCTCGCGCGGCGAGAAAGGCTTTACCACGTAGTCGTCCGCGCCGAGGCTGAGGCCGACTATGCGTTCCTCTTCCTCGCCCTTCGCTGTCAACATTATGAGGGGGACCCGACGCTCGGACTGCATGCGGCGGCAGACCTCCAGGCCGTTTATCTTGGGCAGCATCAAGTCAAGCACTACCAGGTCCGGCTTGCACTTCCGGAAGACTTCCAGCGCCTCTTCGCCATTGGCGGCGGAGACGACCGTATGACCGTCCCGCCGCAGGTAGAGGCCGACCACCTCCCGGATGTTCGGCTCGTCATCAACGACTAGAACTTTAGCCAACGAACTCCTCGACTCTCCACTCTTATTCACGATTATAACGCGAGATATACACTCACTCCTCCGCAAGCTGGTCTGTCCGTCGGTCCATGACGTTAGGTGAAAAGAGGAGGCGCAGGATAACCCCACGGACGTTAGAGAACATCCTAGCGCCGCTCCAGATCTAGCGCGACGCTGTTCATGCACCACCGTTGCCCGCCGGCTTCCCTCGGTCCGTCGTCGAAGACGTGGCCGAGGTGGGAGTGGCAGCGGGCGCAGCGGGCCTCGGTACGAGCCATCCCGTATGAGCGATCCTCGACCAGTTCGACGGCGTCCGGCGAGACCGCCTCGGTGAAGCTCGGCCAGCCGGTGCCGGAGTGAAATTTCGTCCGGCCGTCGAAGAGTGGATTGCCGCAGGCGGCGCAGTGGTAGAGACCATCGTCGTCGGTGTCCACGTACTCGCCAGAGAACGGGCGCTCGGTTCCAGCCTCGCGCAACACGGCGTACTGCTCGGGTGAGAGCAGCTTCCGCCACGCCTCATCGCTGTCGGGGACCGGTGGTAGCGCGCCGTTGGTCTCGGGCTTAGTTGCCGCGTCGACGCCGAGCCCCACCGGGCAGCTCACGCCGGTGCCGCCCAGGCCGCAGTAACCGTTCGGTTTCTTGTGCAGGTACTGCTGATGGTAGTCCTCGGCGTAGTAGAACGGACCAATGGCCGCTATCTCCGTGGCGACGGGACCGTAACCCGCCGCCTTCAGTTCCTCCTCGTATCCGGCGCGGGTCTCTTCGACGAGCTGGCGTTGCTCGTCGTCCGTGTAGTAGACCGCCGAGCGGTACTGGGTGCCGACGTCGTTGCCCTGGCGCATCTCCTGGGTGGGGTCGTGGGCCTCCCAGAACACCGCGAGCAGGTCGCGGTAGGGGATCTTCTCGGGATCAAAGACGACCAGCACGGCTTCGGTGTGCCCGGTCCGGCCGCTGCAGACCTCCCCGTAGGTGGGGTTAGGCGTGTAGCCTCCCGCGTAGCCGACCGCCGTCGTGAAGACGCCCTCCGTCTGCCAGAAAACGCGCTCGGCCCCCCAGAAACAACCGAGGCCGAAGACCGCCGTGCTCAGACCTTCCGGGAACAGCGGCTTGATGGGCGTGCCGAGGACGGCGTGCGTATCGGGGATGGGAAACACCGGATGTTCCCGGCCGGGGAGCGCGTCCCCGGGCGAAACTATCGTGGGCTTTGGGCGATTGAATAGAAACCTCATGCTCTCTCCTTATCTAGATGTCCTAAAAGGAACACTGTCGCGGGCCGGCGATTCGCCGGCCCCGTCTCTCTGTACGTTGCGGGCGGTCGGGCCGGATGGATGGTCCACGACCTCGAACTTCACCGGCGTGCCGGGAAGGATGGTACGGTAGCCCTCGCCGGGGATGGCGGTGAAGTTGAAGAACACGTCCTCGCCGCCGTCGTCGCGAGAGATCTCACCGTTCCCAGCCGCGAGGTCGAACGACTTTACGCGGCCGCTCGCCACCGTCAGCCCGTTCGCTCCTACTGGCGGCGCGCCGTCGAGCCACTCTTGCTGAGGGATTCGGATGCTCTTCGCCTCCGGCGTGTCGAACGCCTCGTAGCGGTAGTCCCTCCGGGTCTGCATGATCTCCCGCAGGTCGCGCCGCAACTCCTCTAACGTCGGGCGGCCGACGAAGTACCAACCGTCGTAGACCTTATGGATGGTCAGGTCGGGCCGCAACACGAACGTGTGAGGCTGGGCGGTGTAGGCGTACTCGCCTTCGGTCTCATCCAGGATGTTTATGCGCTTGATGACCTCCCGGTCCTCGTCCGACAGGAACGGCCACTCAGCGCCGAGGCCCGCGCGGAAGGCCGCGCCGACCATCGGCGAGTCGACGCTCACCGTAACGAGCTTGCAGTAGTTGACCGCCAGCTCGGACTGGAACCGGACCAGTCCCCGCATCTGTTCCTGGTCCCTGGGGCAGAAGAAACCGCGCCCGAAGTTCACTATGAGCGGGTATCCGTCCGTGGGGCCCAGCTTCTCGTCCATCGGACTTGGCTTCGTGTAACCGGAGAGCCGGCGCGGCTTCTTGCGGTGGTCCGGCAGCTCGACGTCGGGGAAGGTCTCGCCGGCCTTAAGGTTGGTAGTCATATCGTTTATTCCTCGAAGCTGGCGAACAGGTTGTTGAGGGATTCGGCGAGGGTGGGATGGGCGAACATGCCGTCCCGGAGCGCGGTGTAGGGGACCTGGCCCATCATCGCTATCTGGATCATCGACATGATCTCACCGCCCTCTATCCCAAGCACCGCGCAACCGAGGATCTGACCGCTCCCGGCGTCCACGATTGCCTTCATGAAGCCCCGCGTCTCGTCCGTCTCAAGCGCCCGCGCAACGTGGGTCATCGGCATCTTCGCGACCAGGATGTCGCGGTCTTGCTCCCGCGCCTCCGTCTCGCTCAGGCCCACCCGTCCTAGCTGTGGATCTATGAAGACGGTGTAGGGTACTAGGCGATCCGTAATGGTGGCGGTCCCACCCTCTAGCCGGTTCGTATTGAGTACGTGGAAATCGTCGTAGGAGACGTGGGTGAAGGCCGGACCCCCCTTCGCGTCGCCTAGCGAGTAGACGCCCTCCGCGCTGGTCTCCAGCTTCTCGTTTACCTCGACGAAACCGCGCTCGTCCGTCTCGACGCCGGCCGCCTCCAGGTTGAGCGAGTCCGTGTTCGGGGGGCGGCCGATAGCTACGAGAAGGTGGGAGCCTTCGAGCGCCTGTTCGCCGCTCTCGTTCTTGACGGTGAGCTGAATCTTGCCGTCACCGTCCTGCGCTACTTGCCGGGCCTCGGTCTCGAGCAGCACCTCGATGCCGTCCTCGCGCAGTATGTCGGCTACGGCCTCGGCCACGTCGGCGTCCTCGCGGGCGAGGAGTTGTTTACCCCGCTGCACTATAGTCACCTCGCTGCCGAAGCGGCGAAACATCTGGGCGAACTCAAGGCCAACGTAGCCGCCGCCGAGGACCAGCAGGTGATCCGGTACTTCGTCCAGCTCCATGACCGAGGTCGAGTCGAGGCTGGGTACGTCGTCCAGGCCGTCTATCGGCGGGCTGGCGGGGCGGGCGCCGACGTTTATGAAGATTTCATCGGCGGTCAACTGCGCCGTCCCGCCGTCGTTCAGGCTGACTTCGATCTCTTTGGAGCCCGTGAACCGGCCCTCGCCCATAAAGAGGTCCAGGTTCTCAGTGGCTTCGATACCCTTCTCGCTGCCGCCGCGGAAGCTATCGACGATGTCGCGCTTGCGCTGCCGGACCTTGACCATGTCCACGTTCACCGGGCCGTCCTGGACGCCGTAATCCGCTGAGCGGCGGTCGAGATGGGCGACACGGGCGCTCGCGACCATCGTCTTGGTCGGAGTGCAGCCCACGTTGACGCAGGTGCCGCCGACGTGCTCGCGCTCGATGATTGCGGTCTTGCGTCCGGCGGCGGCGAAGGCGGAGGCCAGCGGGTTGCCGCCC
>JBBPZZ010000176.1:0-2236 GCA_038198445.1 Rubrobacterales bacterium
CCTGGAAGACTTCCTCGTAGGCTTCTGGGAAGGTTTCTTCCTTGACGACCGCGACGCGAACAACCTGCTGACAATGCTGTGGACGTGGCAGAACGGCGACATAAGCAAGACGCCGGGTTTCGACGGCGACTACGAGAAGGCTCTCGCCTCGATCCAGGCCAAGGCCATAGTCATGCCCGCCGAGAAGGACCTGTACTTCCCGCCGGAGGACGAAGAGTACGCGGTCGAGCGCATGCCGAACGCCGAGCTGCGCGTCATACCGGGGGTATGGGGGCATTTCGCGGGTGGGGGTTTGAACCCCGAGGATACGAAGTTCATCGACGATGCCCTGAAGGAGCTGCTCGCCGACTAGGGCAGTGGCGCGTGAGACAGGAAGGATCTTCGAGGGAAAGGAGACCTACCATGCCGAGCAACGACGAGTTGTGCCGGATGGAGGCAACCGAGCTCACCGGGCGCGTACGAGCGAAGGAGATCTCGCCGGTCGAGGTCGTGGAGGCTGTGTTCGAGCGGATGGAGCGCCTGGAGCCGGAGCTGCACGCTTTCTGTACTCCGACCCCGGAGCTTGCCCGCGAGGAAGCGCAGCGCCTGGAGCAGGAGATCTCGAACGGCCAGAACCCCGGCCCTCTGGCGGGCGTTCCGGTCGGCATCAAGGACCTACATGCCGTGAAGGGGGTGCGGATGGTCCTGGGCTCCCACGCCTACAGGGACTTCGTTCCCGACGAGGACGACGTGGCGGTCGAGCGCCTCAAGGAGGCGGGAGCAATAGTACTCGGCAAGACCAACGTGCCCGAGTTCGGCTACAGCGGAGTGGGACACAACCCCGTCTTCGAGACCACCACCAACCCCTGGGATACGAGCCGCACATCCGGCGGCTCCAGCGCGGGCTCGGGCGCGGCCGTCGCAAGCGGGATGGGCCCGATAGCTTTAGGCAGCGATGGCGGGGGTTCCGTGCGTATCCCGGCGAGCTTCTGCGGCCTGTTCGGGATGAAGGCCTCGATGGGCCGTGTGCCACTGTACCCGAGCTGCCGCGACGAGCGCTACCCCGGCGCCTCGGGCTGGGAGTCCCTGGAGCACATAGGCCCGATGAGCCGCACGGTGCGCGACGGAGCGCTCATGCTCTCCGTGATGGCCGGTCCCGACGACCGCGACCGCCACTCCCTCCCCGAAGACGCCGGCTTCGATCCTCTGGAGGCGATAGGTGGTGAACTACCTCACGGGCTGCGCGTCGCATACAGTTCCGACTGGGGCTACGCAGCGGTGGACCCGGAGGTAAGGAGGGTGGTCGGCGAAGCGGTTAAGGTTTTCGAAGATGACCTCGGCTGCACCGTCGAGGAGGCGCACCCAGGCTTCGAGGACCCGTACGAAGCGTTCTGGGGCCTCGTCATCATGGAGACTGACCTCGCCGGCATGCGCAGGATGGCCGAGGAGCTCGGGGAGAAGATGTCGCCTCATCTCCGGGAGGTACTGGAGCTGGACTGGAAGGCCGAGGATATAACGAACGCGGTGATGATGCGCAAGGCGGTCTACAACAAGATGTGGCGCTTCATGCGCGACTACGACCTGCTGCTGACGCCGACGCTCGCGGTGCCGCCGTTTGCGACGGGCATCCAGGGTCCCGAGGTCATAGACGGGCGGGAGGTCGAGCCCTTCTACTGGCTCTCGTTCACAATACCGATCAACATGACTGGACAGCCGGCCGCCACCGTCCCTGCCGGGTTCACCGAGGGAGGCTTGCCAGTGGGAATGCAGATCATCGGCCGCCACCTTGACGACGCGCTCGTCCTGAAGGCTTCGGCGGCCTTCGAGGCGGCGAGACCCTGGAAGGACCGCTGGCCCGGGCTGCTCGAAGAGGTGGGACTGTAGAGGGTACGGGCGGGGATCCGCCCGGGACTCCTCAGACGGAGGCGGGGTTCGGCTAGGAAACGGGCAATCTGCAACGAGTTTCGTGTACCTTAGCATCGAAGCCGAGAGACACCCGGAAGTTGCCGGAGGACCTCGAAAACGGCCCGCTATGCTCCTTGCTACTCTTCGCTACCGCTTGCTGGGTTTTGACGTTGCATCGTGCGGGGCTCCGCGGGACGAGGGAGGGTGCTGCCGGAGGAGATCCAGGCGATCTTCTCCAGTGCGAAGCGCATGGTCCGCCCGTCCGCCGGTCCGGAAAAGAACATTTCCGAAAAACGATCGGGTGGTCAGCAGAGATATTAATGAGACGAGAAAAGACACAAGTGTGTCTTAG
>JBBPZZ010000177.1:0-26859 GCA_038198445.1 Rubrobacterales bacterium
GCGGCGGCGACCTCTTCCAGCACGCCGACCAGTTCCTCAAAGACCGGACGCGCGGCTCCTTCGACCAGACGCTCCGGATTCACCGGGAACAGGTAGTTTATGGCGAGGGCCACACCGCCGCCCACGAGCGCGTCGATAAATCGGTTCGGGGAGAACACCGTATCCGGCGGCTGGAGCAATACTACCAGGAGGGCGGAGATCGCCGCCTGATTCACCAGCAACACCCCGCCACCGAAGAACACCGCCGCCACCATCGCGAGGAGTACCACGACCCCGATCTGAACGGTCCCCGTACCGATAAAGCGCACGATCACATCCGCTATCGTCAGCCCGACCGCCACCCCGAAGACCAGGTCCAACACCCGGCGCCGTCTCTTTCCAAGCGTTACGCTCAAGCAGATCACCGCCGCAATCGGGGCGAAGAACGGCCGCTGATGCCCCACCACGTAGAACGCGAAGAAATACGCGAGGCTTGACGCCACGGTCGCCTGAAGCACCGGCTAGACATTCACCCGAACCCGCCTAGCCCCCTCCCCGGCGTAGCGCCGGAGCCTGACGAACAACCCTGTTACGCCGCCGGGCGCCTCGCTCATCTCGCTACTCCGAATATCCAGAACATCAGAAAGGATTGTAATGCTTGCCAGAATAAAATAGCGTTTCCCGCCTATACTTCGGACATGCGCGGCGCAAAGAAGCGAGACCTGCCGCGTGGCGATCGTGGAGAGGCTAACCCGCCACACCTCACACCGCAGTCCGCGGACTCAGACCTCCTCGAAGATGCGTTCCGAAGCGGCGATGGGGTCCAGCTTCCTCTCGTAGACCAGGTCCATGACATCAGTGTCCTCGCGGTCGAGACGTTCGTGCATCTCCTTCTCTAGCCGGTTCGTCGCCCACGAAACGACGAACTCTCGCAAGGCAGCCCGCCGCCGCTCCTCTAGCTTCCCACTCTCGTCCAAGTACGAGCGGTGTTTGTGGATCGTCTCCTTCAACTCCTCTACACCCTCGCCCGTATCGCCGCGCGTCATGACGATTGGCGGGAACCACGGGTCGGGGTCGAGCTCGTGACCGATCTCCAGTATGGAGCGCACCTCCGAAGCAGCGCCCTTCGCCTGCGGATGGTCCGCCTTGTTGATGCAGAACACGTCCGCGATCTCCATGACCCCCGCTTTCAAGGCCTGCACCGCATCCCCCGCCCCCGGCTGCAACGCCAGCACGACCGTATCAGCAGCGGAAGCCACCTCGACCTCCCCCTGCCCCACGCCCACCGTCTCGTAGAGCACTACGTCGCACCCGTAAGCCTCCATCGCAAGCGCCGCGAGCCGCGAGCCGCCGGCGAGCCCCCCCAGGTGTCCCCGGCTACCCATCGACCGTATAAACACTCCGGGATCGAGAAAGTGGTCTGATAGGCGTATTCGATCTCCCAAAATAGCGCCCTTCGAGAATGGGCTGGATGGGTCAACGGAGACCACACCGACCTTCTTATCTTCGTCGCGGTAGAGCTTTATGAGCTTCGCGATAATGCTGCTTTTGCCAACGCCCGGAGGCCCCGTAAAGCCGACCGTCAGGGCATGGCCGCTCTTCGGGTAGATCTCCGCGACGATCTTCTTGGTCTCCGGGTCTTCGCGTTCGATCTTCGAGATCACCCGCGCCAGCGCCCGCCGGTCGCCCGAGAGCAGACGTTCTACAAGCCCTCCATCGGGCATCTCCTAGCCTTCCAGCAGTAGAGACTCCGGGTCTTCGATCAGTTCCTTGATGCGGACCAGGAAGCCAACCGCCTCCGAGCCGTCTATGACGCGGTGGTCGTAGGAGAGCGCGAGATACATCATGGGGCGGGCTACTATCTCGCCGTCCACGACCATCGGGCGCTCCTGGATCTTGTGCATCCCAAGTATCGCCACCTGCGGCATGGTCAGTATCGGCGTCGAGACCAGCGACCCGAAGATGCCCCCGTTGGTGATGGTGAACGTCCCGCCGCGCAGGTCTTCCAGGGTTAGCTTGCCGTCGCGGGCCTTCGTGGCGAGGTCCGCTATCCCCTGCTCTATCCCGGCGAAGCTCTTGCGGTCGGCGTCGCGCACTACCGGAACCACGAGCCCCTCGTCCGTCGAGACGGCCACGCCGATGTCGTAGTAGTGCTTGAGTACCAGTTCGTTATCCTGTAGCTCGGCGTTGACCTTCGGGAACGCCTTTAGCGCGCCGATGGAGGCCTTGGCGAAGAAGCTCATGAAGCCCAGACGCGCGCCGGTCCGCTCCTGGAAAGACTCCTTGCGGCGCTTGCGAAGCTCCATGACGGCGCTCATGTCCACCTCGTTGAAGGTGGTGAGCATCGCCGCTTCTTGCTGGCTCTCGACGAGCCGCTGGGCGATGGTGAGACGTCGCCGCGACATGCGTACCCGCTCTTCGAGGTCCGCGCGGCCGTTCTGGGAGGCCTGCGCGGGGGCCGGCTTCCCACTCTTGCCGTCGCGCTCGGCGTCCCGCTCGGGCTCTTCGGTCTTCTCGGGCGCGGCGGTCTCTCCCTGGCCTTGCTCCCGGATCAAACGCTCCACGTCGTCGCGGGTTATGCGCCCGCCGGAACCACTCCCGGAGACCTCCGCGAGCTGAACACCGTACTCCTCGGCCAGCTTCCGAACCGAGGGAGAGGCCCGGCCCGCGCCTTCTTCCATCTCCCGGTGGCCGTTGGTCTCCTCATCGCCAGCGTCCGCGTCAGCCTCTTCCGTCTCCGCCGTCTCTTCGGGTTCTGGCTGTTCGGCTTCAGCCTGTTCTTCTTCGTCGGCTTCCTGGGCGGGTTGGCCGTCGCCGCTGGTCTCGCCTTCGCCGATGGTGCCGATTACGTCGCCGACGTTTACGGTATCGCCTTCGTTACCGGTGATGGATTCGAGGATGCCGTCCTGCTCGGCCTCGACTTCGAAGTTGATCTTATCGGTCTCCAACTCGACGAGCGGGTCGCCGGACTTCACAGCGTCACCCTCGCTCTTCAACCATTTACCAACGGTCGCGTCGGTGACCGACTCCCCAAGCTCCGGAACGTGTATCTCAACCGCCACGGCTCACTCTTCCTCTCTGATGTTATTTGTCCTAAACACGCGTTTACTCGCTCGCGACGGGCGCGCGCTCCTGTGACTCTTCCGCAACCGCTTCGGCGTTCTCCGAGTCTTCACCGGTACTCTCAAACGCGGCCTGCACAATGGCGGCGTGCTCTTTTTTGTGGAACTTCGCCGATCCCTGTGCCGGGCTCGGCCGTCCGGGTTTGCCGACGTACAACACGGGCAGGCCGCCGGCGATATCGCGCAGCCGCGGCTCCACGAACGTCCAGGCGCCCATGTTCTTCGGCTCCTCCTGGACCCACAGTACCTCCCGCAGGTTCGGATACCCGTCGAGCACGTTGCGTACCCGCCCCTCCGGGAACGGATATAGAAGCTCTATCCGGGCGACCGCGGTGTCCACGGCCTCCTCCCGGTACTCACTCCCCGCAAGCTCCATGTAGACCTTTCCGGAACAGAGGATGAGCCGCTCCACCGATTCTGCCCTCTCCCGCGCCTCCGCGTCGTCCAGCACCGGATGGAACGAGTCCTCGGCCAGGTCTTCCAGCTTCGAGGCGGCCATCGGATGCCGCAGCAGGCTCTTCGGCGCCATGATGATGAGCGGGCGCTTGTTATCCTTTAGCGCCGCCTGGGCCCGGAGGAGGTGGAAGTACTGGGCCGCGGTAGTGAGGTTGGCGACGCGCACGTTCTCGTTCGCCGCGAGTTGCAGGTAACGCTCCAGACGCGCGCTGGAGTGCTCCGGTCCCTGTCCCTCGTAACCGTGCGGCAGGAGCAGCACCAGCCCCGAGGTCTGGCCCCACTTCGCCTGCCCGCTGACGATGAACTGGTCGATCATGGGCTGTCCGACGTTGGCGAAGTCGCCGTACTGGGCCTCCCATAGGACCAGCGTGTCCTCGGAGTTCACGGAATAACCGTACTCGAAGCCAAGAACGGCGATCTCGGAGAGCGGGCTGTTGTAGATCGCGAAGGAAGAGTTGGCCTGCGGGATGTTCTGCAGCGGTACGTACCGCTCGTCGGTCTCCGCGTCGTAGAGGACCGCGTGGCGCTGGGAGAACGTCCCGCGCTCGGTGTCCTGGCCCGTGAGCCGGATAGGCGTACCCTCCGCGAGGAGCGACGCGAAGGCCAGCGCCTCGGCGTGCGCCCAGTCCACGCCACCACCTTCATTCAACGCGCCGCGAGCTTTCTGGATGAGGCGTTCGAGCTTGGAGTTCGGCGTAAAGCCCTCGGGGCGTTCGAGCATTGTCGAGTTCAGCTCGGTAAGACGCTCCTCGGGTACAGCGGTCTCAGGGACCTCGACTAGTGGCGTGTGTGGCTCGTCGGGCGCAACGTCTTCCTCGGCAAGACCCTTAGAGGGGTCCTTCTGGACCTCGGCCATGTCCGCCATGACCTCCTCGACCATCGCGTCGGCCTCGCCCTCTTCGATCACACCGCGCCGCTCCAGCTCTTTCGCCCAGATCTCACGCACCGTCGGGTGGTCGCGGATGGTCTCGTACATCAGCGGCTGGGTGTAGGCCGGCTCGTCGCCCTCGTTGTGGCCGAACCTGCGGTATCCGACGAGGTCGATCAGGAAGTCCTTGCCGAACTCCTCACGGTAGGCGTGGGCCATCCGGGTCGCCGCCAGGCAAGCCTCCGGGTCGTCGGCGTTGACGTGGACCACGGGGATCTCGAACCCCTTCGCCAGGTCGCTCGCATACGTCGTCGAGCGGGCGTCCTGACGCTCGGTCGTGAAGCCAAGCTGGTTGTTGGTGATGATGTGGATAGTACCGCCCGTCTTGTAGCCCGGCAGGCGGCTCAGGTTCAGCGTCTCCGCTGACACTCCCTCCCCGGGGAAGGCGGCGTCGCCGTGCAGCACGATGGGCAAAGACTTCTCCGCGTCCTGGCGGGGCGGTCCGGCCTCGCTCCGGTCCTCCTGGGTGGCGCGGGCCATACCCTCGACCACCGGGTTGACGTGCTCCAGATGACTCGGATTCGGCGCGAGGTTGATGAGGACTTCTTCGTCCGCTTCTTCGTCATTGAGGTGGAAGCCCCGGATGCCGAGATGGTACTTGACGTCCCCGACCCAGGCCGCGCCAGGGCTACTGGCCGCCGATGCCTGCTCGCCCTTCTCCGGCTGCTGGAACTCGCCGAATATCGTCGAGTACGATTTGTCCATCACGTGAGCGAGAACATTCAGACGGCCACGATGCGCCATGCCGAGGGTCACTTCCGGGGTGCCTACGTCCGCGGCGGAGCGGATCAGCCGGTTGAGCATCGGCACGACCATGTCGTTCCCCTCGACCGAGAACCGCTTCTGGCCGAGGAATGTCTTGTGGAGGAACTTCTCGAAAGTATCCACCCGCGTGAGCCGTTGAAGCATCCGCTTCGCGTCAGGTCCTTCCATCGCCTTGCTGAACCGCCCGGACTCGACGGCGTCGCGCAGCCAGAACCTCTCCTCGGGGTCGTGGACGTGGCCGAAGTCGTAGCCGGTTGTATCGCAGTAGATCCCGCGAAGCTCCTCGACCGCCTCACGGGCGTTGGAGGTGCGCTCCGCGACGGGTCCGCCGATTATGAGCGTCGGCAACGTCTCCAGGCCCTCGTCGGAGATGCGATAGAAACCAGGGTCTAGCGTCGGGTCTCCGGGCGGCTCGCTTCCAAGCGGGTCGAGCCGCGCGGCCCGGTGTCCGAAGTCTCTTATGTGCCTTATGTGCTTCGATGCTCCCACGGCCTTCTCGACGTCCACCTCGGGAGCGACCTGCCCGTTCGGGCTTGTGGGTCCCGCGCCGTTACGCGGCGGGCTCCAACTCTCGAAGAACTCGCGGGTCCGCTCGTCGACGGAGCCGGGGTCTTCGCGATAGTTCTCGTAGAGCTCCAGGACGTAGCCGAGGTTCGGCCCAAAAAATTCTGTTTCAGAGAGGTTTGCCAACAGGATCACACCCTAACGTTGCGGTAAATTGTATTGCGGCGACTACGGGACGGTGCGTTGAACGCGGCGAGGCCCATCTCCCCGCCGATGCGATTCGCGCTCTTCGCAGGCCGATCGTACATCTCGATGTTCTTAATAATACCCCACATTACAGGCTCTGTTAGTACCCGCGACGCCCGCCTTCCAGACCTACTCGTTGAGCCGCTGAAGCGCGAGCCGCAGGTCCTCGGCCATGCCGCCGTGACCGTGCTTTTCGGACTGCCCGATACCCCTCTCAAACACCGCCCGCGCCTCGTCTTTCCGTCCGAGCCGCGCGAGCACCTCGCCGAGCCGGGCGTAGGCGTTTCCCTCGTCCTCGTGGCCCTCCAGATAGCGCTCGAGAACCGCGGCTTCGTCCTCGTCGCGACCGGCCTTTCCGTACTCGTTAGCGAGGGCGAGGAGTCCGGTGGGATTGTCCGGGTTGTCCGCCAGCATCCGCTCGAAGTAGTCGATCCTGTTCTCCATGCTCCATTCCTCCTAAAACCTGTGCGCCGGTGGTTTAGTATAGGACACCATGAATACGGATAAAGAACAGCAAAGACATTTCGAGACTCGGGCCGTCCACTCCGGCGAGAGCCGGACGAAGCGCGAGGAGCCGGCGGCAAACGGGCCTGGGACCTTCTATCCCGTCTCGACCCCCATCTACGCCTCGACGACCTTCTCGCACCCTAATATAGAGACTACGGATCGGGTGCTCGGCGGCGAGGAGCCAGGCTACAGCTACGCCCGTTACGACAACCCGACGGTCGCCGCCTTCGAGCGCGCCGTGGCCTCGCTGGAGAGCCCGGAGGGCGCCCGCGCCCTGGCCTTCGGTTCCGGGATGGCGGCCATGCACGCGGCGCTCGCGGCGTCGGAGCTTACGAGCGGCGGGACGGTGCTGGCGGCGGAGCAGCTCTACGGCTCTACGGCGACGCTCCTGGTGCAGGTCTTCGGCGCTGCGGGCGTGGAGGTACGGTTCGTGGATTGTTACGACCTCGAAGCGGTGGAGAAGAAGGTAAAAGAGTTGAAGCCACGGGCCGTCGTCATCGAGTCGATCTCGAACCCGCTCCTGCGCGTCGCGGACGTGCCGGCCATCTCGAAGTTTACGAGAGCCTCGGGCTCCGCCCTGATCGTGGACAACACCTTTGGCACGCCGTACCTCCAGCGTCCGCTGGACCTCGGCGCGGACATCGTCGTCCACAGCGCCACCAAATATCTCTCCGGCCACGGCGACATCACAGCGGGAGTAGTCGTCACGGGGGCTCCATACGACGGGGCGGCCGAGCAGGTGCGGAAGTTGGTGGGCGGGGTGATCGGGCCGTTCGAAGCCTGGCTCGCCCACCGGGGCCTCAAGACTCTCCCGCTGCGGATGGCCCGCCAATGCGAGAACGCGCGAGAGATCTCCTCGCGCCTCTCCTACCACCCGAAGGTCAGAAAGGTCAACCATCCATCCCTTAAAGACCATCCGGACAGCGAAGTCGCAAGCCGCGTACTCTCGGACGCAGGCGGTCTCGTCTCGTTCGAGCTGGCGGCGGAAGGACGCGAGGCCGCTTTCGAGTTCCTCAACGCGCTCGAACTCTGCGTCAAGGCGCCGAGTCTCGGTGATGTCTACACGCTGGCTATACATCCGGCGACATCCTCGCACCGGGAACTCTCGCCATCGCGCCGGGAGCGGCTCGGGGTAAAGGAAAACTTGATCCGTCTCTCGGTCGGCATCGAGCACCCGGACGATTTGATCTCCGACCTCGAACAAGCGCTCGACCGTATTTAAGGTCCCTCCCCAGGAGTAGAAATAACGCTTTCAAACTGCGAAAGTACCCCCGGATAAAGGGAAATCAGACTAGAGGAGGAAACAGCAGATGGCGAAGACGCACTATTTCCCGGAAGACAGGGTTCACTACGTCTGGGACAATGAGCTGGAGCCGGTCTTGACGGTCGCTCCGGGAGATACGGTCGTGTACAACACCCGCGAGGTTTCGGACGGTCAGATCACCCCGGACTCAACCGCCGACGCTCTAGCCTCCTTCGACTGGGATCGCGTCTACCCTCTCTCCGGGCCGGTGGGCGTTGAGGGCGCGGAGCCCGGCGACACGCTGGTTGTCGAAGTCGCGGACATCCACACGGCGGGATGGGGCTGGACGGCGGTAATCCCAGGCTTCGGCCTTCTCCCCGAGGATTTTCCTGACGCCTACCTCAAAGTCTTCGACCTCTCAAACGGCGACTACACCATGTTCAACGACGACATCGCCATCCCCATAGAGCCGTTCTTCGGCACGATGGGCGTCAACCCCAACGACCCCGAGAAGCCCGTGATCATGCCGCCCGGACCATTTGGCGGCAACATGGACACCCGCCACATCACGAAAGGCAGCCTGCTCTACCTGCCGGTCCAGATGCCCGGCGCGCTATTCTCCTGCGGCGACGCCCACGCGGCGCAGGGCGACGGCGAGGTCTGCGTTACCGGAATTGAGTCCCCTATGTACGCGGCCTTGCGCTTCGACCTCATCAAGGGCAAGAGCATCCCCGCTCCCCAATTCCAGACGCCCGGCGCGCTCACGCCCTGGTCCGAGGGAGCCGGATGGTACGCCACGATGGGCGTGAACACGGACCTGATGGTCGCGGCGAAGGACTCGCTCAGGGCGATGGTCGAACACATCAGCGCAACGTATGGCCTGGAGCCGGTAGAGGCTTACGTGCTGGCGAGCCTGGTGGTGGACTTGAAGATCAGCGAGATCGTGGACCAGCCGAACTGGATCGTCTCGTCCTACCTGCCGCTCTCCATATTCGCCTGATTCCGGCGGCGCATGGTCCGCACGGGTGAGAGCATCAACCACAGGTACGCGAGCAGCATTCCAACCATCCCGGCCACCAGGGTGAGCGGGACACCAACCACCTCGCCCAAAAATCCACCGCAGAGTCCACCCAGAGGTATCGCTCCGTATACCAGGAAACGCTGGGTGGCGTTCACCCGTCCCAGGAGATGGTCCAGCGTGAGAGCCTGCCGCGCGCTGACCTCGCCCACGCGGTAGATTACGAGGAAGAGGTATTGGGCGAACTCCGCGGCAAGCACCATCGGCAGGGCGACCGCCGGGACGGCGACTGCGAGCGGTATCGCCATCCCCCATAGACCGCAGAGTATCACCGAACCGGTCATCGCCGGTCCCTGGCCGAACCAGCGGGCGGCCGGTTGGGCGACGAGCGCTCCAAGCAGAGCGCCCACGCCTCCCAGCGCAAAGACCAGGCCCACCGCTGCCGGCCCCAGGCCCAGGTCAGCGGTGAGATAGAGGACGTAGATGGAGAGGAACACGAACCCGAAGAAGTTGTGGGTGGCCGAACACAGCACCAGGGGCCGCAGCAGACGATGAGCGAACACTACCCGCAACCCTTCCGCTACGTCGCGCAACATGCGCCGGGGTTCATCCGGTGACGAGAAAAGGATCTCTCCGGGGGTCTTCAACCGTATCAGGAACGTCGCCGAGATTAGATAGGAAACCGCGTCGATCAGGACGGCGAGCGGCGCTCCAAACAGGCCGACCAGCCATCCCGCAAGGCCGGGGCCGCCGATCTGCGCGAGCGAGCGGCTGGCCTCCAGCTTGCCGTTCCCCTCCACCAGGCTCTCCCGACCCACCAGAGCAGGCAGCACGGAGAGGGAAGCCACATCTAAGATCACCGTGAACGTCCCTGCCCCGAGCGCCACTGCGTACAGGAGACCCATGCTCAGGAATCCGAGCATCCAGGCCGCGGGGATCACCGCGAGCAGCGCGGCGCGGGCCAGGTCGGAGACGGCCAGCAACGGTGCGCGGTGTGTACGGTCTACCCACGCGCCGACGAATAGTCCTATCAGGAGGAACGGAGCCGTGCTCGCGGCGGAGAGTAGGCCCATCTGAAGCGGAGAGGCGTCGAGCGTCAGGGCTGCCAGCAGCGGCAACGCCACGATGGTAACCTGGCTGCCGAAGCTAGAGACCGTCTCCGCCGCCCAGAGCTTGAGGAAACTGGAATGTAACCAGAGGCCCGTAGGCCGGACACGCTCGCCGAAGCGGGCAAGTATATGCTTGTTCATGAGGAGATACCCCCGTCTTGCAGGGGGAGAGGGACTTATACCCTGGGGGCGCCCGCTCCCGCCGTCCTGTGCGCCGAAACCTTCTAGGACGACGGGTAGTCAGCCGCGAGCGGTACCAGGAAATGCGGCGGCAGATGCCGGCTGCGGCCTCTCGCCGGTGCAGCCCTGCGCGCCATGTTTTCCGAGTACGCGGTCATGATCCCCGAAGTTAACATAAGCCTGTCCGTCCCGCCACCATCTCGCCGGGTGCTTCGTGGTGAGACCCGTTCCGCGAAAGCCTCTCCAGCCGAGATCTGGCCGTCGCTCACGGTGATTCGCCTCTCATCAAATCCTCGACTTCGGACAGGAGAGCCGGCAGTTTCTCCTGGATCGTGCTCCATACCAGATTATCGTCGACGAGATCGTAGCCGTGGATCAAGATATTGCGGAAGGCAATGATGCGCTCATGCTCATCGATACGCGACGCGGTGTCCGGGTCGTGCCGGGTCAGGCGTCCCATCGCCTCACCGATGATCTCGAAGTTCCTCTCAGCAGCCTGTCTGAGCTGCCTGTCGCGAGAGTAGTCTTCAAGGGTCTTACTTTTGCTAATTTCCAGGACGAAGGCTGCCGCGTCTCTTATGTCTTCGAGGATTCCGAGCGTCCTGTTGCGCTCGGCGTTACTATCAGGCGACATATAGAGGAACCCGGCTCTCGTTCACGCTTCTGGCAAAGTAGGGGTTATTGATAGCTTCTTCCATGACGAGGTCTACGTCTCGACCGAATAGGGATTCCAGGTCTTCCTTGAGGCCGAAGTATCTCTCAAAGAGCCGCGATGGTGTGCGCGGGGTAAAGGAGACCACGAAATCGAGGTCGCTACTCTCCGGGTCGAAGGCCTCTCCGGTAGCGGACCCGAAGAGATCCAACCTGCTCACGCCATGCCGTTCACACAGTTCCGTAAGGCTCTTCGTGTTCTGTTCTACCAGCCTGCTCATACTCGCCATTATACGAAACGGTTCCTCGCCGTCCACAGACAGACAGCCTCGGGAAAGCCATGTCACTATAGTCAGCGTGCCTGCTAACCGGCCAGTTGGACTGCCAACTCCTCCGCATCCGTAGTGGGACTCTTGCAGACGTAGCCCTCGCAGACATAGGCTGTGGCCTTGCCGTCACGCGTCGGGCGATCGGCGAGTAATGGAATGAATCCGGCGGCCTCCTCCTCGCCGGAGGCGCGGCCGGTAACTACCTTGTTCGGCAGGTAGCGGGCATAGACAGTGTCGATGAGTGCCTGGATATCGGGAGCATCAGGGTCGCCGACCAGGGCGATCTCTCTCGGCCGCGAGACGTTGAAGTCGAGGGCGCAGAGCAGACGCCCAAATGCTCCCGGAATCTTCTCCATGCCGCCTCTCATGTCTTCCAGGACTCCCTCGGCCCTCTGCCGGTAGTCATTCCGGTCGAGGAGCAGCGCGAGCTTGAGCAGGACTTCGACCGCTACGGAGACTCCAGAAGGCGCTGCGTTGTCGTAGACGTCGCGCGGACGGGTGACGAGCTGCTCGTGGTCGATGGGGGTGTCGTAGAAGGTACGGCGCTCGCCGTCCCAGAATAACTCGGAGATAGCGCCGCACAGGTCATCCGCCTCGGCGAGCCAGCGGGTCTCGAAGGTCGCCTCGTAGAGCGCCACGAGCCCGTCGGCGACCATCGCGTAGTCCTCCAGGTAGCCGTTGAACCGCGCCCGTCCGTCCTTGTACGAACGCCGGAGACGGCCGCCGGTCCGCAGCTTCTCCAGCAGGAAGGCCGCGTTTCCACGGGCGGCTTCGCGGTAGTCTTCTCGGCCCGTAACGCGGGCGGCGAGGGCGAAGGATCGGAGCATGAGACCGTTCCAGGCGGCGAGGATCTTTTCGTCCCTGCCCGGCCGGACGCGCTTGTCGCGCCCGGCGAGGAGCCTCGCCCGGATCTCCACGATACGTTCCCACAACTCTTCCCCGGAGATCCCGAACTCGGCGGCGGCCTCGGGCGGACGCGGTACGTTGAGGATGTTCTTGCCCTCGAAGTTGCCCTGCTCCGTTACGTCCCAGTAGCGCATGGCGAGCTTCGCGGCTTCGGGCTCCAGCGCGGCCTCTATCTCCTCCGGCGTCCAGACGTAGAACTTGCCCTCGACACCCTCGGAGTCGGCGTCCTCGGCGGCGTAGAAGCCGCCTTCGGGGCTGGTCATGTCGCGCAGGACGTAGTCCAGGGTCTCTTCGGCGATGCGGCGGTAGAATGGGTCGCCGGTGGCCTGATAGGTCTCCAGGTAGAGGCGGGCGAGGAGGGCGTTGTCGTAGAGCATCTTCTCGAAGTGCGGCACGAGCCAGCGCTCATCCACGGAGTAGCGGGCGAAGCCGCCGCCTAGCTGGTCGTAGATGCCGCCGTTCGCCATCTGGCGCAGGGTAAGCTGCACGCCGTCGATTGCGGAACGGTCTCCGGCGCGGTGATGGTAGCGCAGCAGGACCTCCAGGTTCATCGTCTGGGGGAACTTGGGCGCTCCACCGAATCCGCCGAAGCGCCGGTCTACCTGGGAGAGCAGGGACTCAGCGGCGCGGTCGAGTATCTCCGCGCCGGACGACGTCTCTGACTCCGGCATGGACGCGCCGGTCGCGGCCTGAAGATATTCTCGGACGGACTTGGCGCTCTGCAGCACGTCTTCGCGGCGGTTCTCATAGGCGTCGGCGAGGCTGGTGAGGAGCTGGGTAAAAGACGGCATCCCGCGAGACGGTACGGGTGGGAAGTAGGTGCCGCCGTAGAACGGAGAGCCGTCGGGGGTAAGGAACACGGTCATCGGCCATCCGCCACCGCGGGTGAGGGCCTGGACGGCTGCCATGTAGATGGAGTCGATGTCCGGGCGCTCCTCGCGGTCCACCTTGATGCTGACGAAGTGCGCGTTCATGACCTGGGCGGTCGCCTCGTCCTCGAAGGACTCGCGCTCCATGACATGGCACCAGTGACAGGCCGAGTATCCGACGCTGAGAAGGATCGGCCGGTCCTCATCCCGCGCCTTCTTCAGCGCCTCTTCACCCCACGGATACCAATCCACGGGGTTGTCCTTGTGCTGTAGCAGGTACGGGCTGGTCTCGTTCGCCAGACGGTTCGCCATCTCTCGTCTCCCTCTCACCTCGGCATGCGCGGCCTTGCCTGACGCGACCCTTAACGTATCACAATCGGGCTTTCAGAGATATAAACCCTGCGCAAGTTCGTGTGGAAGGAGACATCACCATGGTCAGGAGCAACAACGCGCTACGAGATCCCAGCGCATCGAGGGTCTCGTTTGCACGGAACAGAAAGGCCGAGGGGTAGATGATTCCCCCGGCCTTTCGACACTGTATCGCTACCTGCGGTTAGTTCGCGTCTTCGGAGTCTCTGGGACCGTCGGCGCCGTCGACCTGTTGGTGAAGCACTTTGGCGTTGCCCGCGTCTACCTTGACGTCGTGGGTCTTGCCGTCGTTGCCGGCGACCTCGACGCCATACACCACGAAGCCGTTCTCGACTTCGAGGTCCGTCTCCTTGACGGTGCCCGGTACGGCCTTCAGAGTGGCCTGCTCGGCGGTGGACCGATCTATCTTGGCCAGAGACTTGAGATCGCTGGCATCAGGTGTCTCTCCCTTGCCATCCGCAGTATCTTTACCCTCGGCCTCCTTGCCGTCGGCGGCTTCGTTCCGCTGGTCCTTCTGATCGGCGACGGCTACCGAACCCTTGAAAGAGTAGTTCTCCTCCTGCTGGTCGGTGTTCGGCGCGGCGGCCATGGCCGCAATCCCGCTGAGCGCCAGAATAGCGGCTGCGGCCAGCCCAATAATCAGCTTCCTCATAAACTTCCTTTCTCTATACACGCTTCATCCCACTTACCGTCTCCTGCTCCTTACACGGGACCTCCTCTGACGATGACGCGTTGACCGGAGTGTCGCGCGGGAGCCTGAGAAGACGGTGAGAGCGCGATGAGAATCTCCGGACATCCGGGCAGCGATGAAGACGACTGTCTCAGCCGCCGTGCGTTACGTCCACGAGCTTGACGGTCTCCGTCGGGCCGGAGAGGTTCTTCTCCGCTACCAGGCCGACGCCAGGAGCGTAGTACTTCTCCGTCACGATCTTCGGCTCCAGCGGCGTATACTCCAGAGTACGCGTAGCGTCGCCGTAAGATCCGTAGGGGACACTAATCTTCTCGTTCACGCCGGTCACCCAGAACGCATCTTCGGCTTCGCCTTTGTAGTATTCTTGCCTGTAGGAATCGGTGACCTGCGGGGTCGCGTTCAGGATGATGCCCGGCTCGGCACCGTCTACGCCGGCCTCCCACGACCCTGTAGTGTTCGAGACTTTGCCGTTCTTGTACTCTGCGGTCTCCTCGCCGAAGTACCATACGTTGCCGTCCCTGTCCTGCGCGTACCAGTCGGATGTCTTCTCCTCTGGCTTGCCCCCCACTGTCACGATATCCTTCACTACGGTCGCGGAGACACCCACGATGTTCTTCTTGTCATGGGTCACCGTCATGTTCTCCGTCTGCATCCCTTCGTCGGTCTCGACCCGGAACTTGTAAGACGTGCCGGGTTTGAGCGGGAACAGGGGATTATCGACGCGGTCCACGAAGTTGGAGGGTTTGATCTGCGGATGGTATCCTACCGCCCCGGATTGCGGACCAGACGTGTTGGCCTGAGTACGCTCCCCCGCCACATTCGCTGTCTTTTGGTCGCCCTGGGTGCGCTCTGTTGTCCCTCTGGTTGCTGACGTACCCGTACCGCACGCGGCCGTGAGCAACGCAAGCGCAAGCAATGCAGCCGCGGCCGGACGCGAGACCCACGAACTTGTTTGCATCAGGATTGCCTCCTTGTCGATTATCCTTCCAAAGTAGTGTCCCACCGGTTTCTGAGAAGAGCCTGAGAACGCGGAAATTACCCGAGGTACGATGCTATCTGCCGCTAGCGCACAGCGCGTGGAGGGCTCGCTGAAGAGTCTTTCGGACTATCGCCTGGGAAGAAAGAGCTTGAAGCTCGATCCCTGGCCGGGCTTGCTTCTGACGCGTATAGCGCCGCCATGAGACTCGGCGATCTGGCGGGCTATGGAGAGCCCCAGCCCCGCCCCACCGTCCGCGCGGGAGGGATCTGCGCGATGGAAACGATCGAAGATCAGGCGCCCCTGATCTTCGGCGATCCCAACCCCTGTATCGGAGACCTCCAGGATCGCCCAGCCATCATCCTCGCTGACCCTCACCACGATACGTCCATCCTCGGGCGTGTACTTGACGGCGTTATCCAGGAGTATGCCCGCGAGTTGCAGCACGCGCTCCCGGTCGAAGTTCGCCTCGACCTCGTGTTCGGGAGGCGAGTACTCGACTGCAGGTCCAACGTCCGCCGATGCACGCGCCATCTGTACCGCGTCTTCTGCCACGGCGGCGAGATCGCAACGCTCTACGTTCAGAGGCGCGTCCTCGTCTCCGCGGGTGAGGGCCAGAAGCGCCTCGACCAGGTTCCGCATCCTCCCGGCCTCCCGGCGGATGGCCGCGACGCTCTGCCTCGCCCTCTTCGGGTCGTCCAGGGCCCACTCGTCGAGCATCCTGGCATGGCCGCCTATGGCGGTAAGGGGCGTGCGAAGCTCGTGGCTGGCGTCGGCGGCGAAGCGCCGCTGGCGCGCGAGCGTCTCCTCCCGGCGGGCGAATGCCGCCTCGAGGCGGGCCAGAAAGCCGTTCATGGTGGTGGCGAGACGACCGATTTCGTCGTTAGGGTTGGTCACCGGCAATCGTTTTCCGAGGTCTGACTCAGTCATCTCGCGGGCGGATCTCACCACGGCGTCTACGGGCCTGAGTGCCGTCCGCGCCAGGTAATAGGCGCCCAATGTAGACAACAGAAAGGCCCCGGCAAGGACACCGGCGAGAACGGTTGCGACGGTGCCGACGGCCTCCTGAGCACCTTCAAAGGACTTCCCGGCCTCGATCACCCGCGCGGGACCGTTCGCCGGGTTGACTGGCACGGCATATACGTAATCCGGAGCCTGGCGGGATAGCTCCGCCGTGCCGGATGCGGGCTTTCCGGAAGTGAGCGCCTTGCGCCAGGCCAGATCTCTAGCCTCCTCTTTAGCCGTAAGGTTCACCGTCTGGTTGAGAACCTTCCCCTCTCTGTCCCGGACGATTACGAAGACTCCATCGAGAGTGAGTTTCTCGATATCGTCGTCGGTCAGGTCGTCCCCGGCGCCGATAGTCCGGGCTGCGCCCAGGGCGCGGCCTCGGGCGGTGTCCTCCACGTCTGCGAGCAGCGCCGCCCGGAGCAGGAAGAAGAGGGCAAGGCCCAGAAGCAGCAGTATCGCTCCTATGGCCAGGGCGTTGAACAGCGTCAGGCGCCACCGGATCGACAAGGTTACGTTCCTCTCAGGGCGTAGCCCGCGCCCCTGAAGGTGTGGATGAGTCTGGGCTCCCCGGAAGCGTCAATCTTCTTTCTGAGGTATCCGATATAGACGTCCACGACGTTGGTGCTCAGGACGTACTCCTGATCCCACACCCGGGAGAGCAGCAACTCGCGCGTGAGTACCCGGCGCGGGTGGCGGGCCATGAACTCCAGGAGATCAAACTCGCGCGCCGTGAGGTCTATCTCCCGCTCTCCCCGCCTTACCTCACGGGTCCCGGCATTCACCTCCAGGTCTGCCACGCGGAGTATCTCCTCGCCTCCGGCGCGCCTCAGAAGAGCCCGGATGCGGACGAGCAACTCTTCGATCTCGAACGGCTTCGTCAGGTAATCATCGGCACCGTGGTCGAAGCTATGGACCTTGTCCAGAATGGCATCGCGGGCGGTAAGCATGATCACCGGCACTCTGCTGCCAGCGCCCCGTATCCGCCTGAGTACCCCGACGCCGTCCAGCTTCGGCAGCATGATGTCGAGCACCACAAGCTCCGGCCCGAACTTCTCCGCCTCCACGAGACCCGAGAGCCCATCGTAGGAGCACCGCACGCGGTAGCCGAGGTGTTCGAGCTCGGGCGCCACGAAGCTGGCTATCGAGCGGTCGTCCTCTATCAGTAGTATGCGCGTTCCGGGTTTCATCTCTCTTTGCCCCTCGACAGTATCGCACTTCCTCTTTGCTCTCCCGCCATCCACCTGCAAACCAAAGTTCGTCTCGCCATCTGGCGAGCGGTGCGGTTGGCGGGCCTCGACGATACGCAGCTCCCGTTCTTGCTTCCTCCGCAGTGTCTATCCATCTTGCTCTGTTCTCTTGCCTCGGCGTTCTCTTCTCCGGACAACCATGTTCGATGGTGAACATGAGAGGAGCATGAGAGTCAGGCTACACCATTCCGCGAGGCGTAGCGTCTACAGACAGAGGCCGCGTTCCAGGCAAAGACTCTCATCAGAAGAACACGTGCTGCGCAGAGCGCCACGCCAACCCGCAGGTGTTATGTGGCGCCACTTCGGGTATGCAGAGTTTCAAGAGGAAGCGCGTCAAGGAGGCAAAAGCTATGTGCTACTCTCGCAGTGAATACCGGATGGAGGCGGAGGCCCGCCGCAGACGCGAGGAAGAGGAGCGTACGCGCCGCGAAGAGCAGGTAAAGAAGGCCGAGAAGGCGAGGATAGAGAAAGACCGGGAGTTGGTAAGAGCTTAAAGAGACTCTCTCGACAATTACATTTCGTAAGAGGGCCTCGGACGATAGTTCGGGGCCCTCTTGTTCGCTGGCGTAACGGAGGCACGAAAAGGAGTAATGATGGATCTCCTGGAGAAGACCGCGCGGGAGTTGGTGGCTGAAGGTAAGGGTATCCTGGCGGCTGACGAGAGTTTTGGGACCATAGAGAAACGCTTCAAGGCGGTACAGATAGTCTCGACTGAGGAGAGTCGCCGCGACTACCGGGAGATGCTCTTCACCACGCCGGGCATCGGAGAGTTTCTATCCGGCGTGATCCTTTTTGACGAAACCATCCGTCAGACGACCTCGGACGGTACGATGCTCTCCAGAATCCTGGAGGACCAGGGCATCATCCCGGGCATCAAGGTAGACAAGAGCACCGTCGATATGCCCCTAGCCCCGGGTGAGAAGTTCACCCAGGGCCTAGACGGGCTGCGCGACAGCCTGGAGGAGTATGTGGAGATCGGCGCCCGATTCGCCAAGTGGCGGGCGGTCATTACGATCGGTGACGGTATCCCGACCCGCCGCTGCATCGAGGCCAACAGCCGCTCGCTCGCCCTCTACGCGGCGTTCTGCCAGGAAGCGGGTCTCGTACCTATCGTTGAGCCGGAGGTCCTCATCGACGGCGACCACGACATCGAGCAGTGCTACGAAGCAACAGAGACAACCCTGCGCAGCACCTTCGCGGCCCTCTATGAGCACGGCGTGGAGCTTACGGGGATGCTTCTCAAGCCGAACATGGTCATCTCCGGTAAGGAAGCGGCGCAACAGTCCGGAGTAGAAGAAGTCGCCCGGATGACGGTCGAGTGCCTGCGCCGAAGCGTGCCGGCGGCCGTGCCCGGCATCGTCTTCCTCTCCGGCGGCCAGAGCGCCGAGCAGGCGACCGCCCATCTGAACGCGATGAACCAGATGCAGGCGAACCTGCCGTGGGAACTCTCCTTCTCCTACGCGCGGGCCCTACAGGAACGGTCGATGGAGACCTGGGGCGGCGAGCCCTCAAACGTCGAGGTAGCACAGAAAGCGTTCTATCACCGCCTCAAGATGAACGGCGCTGCTAGATCCGGCAGCTACTCCGAAGAGATGGAACGGGAAGCGGCTTAACATCTCTTCTACCGCGTGTTTGGCTTGCGGGAGAGCCGGTCAGGCGAGAGAGTAAGAGCCGTAGATCTACCGGAAAGAAGGCGCTCCTATCGTCGGAAGGTCCGCACGCGCCTGAGAGAACTTGGTTTCTCGTGGACTCCAGGCGGGCGTGATAATGCTCGGGTCAGGCACCATCGCCGAAGACCTTGTCCGGCACTGCACACAGAATGGCTGCTAGACGCGGTCGGCGCGTACGATGAGCCGCTGCGAGTAGCCGGGTCCGGTGCAGGTTTGGAGGGTGAGCATGTCTCGACCCCGGATCTGTCCCATCACCCAGGACTCGTCGGGGGTGGCGATGAACGTATCGCTCACCCTGTATGCGTAGCGCGTGCCGCTCTTGTCTTTGAGCACGATCTCATCACCCGATCCGAGCTTATCGAGGTTGTAGAAGATCAGGTAGCTGCCGGTCCCACCGTAGCCGAGGCGGTGTCCTTCGAGGTAGACGTTCCTCTGCGCGCCGCCGCTCCAGGGCATGGAAGTCTCCGGGACGTGGCGAACACCGGAATCTAGCGCCCAGGCCTCGCGGGAGTCGAAGACCGGCACATCGTGGAGACCGATTGCCTTTATGGTCAGGCCCATTACCGCTCCCGCCGCCAGCCCGTAATGGCGCGGCCTGTTGGCCTCTCGGACCTGACTCCTATCCGGCACCGACCAACCCTGCGGTGTGGTTTCCTGCGGCTCGGGCTTCGGCGCAGGTTTCGGTTCTGGCTTCGGCGCGGGTTCCGGCTGAGGCTCGGACTCCGCCGCCACCTCCGGTTTCGGTTCAGGAGCAGGCGCCGGGGACGCCGTCTCGGCCTTCACCTCGGGAGCCTTCGTCTCCTCGGACAGCACTCGTTGGGGCTCGCCGTACTTGAGCGTGGGCTCCGGTGTCTTCTCCGTCGCCTTTGTCGCGGCGACCACGGGCTCCTCGGGTTGAAGGAAGACGAAGCCGAAGACGCCAGCGGCCATCAGCAAGGCCACCGACATCAGAGCGATGCCCGCCTTGAGGAGCACCGGCTCCTCCTACCGCCGGAGGGTGGCGCGCACGAGCAACCCGCCGCCCGCAAGGATTAGTCCGGCTACCAGTAGCCCAGGCGACGGCCCGCTCGTGTCGGAGAGAGTCCCGCCGGGGACCGTGTCGGTGATGACGTTCGCACTACCTTCACACTTTTGCGACACCTCGATGGAATACTGTGCCGCCGGAGCACCGCTACCCTGACCCAGTTTGATGAGCTGCTCACAGGTCAGCCTGACCCCGCCACCGCTTGCGCCGCCGCTAGTGTCCGTAGCATTTTTTGTGCCGACATCTTTAGCTTTGCACGTTATTCCCTCTACACTCTTTACCTTTGGATCGGTCAAGTTTGCGATACGTTTGACCTGATCACCTTTTGAGACGATTTGGTTCGACCCGAAGCTTATATCTCCACCTTGCACCGTGACAGGATTCTCGCCGTCACCCGTACCTTCGATGATTATGCGTGGAGTTGAATTCGTATCTGCAGCGCAACCCGAGACCTCGATGGTCGCCTGAGTTTTTCCTTTGTTAACTTTCTTGCCCACAAGCGACTCCGCAGCCTGGGCCTGCGCCGCGAGCAGCACGAAACACAGCAAAGCCGCCACAAGTGCCGCGCACAACATGCGTGCTCCGGGCCGACTCCAGAACCGCCCTATCCCGGATAAACCCCATCACTCCCCGCTCCTTTCCCGCCCTGGAAGCCGCCGGTACTCTCGCTCCCCCGTCCTTCACAATTGGCATTCGGCCCACCACATCTCTTCCATATTCAAGAATGCCGAAGTACCCCGAGACCCTGGCCTCCCGGATACGCCTGCATCATATACTGATTGAATCTTTTGTTCTACGGGAGTTTTCGTTCGCCTAGTTCAATTGACATAGATCCAACGTCGTCCGGGAAAGAACAGCGGCAGACTGGCGTCCGGTAGGGGGGTGCGAGTGCTGGTAGTGAGGCTAAACGACTCTGAACATTGTGGAGGGCTCGCGTTCGCCGGTTTCGGGGGCGAGGAGGAACCAGTCTCCAAGTCCGCAGGCCTGGATGGTGGACTGTACCTGCCACGACGGATTGCGTAGGCGCAGACGGTGGGCGTAGAGTTGAGAGCGTATGACGAGTTCCCTGGCGCAGCCGAGGTCCAGGAAGGTGACGCCGGAGAGGTCCACGATGGTCTGTTCGCGGGCGCTCGCGACGCTGTTCAAAGTTTCGCGCAAAGTATCCAGGGAGGAGAGGTCCAGGTCGCCTCGAAGTTCCATCGTCGTGCCTCTAATGCCAGCCTCGCGTACTTCGATGCCGTACAAAATCCACACCTTTCCCGGTTAACGTGGTCGCTCGCGTTAAGGTACTTATTCTATGTTTGACAGGCGCGGTAGCCGTTTGGTTACACTTGCGGCGACGAAGCTCGGGAGGTTCGCCGGATGGGCGTGTTATATGGCTCGCCACGGGGTATGAGCTTCTGCTATTGTGGTATGTGGTGATGTACAGGAGCCAAGGTTCAAAGCCCTCAATACCCGCGCCTCTGTCCAGGAGGCGTTCCTCTTGAACCGTATCGAGGAGCGGGATCTCACGAGGCGAGCCGCCGGGGGCAGCGTCGAGGCTTTCAGGCAACTGGTCCATGCTCATTCCGGTCTCGTGTACCGGCTGGCACTCAGAATACTCGGCGAGGAGGACGCCCAGGACGCCAGCCAGGAAGTCTGGGTCCGCGTCTGGAGGAACATAGACGGTTTCAAGGGCGATAGCGCCTTCAGCACCTGGCTGTACAAGATCACCCTGAACACCTGCCTCAACGCCCGTGAGAAGGTGACGCGCAGGGAGATGCGCGAACAACTGGACAACATTCCGTTCCTTCCGGAGCCTCCCGGCGGAGAGGCGGATCCAGAGGCCGAGGCCCTGAGCAAGGAGCGCCGCGAGGAGATGCAGGCGGCCCTCGGACACGTCAGGAAGGATCACCGGGCGGCGCTGGTGCTGCGCCACATGGAGGGCCTCAGCTACGCGGAGATAGCGGAGGTTCTCGACGTGCCGGACGGCACGGCGAAAGGTTGGGTCTCGCGGGGCCGGGCGGCCATGATCGTCGCCCTCGCCGGAGAAGATCACGGCAGGCGGGACGTGGAAGGGAACGTCGGATGAGCGCGGTGCACGGACAGGAGCGCTGGGAAGTGCTGGAGATCATCGGCGCCTATGCCGCCGGCGAGCTGGAAGGCGAGGAGGCCCGCGAGGCCGAGCAGCTTATCTTCGAGAGGCCGGACTACCGGCGGCTGGCCGAGTCTTACGCCCGGATGCTCGTAATGCTCTCCACCCTGGGCAGCGAGCCTGTGGAAGCTCCCGAGGCCGCCATCGACCACGCAATCCGGCGCGCCTACGTCTCGGCGTTCATGCGGCAGGCGGAGACCTTGATCGGAGAACTGGGCCGCACTTACGCCCACGCTTTCGTCTATTATTTGGGTCTGCGCCCGAACACGCGCGAGAGTTATGGAGGAGGGATCTAATGCCGGAGACCGAGAATGAATGACCTGATTCGCATACTGACGGAGTTCGCGCCCCGGCTGGTGGGCGCGGTGGCCGTGCTGCTGGTGGCGCTGCTCATCGCCCGTTTCCTTCAACGCCTGACGGCCGAGTTCCTGGAGAGGGTCGGCCTGGACGATCTCTTCGAGCGAACCGGCGCCTCCAACTCTCTCGGCCAACTCGGTTACGATGGAGGCCCCGCGAAGCTGCTCGGGCTGGTTCTCTTCTGGGGCATCATACTCACCGGCGTCGCCGGGGCTCTAAGCGTCCTCGGGCTCTCCTCGCTTGAGAGCACGATGGACCAGATCATCAACCTCTCCGGCCGGGCACTCGTGGCGCTCGTCATCCTCCTGGCCGGTGTAATGTGCGCGGGATGGCTCGCCGAGACGGTCGCCAGCTCCGCCGAGCGCGCCGGTCTGCGCGGCACGAACGTATTCCGCCGGGTCGTGTTTATCACCGTCATCACCATAGCCTCCCTGCTGGCCGCCGGGCAACTGGGCCTGGAGACTTCCATCCTCATGATGCTCGCCATAGTGCTCCTCGGCACCGTTGGACTCGTCGCAGCCCTCGCCCTTGGACAAGGTTTGACCCTGCTCTCCAGTAACATCGCCGCCGGGCGCTACGTACAGGACGGCACCGAGGTCGGTGACCTCATCTCCGTGGACGGCGTCGAGGGGACCGTCGAGGAGCTTGGGTACGCCTCCATCACCCTCCGCTCCGAGGAGGGGGATCTCTACCGCATACCAAACCGCACCCTGCTGGAGAACGTCGTACGCAAGCAGGAGCGAACGCCGTAGCAATAACGGCGCGGGAACGCTCCGTAGGAAAGATTACGCCCCTCACGGCATCCGCATGTTACTAATCTAGACAAACAGAAGCCCGCCTTTAAGATCGATTTTCCAGGGCGGCACCTGAACCCGGCGGCACAAAATGCAAGAGGAGAAATGCATGAAAAAGCCCAGAAGCGGTGACCCGGCGCACGACGTTTTAAGGTACGAGGGGCGGGCGCTGGACGCCATCTTCAAGCCCGAGTCGGTGGCCGTGATCGGGGCGACCGACCGGCCCGGCAGCGTCGGCCGCACCATCATGCGGAACCTGGTATCCAGCCCGTTTGGCGGCACGGTCTTCCCCGTGAACTCCCGTAGGCCGAACGTGCTCGGCATCCAGGCTTATCCTTCCGTCTCCGAGGTGCCTGCGCGTGTGGACCTGGCGGTCATAGTCTCCCCAGCGCCAACCGTGCCTGGGATTATAGAGGAGTGCGTCGAGGCCGGGGCGGAGGGCGCGATCGTCATCTCCGCCGGCTTCAAGGAGACCGGCTCCGAGGGAGCGGATCTGGAACGGCGGGTTCTGGAGGAGGCGCGAAGGGGCCGGATGCGGATAATCGGCCCCAACTGCCTCGGCGTCATGAGCCCGAACACCGGCCTGAACTCAACCTTCGCCGGGGCGATAGCCCGTCCCGGAAACGTCGGTTTTCTCAGCCAGAGCGGCGCGCTCCTGACGGCCATCCTGGACAGGAGCTTCAAGGAGAACGTCGGGTTCTCCAACATCGTCTCCGTCGGCTCCATGATGGACGTTGGTTGGGGAGATTTGATCTACTACCTCGGCGACGACCCTAAGACGAAGAGCATCGTCATCTACATGGAGTCCGTCGGTGACGCCCGCTCGTTCCTCTCCGCGGCCCGCGAGGTCGCCCTCACCAAACCGATTATCGTTATCAAAGCCGGCCGCACCGAGGCCGCCGGTAAGGCCGCCGCCTCTCACACCGGCTCCCTCACCGGCTCCGACGAAGTCCTCGACGCCGCCTTCCGGCGCAGCGGCGTGCTGCGCGTAAACGAAATCTCCGAGCTCTTCGACATGGCCGAGGTGCTCGGCAAACAGCCGCGCCCGAAGGGACCGCGCCTGACGATCCTCACCAACGCCGGAGGTCCCGCCGTCCTCGCCACCGACTCCCTCGTAACCGGCGGCGGCGAACTGGCGGAGGTCTCACCCGAGACCATGAACGCCCTGAACGACTTCCTGCCCGCCCCCTGGAGCCACGGCAACCCGGTGGACGTACTCGGCGACGCCGACCCGGAGCGCTACGCAAGGACCCTGGAGACCGCCGCCGGAGACCCGGAGAGCGACGGCCTGCTGGTAATTTTGACGCCCCAGGACATGACCGACCCAACCGCGACGGCCGAGCGGCTCGTCCCCTACGCCAACAGCACCCGCAAGCCCGTGCTCGCGAGCTGGATGGGCGGCGCCGAGGTGGCGGAGGGGACTTCCATCCTAAACGGCTCCGGCATCCCGACCTTCGATTACCCGGACACCGCCGCCCGAGCCTTCACCAACATGTGGCGCTACACCTACAACCTGCGCGGCATCTACGAAACTCCCGAGATCGCCGACGGCGCGAACGGCGTCGACCACGAGCGCGTGGAGGAGATCATAGGCGGCGTCCGGGAGGCGGGGCGCACCATCCTTACCGAGTACGAGGCGAAGCAAATACTCTCCGCTTACGGCATCCCGACCGTCGAGACAGAGGTCGCCCGTGGCGCGGACGAAGCCGTCGAACTCGCCGAACGGTTCGGCTATCCGGTCGTCCTGAAGCTCGACTCCGAGACCATCACCCACAAGACCGACGTGGGCGGCGTGCGTCTGGACCTCCAGAGTGCGGACGAAGTGCGCCGCGCCTACGAAGACATGGAGCGTTCCGTAAGCGAAAACTTCTCGCCTGAGGACTTCGGGGGCGCGGCGGTGCAGCGGATGGAGAGCCTGGATGGGAACGAGGTCATCCTCGGCAGCAGCGTAGACCCGCAGTTCGGGCCGGTGATGCTCTTCGGGTCGGGGGGCTCGCTGGTAGAGGTCTATCGTGACCGGGCGCTGGCCCTGCCGCCCCTCACCACCACGCTCGCGCGCCGCATGATGGAGCGCACGCGCATCTTCGAGGCGCTCAAAGGCGTGCGTGGCCGTGCTTCCGTCGATCTGGCGGCGCTTGAGAAGCTGCTCGTGAGGTTCAGCCGGCTGGTCGTGGAGCAGCCCTGGGTCAAAGAGCTGGACATCAACCCGCTCCTTGCTTCGCCGGGGCGTCTGATCTCCCTGGACGCCCGCATCGTCCTGCACGACCCACAGACAGCCGAAGAAGACCTCCCCCGACCCGCTATCCGCCCCTACCCAACGCAGTACATATGGCCCGGAGAGATGAACGATGGAGAGCCAGTCCTGGTGCGTCCCATCCGCCCCGAGGATGAGCCGCTCATGATCCACTTCCACGAAACCCTCTCGGAGCAGAGCGTCTACATGCGCTACTTCCACATGATGAACCTGGACCAGCGCACGGCCCACGAACGTCTCACCCGCATCTGCTTCATAGACTACGACCGCGAGATGGCCCTGGTCGCCGAGCGGACGGACCCACGGACCGGGGAAAAAGAGATCATGGGCGTCGGCCGCCTGAGCCGCGGTGGATCCACCAGCGAGGCGGAGTTTTCCGTGCTTATCAGCGATCGCTTCCAGCGCCGTGGCCTCGGAACTCTCTTGCTGGAGAAGCTACTCGACGTGGGACGCGAAGAGGGCCTACATCACATCACGGCCAGCATCCTCTTCGAGAACCGCCCCATGCAGCACATTAGCGAGAAACTCGGTTTCGTCCTCCACCGCGATACCGAAGAGATGGTAATGAAAGCCGTCCTCGACCTGCTGCAGACGGTGTAGACCGCCAGACAAAGGCTAGGGGCCGTCCGCGGACGGCCCCTAGCCTCCATCAGACGCTTTAGAAAATAGAGAGCGTCTGCGTCTGCGACACGTCGAAGCTCTGGCTTATAGACGTGGCCGCCGCGGAGCTATCGGTGGCGGCGCTGAGGGCGTCACCAGTCTGCACCTGGGTTACGACGGCGACCCCACCCAACTGATTGCCGAACTCGACCAAGTTGAAGCTACTGTCGAACGTGGTGTCGTTGCTGCTGTCGATGGCCGTCACCTCCGCAAATGCGGGGGATGCAGCCACAAGCATCATCGCCAGCATCGCCACCATCACCATTACTTTCCTCATCCGCTTCTCCTCTTTCCGTAGTCTTGTAGTCTGATCCTCGCACTACTTGTCCCTCTTACATATTCACCTCGCTTTGCCTTCATACACTCTTACGTTGATTTCGCTCTGACGGATCATCTAGAAGCGCTTTCTACTCTCCATCGTTCCCAAGCAGCAAATACACTCTGCCATGCTTCATGCCGCGGCGGATCACTCAAATGAGTGATTTTTGGACGTTTTTGTCTCGTTTCCGTATCAGCCGGTAATATGGAAAGAGTACGGTATTCAACCTCGCGGAGGGAACGATGAACGTTTTGTTCTGGATCTTCTTCGGCCTGGTAGCCGGGGTCATTGCCAAGCTACTCACTCCGGGCCGGGACCCTGGTGATTGCATCGTTACCATGCTTCTCGGCGTCCTTGGAGCATTCATCGGCGGGTTCCTCTCCAAAACCTTTACCCACCAGCCTTACGTCGCCCGGTCCGGCGTTGGCGGCCTCGCGGTGGCAGTCGGCGGCGCCATTATCGTGCTCCTGATCTATCGCCTCCTTACCGGAGACCGCGCGATAGTCCACCCTCCGGGAATCGTTCCCAATACCCTCCCATGCCA
>JBBPZZ010000178.1:0-4490 GCA_038198445.1 Rubrobacterales bacterium
AGAAGGGTGAGAGATATGGGGTCAACGATAAGCCAGCGCATCATAGAGGCGCTGCCGTTTCTGGATAGGATCTCTGATGCCGTCCAGCCGGAGGTGCAGAGAGCGGTCGAGGCCGGCGGGACCACGGTCCGCAACATACTGGACGGTACGCCGTTGGAACTTCCGCTGCATCCGGCGCTAACGGACGTCCCTATGGGGGCGTGGACGGCGGCTATAGTGTTTGATGGGCTGGATGTCGCCACGGGCTCGAAGGCAATGCGGAACGCGGCCGACGCCTCGCTTGCGATGGGAGTCCTGGGCGGGTTCGCCGCCGCCGCGACGGGCCTCTCCGACTGGCGGTATCTCTCCGGGGGTTCACGCCGGATGGGCGCGGCGCATGGCTTATTGAACGTCGCCGGGCTTGCCCTGAGCACGGCCTCCGTGGTTCTGAGGGCCACGGGGCGCCGCAACGCCGGACGCCTGGCTTTTCTGACCGGGTTCTCTATCAGCGGCACGGCTGCCCATCTGGGCGGCGAGTTGTCCTACAACTATGGTCTGCGGGTCAACCGAAACGTCTTCGAGCACGGCGGCCCCGATGGGTTTGAGGCTGTCCTATCCGAGAGCGAATTGCCGGAGGGCGGGATACGCGGGTTAACGGCGGAGAACGGGGTAGAGATCGTTCTGAGCCGCTCGGCGGACGGCGAAATCCGCGCCATATCGGGAATCTGCAGCCATTTCGGAGGACCGCTCGCGGAAGGAGAACGTGAGGGTGACACCATTATTTGCCCCTGGCACGAGTCACGCTTCGACCTCCGCGACGGAAAGGTCATCGACGGTCCGGCCATCTTTCCGCAGTCTACTTACGAGACTCGCGTGCGCGACGGAAACATAGAGGTCAAGGCCGCCGACGAGAACATCCAGAAGAAGGTCCGGTAGGTCCGCCTGGTGGATGATTATTTGAGTCCAGACTGGGCGAGCGTCGTCCTGCTAACCATTGATACGCAACGAGATTTTACGCTTCCGGGGGCGGCAGCGGAGGTTGCGGGTACGGCGGAGGTCGTCCCGAAGATACGGCGGCTGTTGAGGGAGTTCAGGCGGCAGAGGAGACCAATCGTCCACGCAGTAAGGATCTATCGTGCCGATGGCACCAACGCGGACCTGTGTCGCCGACGGGAGATCGAGCAGGGCAGGCCGGTAGTGCTTCCGGATAGTGACGGCGTCGAGTTGATGGACGCTCTAAAGCCCGCGGCGGAGATCAGGCTGGACGACGGACGGCTGTTGGCTGGAGGGCTACAGCGCGTAGGCCCGGACGAGTGGATCATGTACAAGCCTCGTTGGGGAGCTTTCTACAACACCCCGTTAGAGGAGCACCTTGCAGGTCTCGGCGCGAACACGGTGGTGGTCTGCGGTTGCAACTTCCCCAACTGTCCGCGCTCGACGGTCTACGAGGCGAGCGAGAGGGATCTTCGGGTCGTGCTCGTCTCGGATGCTACTTCCGGTCTTTACGACAGGGGCGTACTAGAGCTCGAAAACATTGGGGTGAACCTGATGGGCGCGGAGGAAATCCTGGAGGAGTCGAGGGCGGTGGCTTCGGAGGTAGTCTAGCTCTTCTCCAGAGTCTCCATCGCCTCGGCGGCGGCGCGGCGCAACCCGCGGCTCGAATCCGCCCTGAAGACGGTCTGAAGGTCGCCTCGGGCCTGGGCTGTTTCACCCAGGGCGGCGTGGGCGGAGGCGCGGTTGTAGTAGGCAATGCCGAGTTTGGGATCGAGTTTTATAGCCCGATCCGCGGCGTCGAGCGCGCCACGCGGGTCTCCGGTGGCGTCGAGGCTGGCCGCGAGGGCGGAATGGTAGCGGGGGAGCGGATGGCGGGCGGTCAGGTCCTCGTACATCATGGCGGATTTTTCGTACTCGCCTTTGCGGAACGCAGTTCCGGCCTGGCGCTCGTCGGGCGCTACGGCCCGGGCCATGACGGCTGTCAGGACAGCCGCTCCGCCGAGATAGACGAAGAGGACGGGCGCGTAGTTATCCACGGTAGCCTTATCCATCACGAAGGGAAGACCCACGACAAACACGCCGGTCGAGAGGGCGGGGATCAAACGCCACAGAAACTCCCTGTAGGCCCGGACACGTAGCAGATCCCGGTTCTGGCGGCCCACGAAGTACGTGAAGATTGCCAGGATGACCAGGGCGCCCAGCGTAGGGTACAGGAGTCTCATTCGATGTCTTTCAACAGCCTCTTCACGGGGGACCTGAAGCGTTTTGGCAGGTCCACTTCGAGCGCTTTCTTGAGGTCCTTTACCGCGCGGCTCTTCTTGTTTTGCTGTCCCAGGATGAGCGCCCGGTTGTAGTAGGCGAGGCCGTACTTGGGGTCTTTCTTTATAGCTTCGCTCGATGCCTTTACGGATTCGTCGCGCTTGCCGGAAGCCCCCAGGGCCGCGCCGTAGAAGGCGTAGTTCCTCGCTAGAGGTTTCTCCTGGACCAGCCCCCTGTAGAGTTCCACCGCTTTATCGTAGTCGCCGCCACGGAAAGCCTTGTTAGCCCTGCGTTCGGCCATGGAGACAGACAGGAAGCTCAAGGAGATGATGGTTATTCCGGCGACCAACATCCATGTTACGAGCACCCAGCTCTGCTGATAGCTCTGGACCACGAGCAGGCTCAACGCCATCAGGAGCACGGCGCAGAAGGGGAGTACGCGTCGCCCCAGGTCGCCCCATGCTTTCGCCCGGATGAGGTCCTTGTTGGCGGTGTAGACCGTCTGCCAGCTAAGGAACAACAGCAGGAAGAGCAACACTATTGGTATGGCGGCTGTTCCCAAAGCGCGCTCCTACGAACCGACCGGCGCGGACGCGAGGTCCCGCAGGACTTCGCGAACCGGAGACATTAGCCTCTCGAAGGCCGCATCATCCAGCGCCGGGCGTGCTCCCTCGACACAGACAGGTTCGTCCAGTTCGATCCAACTCTTGCAACCACCGTAGCTCTCGCCGTACGGCAACTCGACCAGCTCCGGCAGGACGTAAGCGCGTAGGACCAGCACCGTAAGCGGCTTCTTGGGACGCCATTTGAACCGGCTCTCAGCGTATTCCGGCGTCCAGATGTGATACTGGTCTAGCGTGTCGAGGTCTTCTTTCTCGGAAACTTCGTAAGCTCCACACACCTCCGCGAACGACGTGAAGCGGAGCGGACCCTCGTCGGTGAGGTCCGGTATCTCATCCAAAAGACCCCGGTGTTCAGGCTTGAGCAGCTCTGGACGCTGGTGTTCGTAGCCGGGGAGGAGCAGGAAGCGGGAGTCCTCCACGGCGAACGCCTTCTCGCGGATGCCGCCCTTTCGGACCACGAGGGCTGTATCGCCGCGTTCAAGCGCCCGGACGGCGACGGCCCACTCCTTCAGGGTATGCGTAAGAGAATCCAAAAGATCACCTCTCGTATAATGCCTCTGTACAGGAATGATTATATGACCAAAACGTTCGAGCTTCGATGGGAGGCCCGCATGACGCAGCACGAGACCGCACACCGCACCGAACGCGACTCGATGGGGGAGGTACAGGTCCCGCGCGACGCCCTCTTCGGCGCCCAGACCCGCCGCGCCCTCGATAACTTCCCGATTAGCGACCTGCGCTTCCCCCGCCGCTTTATCCAGGCGCTCGGCGCGATAAAGTTCGAAGCCGCTGTCGTGAACAACGAGCTCGGCGGCCTCGACGACAACCTCAAAGACGCCATCGTGCAGGCCGCGGAGGAAGTCATCGAGGGCGGGCTGGACAACCAGTTCGTCTTGGATATCTTCCAGACCGGTTCCGGCACCTCGACCAACATGAACGCGAACGAGGTGATCTCCAACCGCGCCATCCAGATATCAGGCGGCGAACTGGGCTCCAAAGACCCCGTCCACCCAAACGACCACGTAAACCGGGGCCAGTCTTCGAACGACGTGATCCCGAGCGCCATCCACCTCTCCGCCCTCGTCTCCATGAAGCGAGACCTTCTCCCCGGACTGGAGAAGCTCCAGGGCGCCCTCGAAGAGAAGTCCCGCGAGTTCGACGACGTGGTCAAGACCGGCCGGACGCACCTCCAGGACGCCACCCCGATCCGTCTGGGCCAGGAGTTCAAAGGCCACGCCGGACAGATAGAACGCGGCATCCAGCGCGTGAACAGGGCAGTAGAAGACCTGGCCGAAGTCGCCCTCGGCGGCACGGCGGTCGGCACCGGCGTCAACACCCACCCCGAGTTCGCCTCGAAGGTCTGCGAGCGTCTGAGCGAGCGCTTCGGCGTCGAGGTGCGCGAGACAGAGAACCACTTCCAGGCCCAGAGCGCCATGGACGCCGCCGTCTTCGCCAGCGGCGCGCTAAAGACCGTCGCCGTCAGCCTCCTCAAAATATCCAACGACATCCGCTGGCTGGGGTCCGGTCCGCGCGCCAGCCTCGCCGAGATAGCGCTGCCGGAGGTGCAACCCGGCTCCTCCATAATGCCCGGCAAGGTGAACCCCGTTATCGCCGAGTCCGCCGCGATGGTCGCGG
>JBBPZZ010000179.1:0-11336 GCA_038198445.1 Rubrobacterales bacterium
ATCATTCCTAGAGCGTTGTACGATTCCCTTTTTACACCCCACCCCAGCGCCGGGTTGGCGATGTCCGCAAGCGTGTACATGACCGTGTCGAGGTCCGGGCAGATACGCAGGCCCCAGAGTTCGAAGTCGTCGGCCGTGTTCACGACGAGGGTAAGGTCACCCGGCGCGAGCGCGCTTTGCAGCCCGGCGGCGAGCTTCGCGCCGCCGACCCCGCCGGCGAGAGCAAGCACCTTCATTGAATATCCTCCGGTACATTCATCGAAAATTCCAAGCTGCTATCTTAACATCGTGGAGATTCTGATCGCCGAGCCTTTCGAGAACCCCGAGGACGGTTTCGGCCTGCAACAGGCCGTGTTGGAAGAAGTCGCCGCCGGGGAACGCGGACCAACCGCCTTGATGTGGTCTTCTACGCTCTACGTCGGCGCGACGCGCCCGGAGACGCGTCTGCCAGATTTCCGCGAAGCGGTCGATCTGGCAGAGGAAGCCGGTTTCCCGGTACTGGTGCGGAACTCCGGCGGCGGGGCCGTGGCGGCGAATAGAGGCTCTATCTCTTTTTCACTCACTTCTCCGGTCGAGGATCTGCGTCACGGCCTTTACGAGCGCTACGCGGAGGGCGTCGAGCTAATAGCGGCGGCCCTGCGGCGGGTAGGCGTGGAAGCCGAGGGTGGGGAGGTCGCAGGGGAGTTCTGTCCCGGCGCTTACTCGGTTCGTTCCGGCGGTCCGATGGGCGTCAAGCACGCAGGGTTGGCGCAAAGGGTAACACGCCGGGCGGCGCGCCTGGAAGCCCTAATTCTCGTCACGGATACCGCCGAGATCCAACACCTCCTCCAACAGTTCCTCGGCGCTCTCGGGCTGCCCTTCAGGCCCGGAAGCGTCGCGGACCTTCCAGCGAGCGTGCCGGAGGTGATCGAAGCCCTCAAAACCGAAGTCCGCGAGCGGTACTTAGGTGAAGACAGACCGCTGGAGGCGAGGGTTATTGCCAGGTACAAAGACTTGCGTGGGCGATGGCGGGCAAGCCCTGGGACAGGCTCGTCCATGTGAGGTAAAGTCAGGCCGTGCAGGAGTTCATCTTCAACTCTTTCGTGACGCTGCTGGTTGTCATTGACCCGCTGGGACTCGCTCCGATCTTCGCGGCGCTCACCCAGGGTTTCCCGGAGAAACAGAAGCGTGAGTCCGCCGTCCGGGGTACGGTACTTGGAGCGGCGATCCTCATCGTCTTCGCGCTCGCCGGTAACGCTCTTCTGGGAGCGCTCGGCATAGGTCTTCCGGCATTCAGAATCGCTGGTGGGATACTGCTCTTCCTGTTGTCGCTGGATATGATCTTCGCCCGCCCCTCTGGGATGCGCTCCTCGACCGTGCGCGAGCAGGAGGAGGAATCCTACCAGCAGGACATCTCCGTCTTCCCGCTCGCCATACCCCTCGTGGCCGGACCCGGCGGGATTACGACGGTGCTCCTCTACACGAGCGGAGGCGGCACTGAGCAGGTCGCTTTGTTCATGGCGGTCCTCTTCGTAGTGATCCTCCTCACCCTGATCTCCCTGCTCCTCGCCCCCCGTATCATGAGGCTCTTCGGCGAGACAGGGGCGAACGTACTCTCTCGCGTCCTCGGGGTTCTACTCGCCGCTCTCGCCGTCCAGTTCGTCCTCGACGGCATCCACACAAGCCTGATGTAGCGCGGCCACAAGCCCCCGGATTGCCACGCGTTTATACTCTGCGATATGTTGGGCAATCCTATCGTAATAGTCGGCGGATTGATGTCGTCGCCCTGGAGGTACGAGGGGCTCGCGCGCATCCTGCGCGAAGTGTCCGGCTCCGAGGTCTACGTTGCCTCTATCACGCCGCTGGACTGGCTGCGCGGTTTTGTCCGGGGCTACGGTCAACTCGTCTTCGAGGTCGCTACCACGGTGGATAAGGCGCTGCTAAGTAGTGAGTCGAACAAGGTGGTGCTAGTCGGACACTCGGCGGGCGGCATCGCCTCCCGCGCCTACGTCGGGGGGGATCCACCCTACGGCGGACGGCGCTACTCCGGCCACCGGCGGGTGTCGCACCTCATCACGCTCGGCAGCCCTCACGCCGTCGCGAACAAGAAGAGCCTCGCCCCCATCGCCCAGGTCAACGAACTTTTCCCAAGCAACCTGCACGAACCGGCGGGTCTGAAGTATCTCGCCGTGGCGGGAAGAGCGGCGGATGGGGCTGAATCCGCGCTTTACCGGGTCAGATACGAGCGTCTGGTGGATGACGGACGGGTGGCGGGGGACGGAATCGTTCCGGCCGAGTCGGCGCTTCTTCCCGGCGCTCCATCGCTAGTTTTCGACGACCTCTTTCACAGCCCTTACTTCGGGCGCTGGTACGGCGCGGATCGCGAGACGGTCGAACGGTGGTGGCCGGGCGAATTGAACGTGAGAGAATCCTTTGCGGAGGAGCGACGTGCGCAGTCGGTTTTTCGAGACCCGAGCTAAAAAGGAGAGGCAAAATGCCGGCTGACAAGCCTGGCGGCACCGAAGATCAGAGGCATCCCTGGGAGGTTTTGGGGGCCACCCCGGATGCTCTGAGGAGCGCCATGTCTCACTTCCCGACCGGCGTGACCGTGGTAACCAGCGGGCGCGGCGAGACGTCCGAAGGCATGACGGCGAACGCGGTTATCTCCGTCTCCCTAGATCCGCCGCTCTTCCTGGTGAGCGTCCACGAAGACGCCCGCCTGAATCCACGCATCCGTGAGGAACGTTGTTTCGCCGTGAATGTCCTGGCCGACGACCAGGAAGGTCTCTCCAGGCTCTTTTCTTCTCCAGAGCGCTCAAGCGGGCTACACGCGGTCAACTCCCTGGGTGGCGGATACGGGACCGTAGGGGCTCCGCTGGCGGCGGGCGCCCTGGCCGTTGTCGAGTGCGAGCTAGAGGGGATATATCCGGGTGGGGATCACGCGCTATTCCTCGGGCGAGTCGTCGAGGTTCGCCTGGGCGACACCCGTAAAGGCCCACTCGTCTTTCACGAAGGCAACTATCCAACGCTGAAGGCCGCTTCGGGTCCCGATGTTTCCGGCGCGTTCGTCGACTCCGTGCGCGGCTTCGACGTCCGCACGAGCCGCCTACGAGACCGAAAACGCCGCTAGATGTTCCGGCGCGGTCTGCTCTCCATCGTCCAGCCTCACCCTCTGGATAAAAGAGGCCTCGTCTACACCGAAGGTATCGAGGAAAACAGCCTCATCCTGACGGGCGAGGCAAGCTCTCCCGATACTGGAGAGACCTACGAGATAAAGAACGGCTACCTGGACCTCCTGAAGAAAAAGTCCGGCGCGGACAACATAGCCAACCTGACCAACTTCCTGCCGGGAGCCGGCCGCGGCTACGAACCACTCTGGCGAGTCCGCTCACTTACTCTCCTGACGGGCGAGACGTTCCCGAACGAACGCGAGATCGAGCTCATCTCGGACCTCGTGCGGGCAGAAAGCGGCGGGCGCTTCCTGGACCTGGGATGCTCCGTGGGCCTCTACACCCGGAGCCTCTCCCGAAGACTCGGTGATAATAGCGACGTGGTCGGAATAGATATATCTCCCTCGATGCTGAAAGAGGCGACCCGACGGGCTCACAACCTAGGCGGTGGTCCGTCCTTCGCGCGCGCCGACGCGGAAAACCTTCCATTCGCCGACGCTTCGTTCGCGGGCGCGGTCTGCGGCGGTTCGCTAAACGAGTTTGGGGACCCGGCTCGCGTCCTGCGCGAGACTCGTCGAGTCCTCGAACCTGGAGGACGGCTCGCGATCATGGGTATTCTACGGGCTCGTACTCTACGCGGGAGACGGCTGCAGCGTGTCCTCTCCACGGGAGGAATCAATTTCTTCGGGCCGGATGAGTTGGCGAGCCTCCTGGATCACGCGGGCTTCGACCCCGACCCGCTGAAGGTCCACGGACCCGTCTTCTTCGTGGGCGCCACCCGCCACGAATGACGCTTCGCGGCGCCTTATGGGCTCGATTTCGTACTTGAGGTACGAGGACGGATAATGATCCGGCCGCTCGATGCGGGTGTTCGGGACAGTTCCACGAGCATCGCGGAACGTCCCCGGCTGGCCCAGCCCTTGACCGTGCCGTCCGGGACGTCGAGTATCTCCGCTACTTCCGCGCAGCTCATGCCTTCCATGTGCCGGAGCACCAACGCCGCCCGGTGCTCGGCCCGGACGCTGCCGAGGGCCAACCGTATCTCCTCCCGGCGTTCCAGGTTCAGGGCCTCGGCTTCCGGGTCGGCGTCGCCGGACGGACCCGGCAGGTAGGATACCTCCTCGGCCGACTCGCTCTCTCTGCGGCGCGACTCCTTGCGCCTGAACTTCAGGCAGGTATTCACGGTGATCCTGTGCAGCCAGGTTCCGAACGAACTATCTCCCCTGAAGTGTTTTATGTTGGCCCACGCCCGGACCCAGACCTCCTGGCTCGCGTCCTGCGCCTCCTGTCCTTCCAGAAGGCGCAGCGCGATCCGGCGTACGAGATCCGAATGCTCCCGAACCAGTTTCGAGAATGCATCTACGTCACCTTTTGCGGCACGCGCCACCAGTTCCCTCTCCCCAACGCTTACTCGAAGGGTCCCCGCGCCGGGATCGCGCGGGCGAGGCGGAGGCAAAGTGCGCGTCATCTCTTCCGGTCTCTGGCGCTCGCGGCCAGCCCCGACGGGAGGCCTCAAGAAGCAGCCCCGTTGCCGTTCCCCCCGTTTCCATCGCCCTCGATCGCCTTCAGCACCTCGCTCAACAGCCCACCAGCCTGTTTCTCGCCACCGGGGTTGATGATCCAGTTAAGCCCGCTGCCTCCAGGTATCTTCCGGCTTTTGATCCTCGCGCAGATCACGTACGTCTCTAGCTCCGCGTCGTTCCCGTGGTAGCGGGTGAGGTGCTCTACAAAACCTGTAACCGAGTTGTTGAACAACGACATCTCTATCGCCACTTGTTCCTCCTTGCTCTTTTCGACCCCCTGATTTCTTTACGACTCTACCCACCGAAGCGCGTTCTTATACCGGAAACCAAGAACGAATCTCGTCACTCGTGGGCACGGAAACTTCCGGGAGGTACGATTTTCCGTCCTCGTTGCGCTTTTCTCAGAAAGGAACCCCGCAACGAAGGATGACGTTGGAGTAAGGTGTGGCCTCGCCCGTGCGAACCACGAGTTTAGCTTCCGCGGCCATCCTCTTGAATTCCTCGTGCGGCACCAGTTCCGGAGCCGGTAGTCTCTCCCTGAGAAGTTTGTGAACTTCGGGGCTCGCGCTCTCGACCTCCGAGGCGGCGACGGAGCCTTCGATCACCAGCTCTTCGAGGAGCCCGGTGAGCACGGTCTCGAACGGCGGCACACCGAACCGGAACGCCAGGTCCACCACCTCGGGGCCGGGCGGGATCGGCAACCCGGCGTCGCAGACCACCACGAGGTCCATATGTCCCAGCCGGGCGAGCCCGGCCGAGAGCCGGGCGTTCAGGATACCGTCTCTCCTCACAGCGCCTCCACTATCTCCGGGGTCGGTAGCGCGCCCTGCGCCCCCTCTTTCGTCACGGCGGCGGCCCCGGCGCGCGCCGCGTACGCGACCGCGTCCGGCAGCGTATCGCCCATCGCCAGACGGGCGGCCAGCGCCCCGACGAACGCGTCCCCCGCTCCCGTCGTATCCACGACCTCTACTTCGGGCGCCGGGACATGCGCGATGGTCTCGCTGTCAGCGACGAGCGCGCCCGCGGGGCCGAGGGTTATTACTACGGAACGCGGGCCGAGAGCAAGGAGGTCACGGGCCGCCGCCCGCGCTCCTTCCTCGCCTTCGACCTTTCCGTCGAGCAGGAAGGCGGCCTCGTGCTCGTTTACCACCAGAGGATCGAGCCTTTCCAGGAGTGAAGACGGCACCTCTCTTGGCGGGGCCAGGTTCAGTACGACGCGGGTTCCACCGGCGTCGGCGATCTCGGCGGCGCGCGCCACGGTCTCCGGCGGCACCTCCATCTGAGCGACCAGCACGCGGGACGCCACGATGGACTCCGAGACTTCGTCCACGTCCTCGGGGGTGAGCCGCCGGTTTGCGCCCGGAGCGACGATGATCTCATTCTCTCCGTCCGGCGTCAGGGTGATAAAAGCGGACCCGGTCATCGAGCCGACGTCCCGCTCGACCCGGCTCATGTCTACACCCTTCTCGGCCAGCGCACGCACCAGCGGCTCGCCGAACTCGTCGTCGCCCACCCGGCCCAGAAACGCGACCGAGGCGCCGAGGAGAGCCGCGGCGGCGGCCTGGTTCGCGCCCTTGCCTCCATTATGGGTGGAGAGCTCGGCGTCCGTAACGGTCTGGCCCGGTTCCGGGCGGCGTTCGACCTTCAGGACGAGATCCTGGTTTATGGAGCCCACGACAAAAACATCGGCCATGCTGGCCCTCCTTACTTGAGGAAGTCCGAGACGTTGTCCTTCGTCACCAGCTTCACGTCGACCGGGATGCTCTTCTTCACGGACTTGCCGTCTATAACCTTCATGGCGTTCTCTACGCCCAGGGCACCCATCTTGTCTGGTTGCTGGGCGATAGTGGAGTTCATCTTGCCGTCCTTTATCGCCTTGAGCGCATCGTCGACGCCGTCGAAGCCCACGACCTTCACATCGCTACCGGCCCGGTCCTTGAGAGCCTGCACGGCGCCCAGGGCCATCTCGTCGTTCTGGGCGAAAATTCCCTTTATGGCCTGGTTGGCCTGGAGGATATTCTGGGCGACGTTCAGTCCCTCGTTCCGGTCGAAGTTGGCCGTCTGGCTGGCGACGAGCTTGAGAGAACTCTGGGCGTCCATCGCCTTCTTGAAGCCCTCTCCCCGGTCGCGAGCCGGAGCGGTGCCGGGTATCCCTTCGAGCTGGGCCACGTTGCCGCTTCCGACGAGTTTAGCCAACTCTTTCCCGGCCATCTCTCCGCCCTGCACGTTATCCGAAGCGATTACGGTGGCGATCTTACCGCCGTCCGCCCCGCGGTCCAGAGCAATGACGGGGACGTTCGCGTTGTTGGCGGCCTTGATCGCCGGCACTATAGCCTTCGAATCAACCGGGTTGACCAGGATCGCATCGAATTGCTGGGTCACGAAGTTCTGGATATCGTCCTGCTGCTGGGAGGCGTCGTTCTGGGCGTCCGAGACTTCGAGCTTGACGTTCGAATCCTTGGCGGCTTTCTGGGCGCCGTCACGCAGGCCAATAAAGAAAGGGTTGTTCAGGGTCGAGATCGAGAGCGCGATCTTTTTCTGAGAGCCACCTGCGCCTGCCCCGCCGCGCTGGCAACTAGCCGCTACGGTCATCGCTAGTACTCCGAGCGCCAAGACAGCCAGCAACATCGTCTTACTCATCCTCATTGTGTGCTCCTTTCCCATATGTCTACTTCCTGCGCCGCAACGTATCCGTCATCACCGCCAGCGCGATCACCACCCCTATAACCACCTGCTGCCAGAATGCCGAGACGTTGAGCAGGTTCAGACCGTTTCGCAAAACGCCCAGGATGAGCGCCCCTACGAGCGTCCCCGATGCCGTACCGACTCCGCCCGCGAGGCTCGCCCCCCCGATCACGACCGCAGCGATTGCGTCCAACTCGAAGGTAAAGCCGGCCTGCGGTTGGGCAGAGGCCAGCCGCGCCGCGAGCAGGACACCGGCTATGGCGGCGAAGAACCCTGAGAGTGTGTAGATAAAGAGCTTCTGCCGGGAGACGTTTATCCCGGAGAGCCTCGAAGCCTCCTCGTTGCCGCCAATAGCGTACATGCACCGGCCTGGATAGGTGCTCCTGAGTATCCCTATGGTGAGAGCCCACATTATGAGCATCAGGATCACGGGCAGCGGTACAAAACCGAAGAGGTCTCCGCTGCCCAGCGTCTGGATGACACCCGGAATTGGGTTTAGCGGCTGGCCGCCGGAGATCACGAGCGCCAAACCGCGAGCCGCGCTGAGCATCGCCAGCGTAGCGATGAACGGCGGCAGGTTGCCCAGGGTTATGAGCACGCCGTTCGTAAGGCCGGCCACGGCTCCCGCACCGAGACCGAGGGCCAGGGCGAGCGGCAACGGCTGGTTCGCCACGGCGGTCGCCCAACCGAAAACAATGCCAGAGAGCCCCAGGACACTCCCCACGGAGAGGTCTATGCCACCCGAGACGATGACGAACGTCTGGCCCAGCGCCAGGATCGCGACCACCGCGATCTGGGTCCCCACGTTGAACGCGTTGTTGAAGGTCAGGAAGTACGGAGAGAGGATCGTCATGACTATGCAGAGCAGGATCAGTCCACCCAACGGCCCGCTGCGGGAGACAAGCCCTCTAGGGTTGATTCTCCGAGCAATACTACTCAACGGCGGCCTCGCTTTCCCTCGTTGCCAGTTCCATGACCTTCTCCTGGGTCGCTTCATCGGATGAAAGCTCTCCGGTGATCCGCCCTCCTCTCATTACCAGTATGCGGTCGCTCATCCCGAGCACCTCCGGCAACTCGCTGGAGATCATCAGGATACCGGCCCCCTGTTCGGTCAGGTCGTTCATCAGCTCGTAGATCTCGACTTTCGCACCCACGTCTATGCCTCGGGTCGGCTCGTCCATGATCAGGATTCGCGAGTCGGCGAGCAGCCATTTCCCGATGACAACCTTCTGCTGGTTCCCGCCGGAGAGATACCGAACTTGCTGCTCCGGTCCCGGCGTGCGTATGTTGAGGTCCCGGATCATCTTCTCCGCTTGGCGTCGCTGCTGTCCCCTATTGACCAGCCCCGCGCTGGTGTTGCCCCCGAGCGAGGCGAGCCCCAGGTTCTCCGAGACCGAGAGCGGCGGCACGATTCCCTGTCCCTGCCGGTCCTCCGTGATAAAGCCCACGCCCCTGCGCTGGGCTTCGCCGAGACGTCCGGCGCTCATCTTTCGACCCTCTACCGAAACCTCGCCGGAGTCGACGCGGTCCGCGCCGAAGATCGCCCGCGCCACCTCTGTCCTGCCGGCCCCCACGATACCCGCGATACCCACGACCTCCCCCGTCCGAACCTGGAAGGAGATATCCTCCAATACCCCTTTCCGCGAGAGGTTCTTTACTTCCAACAACACTTCTCCCACCTCGGACCCGCGGCGCGGGAACTGGTCCTCTATCGACCGCCCGACCATCAGCCGCACGAACTCCGAGCGGTCCGTGCTGGCCGGAATCCGGTCAACGAACTGCCCGTCGCGCAGGACGGTTACGCGGTCCCCGATCTCCGTGACCTCTTCCAGGTGGTGCGAGATGAAGATGACGCCTACACCATGCGTCTTGAGATCCTGGATGATCTCGAACAGACGCTCGACTTCCTGCCCGGAGAGCGAAGCAGTCGGCTCGTCCATGATCAGGACGCGCGCATCCAAGCTCAACGCCTTTGCTATCTCTACCATCTGCCGCTGCGCCACGCCAAGCTCGGAGACGTTGGTTCCCGGTGAGATCCTGAGCCCTATACTGTCCAGGATATTCTGCGTCTCTTGCACCATCTCCCGCCGGTTCACTAACCCGAAGCGTCGGGGCTGACGACCGAGGTAGACGTTCTCGGCCACGCTGAGTTGCGGGACGAGGTTGAACTCCTGGTAAATAGTGGAGATCCCCAATTCCTGGGCGACGGTGGCGGACGTGATCCGCACCTCTTCTCCGTTGACCAGGATACGGCCTTCATCCGGCTGATGGGCTCCGGCGAGCATCTTTATGAGCGTGCTCTTCCCGGCGCCGTTCTCCCCCAGAATAACGTGGACCTCACCCGACTCGAGCTCGAAATCCACGCCGTCGAGCGCTTTAACGCCGGGGAAGCGCTTGGTGATCCCGCGCATCTCGAGCATAGCGCTCACGCCACCCCTCCCGCGCGGCCGCACGATCCGCGGACCACCAGTTCCGCCTCCAGGATCACGGAGTCCGGCCTCTCTTTCCCTTTCATCAACACCGGCAGCATCCGGGCCGCCGCGGCGCCCAACCCGGTGGTAGGCTGGGCTATCGCGGTGATGGGCGGCGTCATCAACTCGAACCAGCTCACATCATCGAAGCTGGCGAACGATATTTCACCGGGTATCTGTACCCCGGCGCGGTTCAACGTCTGCAAAGCACCCAGACCCATCAGGTTGTTCGCCGCGAACACGGCTGTCGGAGGGTCGTCCTGTTCAAGAAGCTCTCGCATCGCCCGAAGCCCACTCTCTCGCCGGAAGTCCCCGATCTTTACGCATTCCTCCGCCACCGGTACGCCACGCTTCTCGGCCCCCTGCAGGAAAGCGTCCAGCCTCTCCCGCCCCGGCACCGTCTCCGGCGGCCCGGAGATTATGGCTAGCTCCTCGTGGCCCAGGCCGACCAGATGTTCGACCAATGAATCCACCGCTCTCCGCCCATCGGCCCGGACTACCGGCGCCTCTATCCCTTCGACGTAACGGTCGAGGAAGACCACCGGCACCCCGGATCGGGCGATCTCCTCCAGCGGCTCGGAGACCGCCCGCGACGGGCTGACGATTAAGCCGTCCACCCGCTTCTCCATCAGGACGTTCAGGTACTCGGACTCCCTCCCAGGATCCTCATCGGCGTTGCCGATCATGAGACTGTAGCCCATCTCCCGAGCCGCATCCTCCACGGCCCGCGCCATCGCGGTGAAAAAAGGATTGCCCACGTTCGGTATTACGAGACCCAAAGTGCGGGTATTCTCTACCCTTAAAGACCTCGCCAGCGCATTAGGCCGGTACCGGAGCTGCTCCGCAGCCCTCAGGACTCGCTCGCGCACCTCGGGACGCACGTACTGCGTACCACTAAACGCCCGCGAAACGGTCGCCACAGATACCCCCGCTTCCTTCGCCACATCCCTGATCGTCGTCAAAGCACGACAACCCCTTTCCAGAAAAAATTGTAAACGTTTACGTAAACGTTTACAACACCAATTTTACCGTTTATCGACATGCCTGTTGGGAGAGCATCGGAGGCCGGTCTAAGTCAGTAGCCGCGGAAAGGTTGGGCAACAACCATCTCCGTGACTTGTGGACGTTCCTCGCTCATGTAGGGCTTAGCGTAGAAGGCTCGGGACGGTTTGGTCAACGGCCACGTCCAGGAGGTATGGGCCGTCGGCTGTGAGGGCGCGTTTCAGGGCGGGGCCTAAATCTCCTGGTTCCTCGACGCGCTCGCCCGCGCAGCCCAGGCCTTCGGCGATGCGAACGTGGTCTATGCCGGGCAGATCCAACCCTGGAACGTCCGAGATCCCGATGGTGTCGCGGAAGGCTTTCAGGATGGAGTAGCCGGAGTTGTTGATGACGATGAACGGCACGGACAGGTTCTCTTGCGCGGCGGTCCACAACGCCTGGATCGAGTACATGCTCGAACCGTCCCCGATCACGCACGCCACCACCCGATCCGGGAGCGCGAGCTTCAA
>JBBPZZ010000180.1:0-6164 GCA_038198445.1 Rubrobacterales bacterium
CCGCCCAGGACTCCCATCGCAAGCGAGGCGTCGGCCGCGTTCCGCATTGCCTTCGAGCCCGTGGCGACATCCAGCCCATCAAACACTATAGCCGCCGTCCATGCCCCCGTGGGGACGTCCGTTAGCGCCGGATGCAGCGGAAGTTCCAACGGCGTACCGTCCAGTATGTTGCGGACCGTGGTACCGCCGGCCTCGACCGCTCTCTGCACCTCCGGCTGGACGGCATCGGAGATCCTATCCAGAAACGGCAGCGCCTCTATGATGCGCTGGCTTATCGTTGACCCCATATCTCTCACCCTTCTCGAAGGAGAAACCTGCCTGCGAACGATTATGCCACACCGCGAGAGACCGAACCCAGACGCTAATCAAACCTTTCCCGTTTCGGGTTTCAGGTCCGTCGCGTACTCCTGGCCTTTCCCGAGGGTCAGGAAAGCGAGCCAATGCGCGATAAGCACGTATAAGTAGAGCGTGAGCGCCAGCGTCGCCAGAGCCGTGTCCTTGCCCTGCCACAGAAGAGGCCACTGCGGCGGGATGAACTGCAGCGCGAGCAACAGCAGCGCGAGGGGCGTCCGTCCCCGCGCCATGAGCAGCAGGATTGCCGGCGCGAGCAGCATCAGGTAGTTGTTCCAGGCGACGGGCGAGGCCAGAAGCGAGGCGGCCGTCAGCGCCCATAGGCCACCTTCAGCCTCATGCCGGACTCTCGCGGCGGTCAGGATTGTGATCCCAACCCCGACAGCGTAGGCCGCGGGAACCAGCCAGGGCAACGTCGCAAGCGGCTCGGCGAACTTGTTTTCCGTAAACATCCGGGCCACCGACGCGGGTAACGAAGCATTGTCCCAGTAGGTACTGAGCGGTGAGCGGAGGAGTATCCCGAACCAGTCAAGCGTCGCCCGCGGCCCGAGCGCCACCACGCCGATCAGCGTTCCCACGAGCCCGGTAACTATCGCCGCCGCGAACGCCCTCCACCGCAGGCGCACTACCGGCCACAGTAAGACCGGCGCGAGCGAAGGTTTCAGGGCAACCACCAGCCCCAGGGCAACACCGGAGAGCAGGTGACGTTCCCGCCGGTCCCAGACCCAGGCCGCCACGAGCCCCAGCGCCAACACCGGGTACATCTGCCCGAGCGCGAGCGTCGCGAGGAAAGGAGAGGACATGAACAGCATCCCCGTCGCAAGTACGGCCCATCCGGCGCGAAGCCGCACCTCGCCGGCCATCCACGCCAGGTATCCGATGGTCATGAGCGCGGAGACCATGACGAACGTCCGGTAGGCGGTCAGCGGCTCCATGAGTCCGAACGGGCCGAGTATTACCGTCCAGAGGGGCGGGTTCAGGTTCTCAAGACGCGCTCCCGCGTCGTAGATGTTCCGCCCGTTCCACATCGCGTCCGCCGAGCGCCAGAAAGTATCAAAGTCCGCGTGAACGTCCATCGAATCGGTTGAGATCCTCTCAAGAGTCCCGGCGCCGAAGCTCACGTTCATCCCGAGCGAGACCAGCACGACCCCGACCGCAACCATGACCAGAACCGCGCTCCAGAACGCCCGCATTATTGAGATCTCATCCCGCTAGAAATGCAAACCATAATCCGGAATCATACGCCCCCGAAAGGACGGATTCCTAAAAACGACGATAGTCGGAGAGAAAGCGTTACCGTGGCGGAGAGGGGGGGATTCGAACCCCCGATGCCGGGTTTACCGACATAACGGTTTTCGAGACCGCCGCATTCAACCGCTCTGCCACCTCTCCGCGCGAGAGTTTAACCCAAGAACGCGGAGCCGTCACACCCGGAGATTAGTCGCTTCCCTCTCCAACACCGGCTCGCGCACTATTCGTCCGTTGACTTCGAGGTGGCGGTCAGCGCCGGAGGATTGGATGGCTCCCGGTAAACAGGAGCCATCCACTGATTACGTTTGCAGCTACCTCTAGTGGTACGAGCGGGTCACTTCTCCAGGGCGGCCTGGGCGGCGGCGAGGCGCGCGCCGGGGACCCGGAAGGGTGAGCACGAGACGTAATCCAGGCCGGTCTCGTGGAAGAAGGCGACGCTCTTGGGGTCGCCGCCGTGTTCGCCGCAGACGCCCAGCTTCAGGCTCGGGTTGGTCTCCCGGCCACGCTCGCGGGCCATCTTGACCAGTTCGCCAACGCCGCCCTGATCCAACGCCTCGAAGGGGTTTTTGAGGAGGAGCCCGTTTTTCAGGTATTCCGCCAGGAACTTCTCCTCCGCGTCGTCGCGGCTTATTCCGCAGACCATCTGGGTGAGGTCGTTGGTGCCGAAAGAGAAGAAGTCGGCGTGTTCGGCGATCTCGTCCGCGACAATGCACGCCCTCGGAAGCTCGATCATGGTCCCGATCGGTAGGCTCTCTCCGGCTAGTTCCTCCAGGATCAAATTACGCATCCTCTCCAGCTCGGACGGGAAGCCGACGAGCGGGATCATTATCTCGACGACCGGATTCCCCCCGCTCTCCCGGACGGTCCTGGCGGCCTTTGCTATGGCCCGCGCCTGCATCAGATATACCTCGGGCTTGAGGAGTCCGAGCCTACATCCCCGCAGCCCGAGCATCGGGTTCCGCTCCTCCAGGTTCTCCGCGACCCGGAGCTGCCGTCGTTGCTCTTCGGCCTCCTCGCCGAGCGCCTCCCGCTCGGCGATCTCCTTCGCAAGGTCCTTCGAGTCCGGCAGGAACTCGTGCAGCGGCGGGTCGAGCAAGCGCACGGTAACCGGCAGACCATCCATCGCCCGGAAGATACCCTCGAAGTCCTCGCACTGCATGGGTTCGAGCTTATTGAGGGCTTCTTCGAGGGCCTCTTCGCCCTCGGAGAGGATCATCTCGCGCATGATCTTGAGCCGCTCGCCCTCCATGAACATGTGCTCCGTGCGGCACAGCCCAATTCCCTCCGCGCCGAGTTCCCTGGCCCGCCGCGCGTCCTCCGGCGTGTCGGCGTTGGCCCTGACGCCCAACGCGCGCGCCTCGTCGGCCCAACCGAGCACGGTCTCGAAGTCCTCGCTCAGCTCGGGCGGGACCAGCGGCGCCTCGCCCCGGATAACGTCACCGTTGGAGCCGTCTATGGTGAGTACGTCACCGGCCTCGAAGGTCTCGCCGCCCAGACGGACCACGCCCGTCTTGCGGTCGATCTTGAGGGCGTTACAGCCGGTTACGGCGGGTTTGCCCATCCCGCGGGCGACGACCGCCGCGTGGCTCGTCATACCGCCCAGGGCGGTCAGTACGCCCGTCGCGGCGATCATGCCCTCCACGTCGTCCGGGGTGGTCTCGCGGCGCACCAGCAGCACCGCCTCCCCGTTCTCGGCCCGCTCTTTCGCCTCCTCGGCCGAGAAGACTATCTTCCCCGATGCCGCCCCCGGCGAGGCCGGGAGACCGTGCGCGAGCACGTCCAGGTCCGCCTCCGGGTCGATGCGCGCGTGGAGGAGTTGGTCGAGAGAGGAGGGCTCCACGCGCAGGACGGCCTCCGCGTGGGAGATGAGCCCTTCCTCGGCCATCTCGCGTGCGATCCTCAGCGCCGCCGCCCCGGTGCGTTTGCCGCTCCTGGTCTGGAGCATGTACAGCCGGTCGCGCTCGATGGTGAACTCCATGTCCTGCATGTCCCCGTACTCGCGCTCCAGCCGCTCCGCCGTCTCCAGGAACTGGTTGTAGGCCTGGGGAAGTACCTCCTCCATCTCCGGGAGCGGACGCGGCGTGCGGATACCCGCGACCACGTCCTCACCCTGGGCATTCAGTAGGAACTCGCCGAAGAGACCCTGATCCCCGGTCGCCGGGTTGCGGGTGAACGCCACCCCGGTCGCCGAAGTCTCCCCCATGTTCCCGAAGACCATCTGCTGCACGGTAACAGCCGTCCCCAGGTTATCCGGGATGCCGACCTCCCTGCGGTACGCCACGGCCCGCTCCCCGAGCCACGAATCGAAGACCGCCCCTATCGCAAGCTCTAGCTGCCCGTAGGGGTCTTCGGGGATCTCCACCCCGGTCTCCTGGGCCACGATCTCCTTGAACCGGCTCACCAGTTCTTCGAGGTCATCAGACGTAAGCTCCGTATCCGTCTCGACGCCCCGCTCTTCCTTCATCTCCTCGATGGCGTCCTCGAAGAGATGGCCCGGCGCCTTCAACACGATCTCCCCGAACGCCTGAATAAAGCGCCGGTGCGAATCACGGGCGAAGCGTTCGTCACCCGTACTCGCCGCCAGACCACTCACGGTGGCGTCGTTCAGACCGAGGTTCAGGACGGTGTCCATCATCCCCGGCATGGAGACCGCCGCGCCGCTCCTCACGGAGACCAAAAGCGGTCTCTCCGGGTCTCCGAACCCCCGGTCGGTCGCTTCCTCCACGCGCCGGAGGTTCTCTCTCACCTCGTCCATCAAGCCCTCGGGCATCTCACGGGTCTTTATGTAGGAGACGCAGGCCTCCGTCGTGATGACGAAGCCCTCCGGCACGGGGAGGCCGAGGCCGCGCATCCGGATGAGCCCCGAACCTTTTCCCCCGCAGAGAGCGCGGACGTCCACGGACCCAACATCATCCGAGAACCCGTACACTAACCTCCCGGTCCTCGCTTGAGCGGTCCCGCCGCCCGTCTGGCGGTTTTCCTCTGGCGCCTTCATGCTCTCTTCCTTTCCTTCGCGCCCGTCGCGCATGTGGTCTCGCGAGGGGCGCGAAAATCCTGCCTACAACTCGGAGACGATCTTCTTGGCCCTGGGGATGGACGGGGCGCTCATGCTGAGTTCGGTAACGCCGAGCTCGACGAGTTTGGAGATCATCTCCGGCTCCCCGGCCGATTCGCCGCACACGCCGACCCAGATCCCCGCTTCCCTGGCCGCCTCGCAGGTCTTCCCGATCAGGTCCAGCACCGCCGGATGGTCCGCGCTCTGCAGGCGCGTCAGGCGCTCGTTGCCCCGGTCGGCGGCCAGCGTGTACTGCACCAAATCGTTCGTCCCGACGGAGAAGAACGCGACCTCCGGCGCGATGTCCTGAGCCCGGATCGCCGCCGCCGGAGTCTCGACCATCACCCCGACCTCGACCTCGCCGTACTCCGTACCCTCGTTCTTCAACTCCTGGCGGCACTCTTCGAGGATCTCTTTCGCGGCGCGAAGCTCCACGTTGTCCACGACCATAGGGAACATTATTCGCAGTTTTCCGTAGGGCGCGGCGCGCAGGATCGCGCGTAGCTGCGGCTTGAACAACTCGGGGACGTCCAGGCACATCCGGATGCCGCGCCAGCCGAGGAACGGGTTCTCTTCCTCGGGCTGGTCCACGCCGGGCAGGTCCTTGTCCCCGCCAACGTCCATCGTGCGGAGGATGACGGGCCGATCTCCAAACTCCTCGGCGACCTTGCGGTACGCCTCGTACTGCTCCTCTTCGGAGGGGAGGTCCGAGCGCTTCATGAACAGGAACTCCGTGCGGAAGAGCCCGACGCCCTCCGCTCCCCACTCGATAGCGCCCTCCGCCTCCTCGGCCGATCCGATGTTGGCGGCGACCTCGATGCGGCGACCGTCGCTCGTGCGGGCTTCGGTATGCTTGTACTCTTCGAGCAGGGCGGCCTCCGTGTCGGCGTCCCTCTGCTTCTGCTCGAAGTCGGAGATCACGTCCTCTTCCGGGTCGGTTACCGCGTAGCCCTCCGTACCGTCGATGGCGACGACCCCGGCCCCGAGGGCGTCTTCCAGGTCCGCCCCGATCCCGACCACTGCCGGGATGCCGAAGGAGCGGGCCATGATGGAGACGTGCGAGGTACGCGAGCCCTCGGCGACCACGAAGCCCAGGGCCATCCCCTTGGGGATGCGGGCCGTGTCGGAAGGGGCGAGGTTTAGAGCCAGGATCACGGACGGCTCCGCGAGGGATTCGAGGCCGGTGGCCCCGCTGCCCATTAGCTCGGCGGCGATCTGGGACGCCACGTCGCGCACGTCGTCGGCGCGGGCGGCCATGTACTCGTCGTCCAGCGCGGCGAACATCCCCGCGAACTCCTCGCCGACGGAGATCACGGCGGCCTCCGGGCTCTCCAGAGCCTTTACGCGCTCCTCTACCTCGGACTGAAACTCGGGGTCTTCGGCCATCTCGACGTGGGCGTCGAAGATACCGGCCTCCTTCTCGCTGCCGCCCTCCCGCATCTCATCCGCGGTCGCGGAGAGCTTCCTGGAGACGACCTCGACAGCCTCCTGGAAGCGCCCCATCTCC
>JBBPZZ010000181.1:0-6273 GCA_038198445.1 Rubrobacterales bacterium
CGTCCAGTTCGAGGTGGCGGGCTCCGAGTTCGTTCTCCGCCTCCTCTTTGCGGGAGCGGTTGGCATACAGAACCTCCATGTCGAAGCCCTTCGCGCGCCGGGCGACGGCCTGTCCTATCCGCCCCATCCCGACAATGCCGAGCTTCTTGCCCCAAACGTCGGGACCCATGAAAAGTTTCGGCCCCCACCACTCCCAATTGCCCGCGCGCAGGACGCGCTCGCTCTCCCCCAACCGCCGCGCCGCCGCGAGCAGGAGCATGAACGCCACATCGGCGGTCGTTTCGTCCAGGACGCCGGGTGTGTTGGTAACGACGATTCCCCGCTCCTTCGCAGCCTCCACGTCCACGTTGTCGTAGCCGACGGCCATGTTGGCGATGACCTTGAGGCCACCTCCGGCGGCGTCCATGAACTCCGCGTCCATCTTCTCGGTGACGGTGGAGAGGACGCCGGACGCGCCGCGGGCGGCTTCGAGAAGCTCGCCGCGGTCGGGAGGCGCTTCGGGGAGTACGGTTACATCGAAGTCTTCGAGGAGGCGAAGCCCGGCGACCGGGATCTCTCGGGTAACGAGTACTTTGGTCAATGGTTCAATCCGTGACTTCAACAAACTTTATTAGGCGCTCGAAAATGGGAGAAATCCAATAAGCCGGCACCACAGATCCCGTAAAAGGTGTGTATCTAATATCTATTAATCCTGTGGAAGCGATTCTGTTCACGATTTGTATAACTTCACTGTCGTCAACTCCAGTTTCCTTGACGAGTATGTCTCTATGCATGGGCCAAACTTCAGTCTCTTCACCTGTATACTTTTGTCGAGGGTCTTCTCCTTCTTGGTCCTTGTACTTACTTATGTAGTCCGTCTGAAGTTCATAAAATCTACGTGCTAATTTGAGTTCCTTGGGAGTCATGCCCGAGATGAGGTAAAGGTACTCTTCAGCAGACGTTTCTCCGTTCTCAGAGAGAGTAGCTGCTCCTGCCAATATTCTTGCGTAGAAGTCGTGCTTTTCTTTGCTCCTAGTTTTCTGCGCTTCGTCCAGGGCTTTAATCAGCAGATCAAACCCTTCACGAGTCTCGAAGAAGTCGTTCCTAACGGTCTTCTGCTCGACATTTTCCAAACGGTTCGATAGCAGACGTATAAATTCGTCTCTTCGTTCTTCGACTATTTGCTGCCCTTTTCCTGCAAACAACTCGACCAAAGAACCTCCGACATAAGGAACGAGGCTCAACATTGCTCTCAAGTTAGGAGACTCGGCAATTACCTCAAGGCTATTGTCCAACGACTCCTTCGTGGAAGGTTGTTTATCGTTTTCTATGGTCGACTCTTTCTTATCATTATGACGCCCCAGATTGTTGGTAACCAAACTGCTTAAGAACTTCGAATAGCCACTGATAAGCCCTCAAAGCAAACGATTGCGTTGAAGAGGTGGAGCCTTGCGTCCGAGATCTCTCGGGTAACGAGCACCTTCTCCGGCACGGACTCCTCCTCTCTACCGACGCCGCCCTACTCACCCTCCTTGAGAAGTTCGCGCAGCACCGTCTGGAGGATGCCGCCGTTCCGCAGGTACTCGACCTCGACCGGCGAATCCACCCGCGCCTTGACCTCGAGCTCCTTCTCGTCACCCTCGTCGCTCGTGGCCTTGACGGTCAGCATCTTGCCGGGCTCCAGGTCGGCGAGACCGGCGATGTCGAAGGACTCCTTGCCGGTCAGGCCGAGGGAGTCGGCACTCTCGCCTTCGGTGTACTGGAGCGGCACGACGCCCATGCCGATGAGGTTGGAGCGGTGGATGCGCTCGAAGCTCTCGGCGATGACGGCCTTTACACCGAGGAGGAACGAGCCCTTGGCGGCCCAGTCGCGCGAGGAGCCGGAGCCGTACTCCTTGCCGGCGAGGACGAGCAGCGGCACGCCTTCCTCCTGGTACTTCAGGCTCGCCTCGTAGATCGTGGTCTCCTCGCCGTCCGGGAAGTGGACGGTGTAGCCGCCCTCCTTGCCGCCCGCCAGCTTGTTGCGCAGCCGGATGTTGCCGAAAGTCCCGCGCACCATGACCTCGTGGTTACCGCGGCGGGAGCCGTAGGAGTTGAAGTCGCGCGAGTCCACGCCCTTCTCGATCAGGTACTGCCCGGCGGGCATCTTCGACGGTATGGCGCCGGCCGGCGAGATATGGTCCGTCGTCACCGAGTCGCCGACCTGGACGAGGACGCGGGCGCCCTCGATGTCTTTCAGATCCTCCGGGTCCGGCCCCATGTCCTTGAAGAAGCTCGGCTCCTGAATGTAAGTTGAGTCCGGGTCCCACTCGAAGAGGTCGCCCTCCGGGACTTCCACGTCGTTCCACTGCTCGTTGCCGGTGTAGACGTCGGCGTACTGCCTGTTGTAGATACTCGGATCTAGGGCGTTTTCGATCTCATCCGCCACCTCCTTCTGCGACGGCCAGATGTCCTTGAGGTAGACCGGGTTGCCGTCCTTGTCATCACCCAGCGAGTCTTTCGAGAGGTCTATGTCGACCGTCCCGGCTAAAGCGTAGGCGACGACGAGCGGTGGCGAGGCCAGGTAGTTGGCCCGAACGTCCGGGTTGATGCGCCCCTCGAAGTTGCGGTTTCCCGAGAGGACGGCGGCGACGACGAGGTCGTTCTCTTCGACGGCGGCGGAGATCTCCTCGGCCAGCGGCCCCGAGTTCCCGATGCACGTCGTGCAGCCGTAGCCGACCACGTCGAACTTCAGCTTCTCCAGCGGATCCATCAGCCCCGCTGTCTGGAGATACTCCGTCACCACCTTCGAGCCCGGCGCGAGGCTCGTCTTGACGTGCGGCGCGACCGAGAGTCCCTTCTCCACGGCCTTCTTCGCCAGCAGACCGGCGCCCATCATCACGGACGGGTTGGACGTGTTGGTGCAACTCGTGATGGCGGCGATGACGGCGGAGCCGTGCTTGAGGTGAAGCTCCTCTCCGTCCACCGTGACGGTGATCTCCCCCGAAGGCGCGGCCTCCGGCTCGTCACCCTCCGGTTCGCCGCCGGAGCTTGGGTCTCCTTCGCCCTCACCCGTCGCATCCGCCGCGCCGCTCGGCGTGTCGCTCGCCTCCATCGACTCGGTGTCATCCGACGTGTGGCTCTCTCCCGTGGAGATGTCCGGGTTCGGCGTGTCGCTCGCCGGGAAGGACTCCTCGTCGGCGTGGTTGTAGGCGTCCCCGCGCCCGTTGGAGGAGCCGTTTTGTACCAGGGCGTGATCCAGACCGACCATGTCGGCGAGCGCCTGGCGGAAGGAAGGCTGCATATCCGTCAGCGCGACCCGGTCCTGCGGACGGCGCGGCCCCGCGAGGCTCGACTCGACGGTGTCCATGTCGAGCTCCAGCGACTCCGAGAAGCGCGGCTCCGGCGACTCGTCGGTGCGCCAGATGCCCTGCCCCTTGCTGTACGCCTCGACCAGTTCGACCAGTTCCTCATCCCGCCCCGTGCCTCGCAGGTACTTGAGCGTCTCGGAATCCACCGGGAAGAACGTACACGTCGCCCCGAACTCCGGCGACATGTTCGCTATTGTCGCCCGGTCCGGCAGCGAGAGCTTCGAGAGTCCATCGCCGTGGAACTCGACGAACTTGCCGACGACGCCGTGCGCCCGCAGCATCTGCGTTACCGTCAGCACCAGGTCGGTCGCGGTAACACCCTCCTGCAACGCCCCGGTCAGCTTGAAGCCGATGACCTCCGGGACGAGCATGTAGTAGGGCTGGCCGAGGGTAACGGCTTCGGCTTCGATGCCGCCGACGCCCCATCCGAGGACGCCGAGGCCGTTGATCATGGTGGTGTGGCTGTCCGTGCCGACGAGCGTATCCGGCATCGCGACGCCGTCCTTCACGAGCACGCCTTTCGCCAGGTACTCCAGGTTGACCTGATGGACGATGCCGGTCGCGGGCGGGACGACGGAGAAGTTATCGAAGGCCTGCTGGCCCCACTTCAGGAACTCGTAGCGCTCGTGGTTGCGCTCGAACTCGCGCTCCGCGTTGAACTGTAGGGCGGCGGTGGAGCCGAAGGCGTCCACCTGGACGGAGTGGTCGATCACGAGGTCGGTCGGGACGAGAGGGTTGATCTTGCTGGGGTCTCCCCCAACGTTCTGCATCGCACTCCGCATGGCCGCCAGATCCACTATCGCCGGAACGCCGGTGAAGTCCTGCATGATAACGCGGGCCGGCAGGTAGGCCAACTCCCCGCCGACGGACTCCGGCCAGTTCGCCAGCGCCTCCACATCCTCCTCGGAGACGAACTTGCCTCCGGCGTTACGCAGCAGGGATTCAAGCATCACCCGGATAGAGAACGGCAGCGAGAACACATCCCCGTCCACCTTCTCGTCAAGCGTCTTCAGGCTGTAAAGTTCTACGTCGCCCGAACTGGTATTCAGCGTCTTATGTGCGCCGAAAGGATCATTCGCCATACTCGCAACCTCTTCTCTGAAACTCGCATGCGTAGCCTTAGTCGATTATAGATGATCCCACGAGCTTTAACGTCCGGCGCGGAGCAAGCGTGTGATGCTGAAGACAGCGGACGCGGAAACCATCCGGGCTCACCAGGCGGGTTGGGAGAGGATAGCAAAGAAAGTATAGCCACCTCCCCCTGTATACTGCCCACGTGGCGAAACGCGGCTACAATCGGGACACGATCCGGGGCGGAGCTTCGGACTGGGACGTCTCCCGGCCGTTCTCCAGCTATCTTCGGCTACTCGCAACGCTGGTAGTCCATCCGGTTCGCTTCTTCGAGGTGCTGCCCCGCGTCCCGGACCCGCGCGCACCAGGATTGTTCCTGGCTTTCTGCGGGCTCCCATCAGCGGTCTTGTGGTTTTTCTCCGGCGGGCTCTATCCGGCGCTCGTCGCGCTTTTTCTTCCGCTGCCGCTCTCGCTAGCGCTGGCGGGTCTCTGTCATCTCGGCAGTCTCGGAGGCCGGTTCGGGTACATCGTTACGTGGCGCGTTCTGGCCTATCCGCTTGGTTTTTGCCTGCCCTTTACCGCCTTGCCGGTGGTTCGGTGGATAGCCCTGGTCTACTTCGGGCTGTTGCTCACGCCGCTTGGGATAGCCAGGGTTCAGGAGACCGGCCACGCGCGGGCGATGGCCGCTTGTGTCGCGGTAGCGGTTTTGCTCTTTGGGGCGTATCGGGTCTTCGCCGGCTAGACTCGCGGCTACTCGGGGTCGGGCGACCGCCCCACATCACCGACGAATTCCAGGGCTACCACGTCGGACTCGACAAACCCTAGAGACTGGTAAAACTCGCGGGCCGCGACGTTCGAGCGGGTGGCGACCAGTTCAATCAGGCCGGCTCCGTTCTCTGTGGCTATCTCCCGGACTTTATCTACGAGGAGCTTTCCGATCCCGTTACGCCGCGCCTTCTCCGAGACGGCGAGCATTGGCACCTCGATGACCGTGTCTCCGTGGGCGAGATCCGGCTTGATCCAGAGGCTCACCACGCCCACGATGCCGTCTCCTTTCTCGGCCACGTAGACTCCGGCCTCCAGAGCCTTCAGCAACTCGCGCAGCCGCGCCTTTACGGAGTCCGGGTCAGGGAATGCGTCACCCACGACCCCGGCAAGCTCGACGGCCAGAGCATATATCTCCGGGGCGTCAGCGGAGGTCGCCTCGCGTACCGTTGCTCTGGAAGCGGCATCTCCCTCATCCGACATCCGCTAATTCTACCCTTTAGATAAAGCATCGAACCCTATCAAGGTCTAAGATGTTCGGTACGAGGTTTCGGCGTTGCGAAGGAGTCGGATGGGACGTAGAGCGGTCGTGATCGTACTGGACGGACTGGGCGCGGGCGACGCCCCGGACGCCGCCGAATTCGGGGACGTAGGCGCCAACACGCTGGGCAACACGGCGGAGAAGGTCAACGGTCTCGACGCGCCGAACCTAGGCGCTTTGGGTCTCGGCAACATTACCGGGATAAAAGGCGTACCCCCGACAGAATTCCCTGGAGCATCCCACGGGCTCATGAACGAGCGCTCGGCGGCCAAGGCGACGCTCGCCGGACACTGGGAGATGATGGGAATAGCCCTCGAAGACCCGCTTCCGACCTACCCGGACGGTTTCCCGGATGAGATCCTGATGCGCTTCGAGGACGAAACCGGGCGAGAGGTGATCGGCAACCATCCCGCTTCGGGGACGCAAATCATCGAGGAGCTTGGCCCCGACCAGGAGAAGACCGGATCCTGGATCGTCTACACCTCCGCCGACTCGGTCTTCCAGGTAGCGGCCCACACCGGCGTCATCCCCCTCGAAGAACTCTACGAAGCCTGCGGGAAGGCCCAC
>JBBPZZ010000182.1:0-2911 GCA_038198445.1 Rubrobacterales bacterium
CTCTAAGCTACTCTTCACGCGCCAGGCCGAGCGAGGTGGTTATGACCTTACGTACCACGATTGTGAAAGCGGTAGATGCCACCGCCGCCCACGTCGGGTTGAGGATGAGGTTCAGGATCGTCGCCCCGACGAAGAACTCCAGCCCGAGCGCCGCGTGGTCCGCTATTCCGCGGGCGACCCGGCTTCTGTTCCCGGAGCCCCGGACCTCGAAGGCAGCGCGCATTATGCCGGTGAAGATCACGAGGCTCCCGAACGTCAGCGCGAACACCCGTAGAGCATTTAGTGTGATCTGGTACGCGTACATCCCGGAGCGCTAACCGCGCATGGCGTCCCGCTCCGGCCCTGGCGCGACCTCCTGGCGCTCGCGCTCGAGTTCTTTAGAAAGGAAGTAGTTGAGGACCGTCCGGATTACCACGATCGCCGCCAGCAGCTCTACATCCCGCAGGGTCGGCGCGACCGCTGTCGAGAGGATGTCGGCCCCGAGCTGGAACTCCAATCCCAGCGCCAGGTAACGTCCCAGGTGAAGACGGATCTCGGAGTTAGAGTAACTCCTGATCCTCAGCAGGGACATTACGTACAGCACGGCCGTCGAGAGCGCCCCGAGCCCCACAACCGCCGCCCCAACCGCCTCGACCGCGAGCCGCAGGTAGCCGACCGCCGAGACTAGATAACCTTCCATCGTCCGCTCCCCTCCTCGTCTTCTACTCTCTCGGCGACCAGAGAGGCACCGGGGCTCCCAGAGAGCGGTTGATGATCCAGCCGACCACTGTTATGAGCACGATGCCGGCTATGAGCGAGACCAACTGCGGCAGCGTGGTGAAAAGGCCGAGGCTCACCAATAGAGTAGTCGTACCCGCTGGCGTGTGCGGACGGCGGATGAGGATCAAAAGCGACTCCGTTATAGCCACCGAGGATGCCGCCGCCCCGATGCGCGCGAGGCTAACTCCTTCCTTGAGCACACTCGGGTGCTGGAGGAGTCCGAAAGCGTAGAGCATCGCGAAACCTACCGCGATCGCCAGGAAGTGGCCGATAATGGTGTTACGCGGGCTGGCGTCTTTAGTCAGGGGTTGTCTGAACAAGGTAAACACTGTAGGCGAGAGGCTCGGAAATAGCAGAGGCTGTTTGATGAAATAGGCGGCGAAACCGTTCACCGCGATGGCGACAAACCCCGCGACGAGCATGTACAGCGCCTCACCCCGAACGCCGTACTTGTCGATAAGCCGTTGATGAAGGTCCGCGCGGTGAGGCTCATCCATCGCGGCCACTCAGGGATCTAACCCCGTTATCTTTATCCACCCGCTTCTCCATGTTCGGCCAGGGCGACGGCGGCGGATATGTGCGAGAGGTGGGAGAGTCCCTGGGGGAAGTTCCCGAGCGGCTCCCCGGTGGCGGTATCGTACTCCTCGGAGTAAAGACCGAGGTCGTTCCCGGTAGCCACGCTCCGGTCGAAGACGTCGCGGGCTTCTTCGATGCGCCCCTGATGGGCCAGGCATTCGGCGAGCCAGAACGAGCAGGCGAGGAATGCTCCCTCCTGGACTTCATCGCTGACGTAGCGTTTGAGTAGGCCGTCATCGTTCAAGTCCTCGCGGATGGCGTCGGTAGTCCGGATCATGCGCTCATCCGTGTACTCCACGAAGTCCATCTTGGGCAGGAGCAGGAGCGAGGCATCGAGGTCGTCGCCGTCAAATGCCTTCTTGAAGATACCGCGCTGCTTGTCATAGCCTTTGCTCTCGACGGCCTCCCGGATCTCATCCCGCGTCTTCTTCCAGCGCCGCTCGGGCGCTTTCCTCATGCACTCCTCGGCCAGGCGCAGTCCCCTGTCGAGGGTGACCCAGCACATGACTTTAGAGAATACGAAGTGGCGCGGGTCGTTCCGCGCCTCCCAGATACCGGCGTCGGGTTCGTCCCAGAGGTCCGAGGCCATATCGACCAGCTCGACCAGGAAACGCCAGTAATCGTCGTCGGGCGAGTTACCCCGCTGGTGCCAGCGCCAACTGAGATCCAGAAGCTCCCCGTATACGCCGAGTTGTAGCTGACCGGCGGCGGCGTTGCCGACGCGCACGGGTTGCGCCCCCCGGTAACCTTCCAGGTCGTTCAGGATCTCCTCCGTCAGACGGCGTTCGCCACCGACGCCGTACATGATCTGTAGCTTCTCGGCGCTACCGGCGGAGCTGCGTTCTATGAAACGCCGGAAGTTGTCCGCGGCGGAACCGAAGCCGACCTCGGCGAGCGAGCGGACGGAGAAGACGGAGTCACGGATCCAACTGTACCGGTAGTCCCAGTTCATACTGCCGCCGGGGCTCTCCGGCAGCGAGGTCGTGGCCGCCGCCGCGATGGCCCCCGTAAGGTCGTTCATGAGCGCCTTCATCACGATGGCGGAGCGTACGACGCCTGGCGCGTAGGGACCGCTGAACCGGTTCGATGAAGACCAGTCCCGCCACCAGTCCAGCGTCTCTTCGAGACGGCGGTCGATGTCTTCGGAAGTGGAGGCTTCGGGGCGGTCGTAGTCGAGTTTCTCTGGAGGCACGGAGAGGATCGACAGCCGCGCCCGCTCTCCGGCGTGAACGCTTATGGTAGCTTCGAGCGTGTGGTTGTCGGATGGCGCGATCTCCGCGTCGGTGGAGATCAGGAGCCCGTCGTTGCCCCCGATGGCGCTGTAGAGCCGCACTCCCTCCTGACGGATCCAGGGCTTCAGCGAACCGTAGTCGAAGCGGGGCGCTATCTTTAGTTCCAGGTCCACCCGCCCGCTCACCCCCTCGACGATGCGGATCAACTGCCGGTGCGGATACTGCTCCGTGCTGGCGGGCAGCGCGTAGAAGTCGTAGAGCCGCACCACCCCGCCCCCGGCGTGGAACGTAGTCTCCAGAACGAGCGTGTCGTCGATGTAACGCCGCGACGGGTCACCAGTGCC
>JBBPZZ010000183.1:0-47265 GCA_038198445.1 Rubrobacterales bacterium
ACCAGGGCCTCGAAAGTCTCCGGCGCCGCGAGACATACCTCGTGTCCGGCGGCCTTGAGCCCGATACCCAGGGCCACGCAGGGCTGAACGTCGCCGCGAGACCCTCCAAGCGTCATCGTTATTCGCATGGGCTGAGTGTCCTGGCGAAAGTCTTGTTCGGAAATACGTCTACTGCTTGAGCCTGTAGAGCGGCTTGTCCGAGCGGCCGGCCTCGCTCTTTACGGTCTCTATCTTCCCTTCGGCTTCGAGCTCGTCTAGAGCGTGACGGATCTCTCGTTTATCGTCGCCCAGGATACGGTGCCAGTCCGTGGTCGAGTAGAGGACGCCCTGCGGGATGGCGGTGAGGACCTTGAGGATCTTCTGTTTCGTCTCCTCCACTAATCCAGGCCCATCTTCGCCCAGGCGTCGTGGAGGGTGGAGCGCGCGACCTCGCGGGCTTTCTCGGCCCCGCTCTCCATGATCTCGTCGAGTTCTTCGGGAGAGTCGATCAACCCCAGCGCCCGCTCCCGGATGGGGGAGAGCCTCTCGACCACTACCTCGCCGAGGTCTTTCTTGAATTCTCTGTAGCCCTTACCTTCGTACTGCGCCTCTATCTCGGGGACAGGCTTTCCCGTCATGGCGGCGTAGATGCCGAGGAGGTTGTTGATAGCCGGTTTGTCGGGGGAAGCGACGATCTCCGAGCCCGAGTCGGTCTTTGCGCGACGGATCTTGCGCCGGATCATATCCGGCTCGTCCAACAGCGCTATGTATCCTCCGGGCGTCGGGGAGCTCTTGCTCATCTTCTGTGTAGGCTCGTCCAGCGCCATGACGCGCGCCCCGGTATCGAGGATCATGGGCTCCGGCACGACGAAAGTCTCTCCATACATCCCGTTGAACCGCCGCGCCAGCGTGCGGCTTAGCTCCAGATGCTGTCGCTGGTCCTCGCCCACCGGAACGAGATGCGCGTTGTAGAGCAAGATGTCCGCCGCCTGGAGGACCGGATAATCGTAGAGCCCCACGCTCGCGGATTCCGCGCCGCCCTTCTGGGCCTTGTCCTTGAATTGGGTCATTCGCGAAAGCTCGCCCATCCTGGCGATGCAGTTGAGGAGCCAGGCAAGCTCCGTATGCTCTGAGACCCGGCTCTGCCGGAATATGACGGATCGGGCCGGGTCGAGGCCAACCGCCAGAAAGACCGCCGCCAACTCCCGCACGTTGTCCCGGAGGACCTTCGGGTCCTGCGGGGTTGTGAGGGCGTGCAGGTCAACGATGCAGTAGAAGTTCTCGTAGCCCTCCTGGATCGAGACCCAGTTCTTTAACGCCCCGAGATACGTCCCCAGGTGTGGCGTGCCGCTCGGCTGTATGCCGCTGAATACTCGTTTCTTGTTTTGCATGGAGCCTATTCTAGCGAATAGAGGACGTTTCGCATTTGCCCGGAGACTTGCTACCGGTTTCCCGCTATGTTCTCCCGGACCGCACTCACCATATCGTCTGAGGAGCGTCCGCTGTCTCTCCGCTCGTCCATCTTTACGACAGTGTACGCTCGCTCTACTCCCCCCAGCTCGAAGACGGCGGCCTGGGCTTTCGCGAGGGCCGCGTAGACCTCTTCCACGCCCTCCGCTTCGACCGTCGTCCCCATCGGACCCAGCGAGCACTTCAGCCCGGATGCTTCCAGCTCCTTCACTGCCGCCGCGACGTACCGGCTGACGCTGGTTGACTCTGTCCCGAGCGGGGCGATGCTTATCTCGGCTACGATCATGGCCCGGCCTTTCTCTGTGGTGTTTTGCGCCTCAGACTTGTTGTTTATTCTAACGGTCCGGGCTAGGTTCGTCGGGGTCTTCCTCTCGCCCGCCGCTTCACGACGAGACTCCCACGGCCAGCGACCCTTCTATCTCCCTCGCAGCCTCGACTACCCGCCCCGCGAGCCGCTCCCCTGGACGTTCTCCGAGACGGGAGATCGGTCCGCTCGCGCTGACCGCCGCGCTAAGTCCCCCACCGGGACCGAAGACCGGCGCGCTGACGCTTGCCACGCCCGCCTCCCGCTCGGCCACGCTCTCCGCCCAGCCCCGGTTCCTAATCTCCTCGAACTCCGCCGTCTCTGGATTTCCACCGGCCTCCCCGCTCCGCGCCCAAGCGAGCAGCACCTTCCCCGCCGAGCCGCGCGAGAGCGGCAGCACCGACCCGACCGGCACCGTGTCCCTCAGACCCGTCGCCCGCTCCACGGAGGCTACGCACATCCGCTGCCCTCCCTCCCTCACGTAGAGCTGCGTGCTCTCTCCGGTCGCGTCTCGCAACCTCTCCAGTACGGGATGCGCACGCTCCACGAGCCCCACGCCCGCCGCCCTGTTCCCCCAGCCGAGCAGCCGCAGCCCAAGCGCGTACCGCCCCTCCCGCCGCGTCACGAGGTGATGCGTCTCCAGCGCCGAGAGCAGCCGGTGCGCCGTCGGACGCGGCAGCCCAGTGCCCTCCACCACCTCCGCCAGACTCGCCAACCCCCGCCCGGAGAGGAAGGACAGGATCGCAACCGACTTGTCCAACACCCCGACCCCACTCACCACTCCACCGTTGCTTTTCACCGAGAGTTCGTCTAAACTGTCCATATGTCAGTCAATGTATCTCACATGTTGAGACAAAGCAAGAGGTAGCTGGGTTTTGACGCGGGAGTGGGACGCCGGGACGTACGAGGAGATCTCCTTTCCCCAGACGCGTTGGGGGGCGGGCGTGCTGGAGCGCGTGGAGGTGAGGGGGGACGAGGCCGCCATAGACGCCGGGTGCGGGACCGGACGGGTGACGGAGCTACTGCTGGAGCGGTTACCGGAGGGGTCGGTGCTGGCGGTGGATGGCTCGGCGGCGATGGTAGGGGCGGCCGAACGGCGTTTCGCCGGGGAGCCCAGGGTACGGGTCGAGCGGCAGGATCTCTTGCGGCTGGAGGTCGCGGAGCGGGTGGACCTGATCTTCTCGACAGCCACCTTCCACTGGATAAAGGACCATGACACCCTCTTTCAACGGCTGGCCGATGCCCTGAAGCCGGGTGGCCGCCTCGTCGCCCAGTGTGGCGGCGAGGGAAACATCTCCCGCGCCACGAGGGCGGCGCAAGAGACTATAAACGAGGAGCGCTTCCGGTGGTATTTCGAGGGCTGGAGCGACGACAAGCAATACGCTGACGCGGAGACGACCCGGAAGCGCCTGGAGGACGCGGGCTTCGTGGAGGTCGAGACTTGGCTGCACGACGAGCCGACGCCGTTCGGTTCGGTGGAGGAACTGGCGCGTTTCATGGCGGCGGTAGTGCTCGGCGGACACCTGGAACGCCTGCCGAAGGAGGAGCACGCACCGTTCGCCCGCGCGGTGGCCGAAAAGGTCGCGGTCGCGGAGGAGCCGCCCACCCTCGATTACGTTCGTCTGAACATATCGGCGGTACGGGGAGGGAGGGCGTGAGGGCTACGAAGTGGTGTCGGCGAGGGAGAGCTTGCCGCCGCGCTGGAGCGAATCCGGGCGGACAGGAACACCACGCTCACGGCGCAACTCGCGTGGATGGAGGAAGCAGGTTTCGAGCAAGTCGAATGCAACTACGAAGACAATCGCTTCGCGGTCTACAATGGGCGCAAGCCGGAAAAGACGTTCGCAAAGGAAAGGAAGGCATAAATGAGTAAGGCGAAGACGCTGGTAGAGAAGGTGTGGGAGAAGCACGTAGTAAGGAGCGTCGAGGGGGAGCCGGATCTCCTCTACGTAGATCTCCACCTCGTACACGAAGTAACGAGCCCGCAGGCGTTCGAGGGCCTGCGGCTTGCGGGCCGCAAGGTTCGCCGCCCGGACCTCACCTACGCCACGATGGACCACAACGTCCCGACCTCGGAGTTCGGTGTCCCCATAAAGGACAAAACCTCCGCGAAGCAGATGGAGGCCCTCCGCGAGAACTGCGAGGAGTTCGGCATCGAGCTGAACGCCTGGGGCTCCATCGGGCAGGGTATCGTTCACATCATCGGGCCGGAGATGGGCCTGACCCAGCCGGGCCTCGTCATAGTCTGCGGTGACAGCCACACCGCGACCCACGGCGCGTTCGGGGCGCTCGCGTTCGGCATCGGGACCAGTGAGGTGGAGCACGTCCTGGCGACCCAGACGCTCCCGCAGCGCCGTCCCAAGACGATGGCCGTCACGGTCGAGGGCGAGCTTCCGGCGGACGTTACGGCGAAGGACCTCATGCTCGGCATCCTGAACCGCATCGGGACCGATGGCGGCGTGGGCCACGTCATCGAGTACCGGGGAGAGGCTGTCCGCTCGCTCTCGATGGAGGGCCGCATGACCGTGTGCAACATGTCCATCGAGGGCGGCGCGCGGGCCGGACTCATCGCGCCGGACGAGACGACCTTCGAGTACCTCAAGGATAGGCCCCACGCCCCGAAGGGCGAGGACTGGGACCGGGTCGTTGAGGAGTGGAAGAACCTCCCCACCGACGAGGGCGCCGAGTACGACAAGGAGGTCGTCATCCAGGCCGAAGACCTCGTGCCATACGTCTCCTGGGGCACGACCCCGGCCCAGACCGTGCCGCTCGACGGCGAGGTCCCGGAGCCAGAGAACGACGGCCACGAGCGGGCGCTCAAGTACATGGCGCTCACGCCCGGAACCCCGATCCGGGAGATCGAGGTGGATACCGTCTTCCTCGGCTCCTGCACCAACGCCCGCATAGAGGACCTGCGCGCCGCCGCCGCCGTGCTCGAAGGCCACACGGTCAAGGAAGGCATCCGGGCGATGGTCGTGCCGGGTTCGATGCGCGTGAAGCAGCAGGCCGAGGAGGAGGGGCTGGCGGACATCTTCACCGGGGCCGGCTTCGACTGGCGCAACGCCGGTTGTTCGATGTGTCTCGGGATGAACCCGGACATCTTGCAGCCCGGCGAGCGGTGCGCCTCGACCTCCAACCGCAACTTCGAGGGACGTCAGGGCAAGGGTGGCAGGACGCACCTGGTTAGTCCGGCGGTGGCGGCGGCGACGGCGGTAATGGGACGGTTCGCCTTGCCCAGTGAACTCGGCGTACCAGTGGAGGTGCTTTAGATGGAGCCAGTACAGCGCGTCTCGGGGAAGGCCCTTCCCCTTGGATGGGACGACGTGGACACCGACCAGATCGTTCCTAGTGATGCTCTCAAGCGTATAGAGCGGACCGGCTTTGGCCAGTTCCTCTTCTCTAGCTGGCGCGACGACCCGGAGTTCGTGATGAACAGGGCCGAGCACGAGGGCGCGGTGGTGCTCCTGGCGGGGAAGAACTTCGGTTCCGGCTCCAGCCGCGAACACGCGCCCTGGGCCATCCAGGACTACGGTTTCGGCGCGGTCATCGCCCCATCGTTCGCCGACATCTTCAAGAACAACTGCGCCAAGATAGGCTTGCTCGCCGTCGAGCTGCCCGAAGAAGCCGTGCAGAAGCTCCTGGACGCCGTGCGGGATGATCCGGAGACCGTCATCACTGTGGAACTCGGCGAGCGCACCGTAACAGGCCCCGACGTCCGGGAGACCTTCGAGATGGACGACTTCACCCGCCAGCGTCTAATGGAAGGCCTCGACGACATCAGCCTCACGCTCACGCACGAGGACGACCTCGAAGCCTACGAGAAATGTCGACCGAGTTACCTGCCGAGCGTATCGTAGGAGTCGTGGCGCGCCCCGCGAGGCTGGTCGGGTTCAACCACGTCGCCCTGGAGGTCGGCGACATCGAGGAGGCCCTTGAGTTCTACGGGCGCCTCTTCGAGATAAAGCTGCGCGGACGCAGTACCGGGATGGCGTTTATCGACGCCGGCGACCAGTTCATCGCCCTCTCCAAGGGACGGACGCAGCCGCCAGACGAACACAGGCATATCGGGATGGTCGTCGATGATAGGGAGGCTGTCCGGCGGGCGCTCGGGGAGTTGGGGGTGGGGATCCTGCCGGGCAGAGGACTGGACTTCCTCGACCCGTGGGGGAACCACTGGCAGGTAGTCGAATACGGTGACATCCAGTTCACGAAGGCGCCGGAGGTCCTGCGCGGCATGGAGTTAGGAGACCTGAAGAAGTCCGGGAAGGCTCTGGAAGAGTTGCGGAAGAAAGGTATGGCTTCCGGTTAGAGACGCCGCGAAGTTACAGTACGGTTACCTTGACCGGCGCTTCGGCCATGCCGGTCAGGCCCAGCTCGCGGGCCGCCGCCAGCGAGAGGTCTATGTCGCGTCCCGCCACGTAGGGGCCGCGGTCGTTGATGGTGACCTCGACGGACTCGCCGCCACGGCTCACCTCCAGCTTCGTCCCGAGCGGCAGGGTCTTGGAGGCGGCCGTGTACTTCTCTGGGTCGAACGGCTGGCCTCTGGCTGTGGGGCTGCCCTCAAGCTCGGGCCCATAGTAGGAAGCGACCAATGTTTTGCCGTCGCCGCCATCCGATTGCGGGGCGCGTGGGGCATCGGTAACGGCTGAGTGCTCGACACCGGTTACCCTTTGGATCTGCTCGTGGCCGCCGCTTTTCATCAAGAACAGCAACGAGGCCCCAAGCAGCACGAACCCCAGAAGCGCCGGTAACAGAACCTTCTTTGACATCAGTTCGCTCAAGACCCAGAGAACGTAACACATCGTAACTAAATTGCAACATGTGTGTAACCTGAAAAGGGGCGCAAGGAGCCGCAAGGCTTCCGGGACGGGGGGCCTTGCCTGTCGGGTAAGCTACCGGAGAAGAGGGCGATCGGGAAAGGGGTCTGCATGTTCGACACGACGACGGAAGCGGGAGGACGAGCCGAGGGACGGTTGCGGGAGGAGAGGATCGCCTGGCTTACGACCGTCCGGCGCGATGGACAGCCGCAGTCCGTGCCCGTGTGGTTCCTGTGGGATGGGGAGACGTTCCTCGTCTACTCTCAGGAGGGCCGTCAGAAGCTGCGGAACATTGGCGGCAATCCGCTGGTGGACTTGAACCTCAACTCGGACGAGCGTGGCGGCGACGTGGTGCGTGTTCAGGGGAGGGCCGAGGTAGTAGAGGACGTTCCGCCCGCTAATGAGGTCCCGGAGTACGTCGAGAAGTACCGGGAGAGCATCGCGAGGATCGGGTTCGACCCGGAGGGATTCGCGCGGGCGTACTCCGTGGCGATCAGGATAGCGCCCACGCGCTGGCAGGTCTGGTAGCCGGAGGGCGTTACGACCACTGCGTCCGGGGTCTCTCCTGCGCTTCGCCGTCCACTTCCAGTTCCACCTTCTCGTTAAAGAAGCAGAGGTGGTCCCGGATCTTCTCTACCGCCGCGATTGGTTCCGGGTAGCCCCAGACGATGTCCTCCACACCTTCGCCGCCGGCTTCGACCGACCAGTAAGAGGAGATCCCCTTGTACGGACAGCGCGTGTGAGTCTCCGTCGGGGTTAGCCGCTCGGTCCGCACGTCCTCGGGCGGGATGTAGTAGCGCGGCGGCAGGGCGGACTCGAACAGGACTTTAGGCCGGTCCGTCTCGGCGACGACTTCGCCGTTCAGCGAGACCTTCACGTGCCGGGAGCTATCCAGCACGTCGACCCTGTGGTACGGGTCGCGAGGATGGACGAAGACCTCCTCTTCCTCCTCGAACCACGCATCCATCCTGTCCCAATAGAAAGCCAGATAGCCGGAGATCGGAGGACATCCCTCCAGCGGCTCCGGGTAGCCCCATACCGCGTCCTCGGCTACGCGATCTCCCACCCGCGCCGACCAGTAAGAGGCGTCTCCCTTGAAGGGACAGTGGGTAGTGTGGCCGGACTCTTCCAGGAGGTCCATGCGGACGTCCTCTTCCGGGAAGTAGTAGATTGGCAGGTGCTTCGTCTCGTGCAGAAGCTTTACCCGTCGGCTGTCCGCGATGGTCTCGCCGCCAAACATCACCCGCACCCTGCGCGGGGAATCCTCCAGGTACAGGACGTGGTTTTCGGGCGCCTGGACCTTGAAGTTGAACGTGCCGTCGCTCCGTTCGCCGAATGGGCCGTAACCAACCGTAAGTCCCATTGCCGCTCCTTTACTTGCCGGACAACTGTGTCTGATCTCTTATAGTACACCCGCGCTTTTCGGTGCCGGCTGAAGAGTGAAGGTTCCACCACGCCGGGGAGGGCCTGGACTGGGAGTTCCGTAAGCTCGTGCCCGCCTTAGAATAATATTCGTAACAAAAGTAAATGCCGTCTTCATTCAAGGTAATTGAAACTTTACAGAGGTTTCACCGTATCGTGAAATACTGAAGTGATTAGTGGGGGGACCGAGTGAAGGAGGTCCTTATGATCAGGGTGGCGAGAGATTCCGGACGGTGTCAGATGCGGAGCGGTACGGACGATCCGTGTCTCCGTTTGGCGGCGAGAGAGATCTGGGGCATCCCACTATGCGAGAAGTGCGCCCGCGAGCAGGAGGCATACGCCGCGATAGGAGAGCTTGCCCAGGCTCAAGGGATGTTGTCCGACTGGTCGTCTCAGGTACGCCGTCTGCACAACGAGCCGCTCACCGACATGCTGGACCACATGCAGCAGGAACTTGGCGGGCGTATCGAGGAAGCCAGAAAACTACTGGCGGTTGCCAAGCGGGAAGCGCGGCCCGTGGAAGATGCTCTGCAAGAAGCTCGCTACTGATTAAAAGAGTCTTGCCTCCGCTGCTTGTAGACCTGGCTTCGTAACGCCCGCCGCCTGAGATGCGGAACGAGGCACGACAGCCCTGCTCCTTTTAGCGGGGAATCTCTCCTGCGCGGCCCGGGCCTCAAGCTCCAGCCTATTCAGTTCCGCCAACCACACCAGTATCATCTCCTCCAGCTCATCCGGTTGTCCGGCTTGTCCTTGTCTAACGGAGTCGGGTGTATGATGAAGGTTGGCTAAAACGGCGAAGAGAGGTAGCGTGTGACGGGCAAGGGCGACGAGCTATTTCAGCTAGACCTCAACTTGAATCCGAACGAGGCGTCGGGTTTGCTGAGCGTCGAGAACGAGGCGCTGCTCGCGGAGCATGGGTGGGACCTCGCGTTCTGGGTGGTAATGGACGAGGGAGAGATCGAGAACTGCATCGCCGTAATCGGACACCGGCGCGACGCCGACATGAGCGAGAGTTGGGACATCGAGCGTCTGCGCGCGAAACCTAGCGGAGACGCCGGAGAGACGAAGGACGCCGAGGCGATCACCGGCCACGACGGCTGGGTGTACGTGTTCGGCTCTCATTTCGGCGGCAAGGCTGGTCCGCTGCAACCCGAGAGAGGCTTCGTGGCCCGCTTCCGGGAGGACGGTGTCGAAAGCGTTACCGAGGATCCAGCAGTCGAGACGGAGATATCCCGCCGCGGCTTCGCGCTACACCGCCTCATAAACGACGCCCTGCGGACGATGGGTCCGGATCTGATCCCTCTAGGCAAGCAGACCCGCGAGGCGCTCATCGAGGCCACGATGAAGTCCGGCGAGGAAGAAAAAGAAGGGTGGGACGGCCTCGTGCGCGAGGACGACTACCCGATCAACGTAGAAGGCGCGGCGTTCCGCGCCGACGGGACGCTACTTCTCGGTCTCCGCTTCCCAACGACCGCCGACGGACGCCCCATCCTCATCGAGCTGCGAGGCATCGACCGCCTCTTCGAGCCCGGCGACGAGCTACCGGAGGTTCGCGGCTTCTGGACCGTGGACGCCGTGGGCCGGGACGGAGACATCGCCGGCGTCCGGGATCTCGCGCTCCTCAAGAGCGGAGAAGGCGGAGCCGGGGGCGAAGAGCTTCATCTGGTAACCGGCAACGTGGACAGCCGCGACAAACATAGCGTCCTTATCCAGGACTACCCCGGCGGCCAGAGTACGGTAGCCACGCACTTCCGCTGCGCCCTTCCATCCGGCAAGCACTCCGGCTCCCTGGAGGCCGAGTTCGTCCGCGAGTTCCCATCTCTCCCGCGCGTCGAGGGAATAGCCATCACCGACGCGGGTCGATTCTTCTACGTCACCGACGAGGACGAAGGCGTGCATCTGCGGCTCACACGCCTCTTGGCGAAGTAATAACGAAGTCGGGTTCGGCATTAGGCTGTGTGAGCTAGCGCAACACTCGACCTTCTGGCGTTCGTGAAGACCGCACGGTTGTTACGAGGGTTCTGTTAACGACGGATCCGCTTGTGTACTCTCATGCCGCCGACTTCTTTCTCGTCGGTGAAGGTCTGGCCGCTTTCCTCCGTCCGCGCGCTGTCCTCGGGGCCGCCGAAAGTCGTGCTAGATCCAACAGTCTCTTCTCTTGGCTCCGTGTAGCCTCTAGGCCTTTCTGAACCTGCACGTTCTAGTGGTACGCCCAGGTCATCCCGGTCGGCCTCGTCGGAGCGTGAAGAGCGAGTATCAGCGTATCGCTCGTCGTCGCGAGAGGAAGTAGTGCGCTCCGCCGGGCGCTCCGTGTACCCCCCAGGCCTTTCGGACTCCGTACGTTCTAGCGGTATGTCCAGGTCATCCCGGCCGGTTTCATCGGAGCGTGAAGAACGGCTGTCGTATCGCTCCTCGCTGGAGCGCGAAGAACGGCTGTCGTATCGCTCGTCATCGCGGTAGGATGTGCTCTCCATCGGACTTTGCGGGGACTCCTCCATGCGTTCTCCGTACTCGGTGTCCACGGACCTCTCAAGCTCTTCGCGGGTGTAACCTTCTCCAGAGGCGCCGGACTGGTAGTAGTCGCCGTAGCCGCCGCGTTCGTTCCAGGAGTTGGGACGTTCCAGACCGAAATAGGAGTGGATGCGGTGTTCGTGATCCGGGGTCATCTCTTCTTTGTTGTCGAAGGTCGGGGCGTCCTTGATCATGTCCCTATCCGCCGCGACTTCTATGAGCTTGCGCCGGTCGTTCACGCGGGCTATATCCATCGGGATCAAGGTGGACTTGGTCCCCAGAAAGCCCGTCTTGACGCCGATGTACTCGGGCTGGTCGTCCGCGTCAACGAAGAGGTCGTCTACCTTGCCGATCTTCTCGTAGTGCTGGTCGTAGACGGTGTAATCCCTGTACGATTTTTCTAGTTCCTGGAAACGGTCCCGGTGTCCTTCGGTGTCCACTTTGGCCTCCTGCCCGATCTTTTGCGATGTTTAGACGTGCTTACCCTCGCTCTTACGGCCCGAAACGCAAGGGAAGACCTAAATCGCCGCCGCGTCTTCGAGGATTTCGTCGGCGTGGGTCTCGGGCGAGACTTCCGGATAGAGACGGGCTATTTTGCCCTCGGGGTCCAGCAGAAAAGTTACGCGGTTCGCGTAGCCCCGGTCGCCGAGCACTCCTAGCTCCCGAGCCGCGCGCCCGTCGTGATCTGTAAGCAGCGGGAAGTTGAGTTGGTGCTTCTCACGGAACTCGCGGTGCGACTCGGGCGAGTCGAGCGAGACGCCATAGACTTGTATTTCCGCCCGCCGGTAATCGTCCATCCGGTCCCGGAAGGAGCAAGCCTCCGCGGTGCAGCCAGGTGTGTCGTCCTTCGGGTAGAAGTAGAGTACGGTCTTCCGCCCGGCCAGGTCCCCGGACGATAGATGGTCTTCATCCTCGGTGATGAACTCGAGGTCCGGTAGTTGCTGTCCTTTCTCCGGCATGTTCGTCATGGCGCTCCTCCAGTAATTTGCGTTGTCCGAAGTTTACGCCAGATCCTGGGCCAAAGACGGGGCGAGACCGGAGGCGAACTTCCGGTCTCGCTGATACCGGGCTACGTGCCGGTGATCGTGTAGACCGGATACATGACGCTGCTGGGGTCGGAGCTGTGCGGGAGGCCCTGAGCGTGGCCCATCTCGTGCTCTATAACCCGCGCGCGGTCGTTCGGACCGGCCCCGAGGCTCTGCAGGTAGCAATCGTTGACGTAGATAGCGCCGGAGACGGTGTAGCCGTCAGAGTACCAACTGTAGTAGCCGACCTGGCTGCCGGCGAAGCAGGTGCTGTAGACGGGCACGTAACCGTCGCTGTCTACCGGACTATACTCGTATGATGCGTTGGCCGCGTTAGCCATGATCAACGTTGCGGCCACGGCCATGAATAGGCTGATTACCGAGAGCTTGAGCATCCTGTGCGTCGTCCTCCCAAACGGAAGACGTGCGGTTACCTGACTGATCACTTACTTTCCCCCTCCTTTATGGGTCCGATGTTTTCGGACCTTTTGCCTTTTGCTGCCGCACACGATACGCTAACTTTCGTTTCCTTGCAACATATTTTGTTTTTTCCTTGCAACATATTTTGTTTCCTTGCAGCATATTCGCTGCTCAATAAGGTACGTGCGCTACCTGGTAGTTGTGTGGCGGACGACGACCTCCAGAGCGTCGTGGCTCGTGATGCCCGAACTCGGGAAAGGTCAGGAGACCCTGTACACGAACACGAGCCCGTACACTTCAGGCTCGCCCAGAGGCAGGGACTGGAACTCTCCGGTTCTCTCCACCGTCCGCCATTTACCTTCGCGTTCCAGTGAATCCTGCTCCACCTCGAAACCCCCTTCGAGGTACACGTCCCGGCGGACGCTGAAGATAACGTGGCCGCCCGGACGGGTGACCCGCGCGATCTCCCGCAGGGACTCCGGCGGGGCGTGGCCCGTCGTGAACACACCCGAGGAGAGAGTGGCGTCGAAGGCGTCGTCGAGGGAATCCAGGCGCTCACCGAGCTTCATGCGCCGCAGGGACCCGTAGACGCCCTTCTCGCGGGCTCTCGCCAGCATGCCTTCCGAGAGGTCTATCCCGGTCAGGTTCGCGTAGCCGAGGAGGTGAAGGATCTCTCCTAAAACCCCCGTGCCCGCGCCGGCGTCCAATAGCCTGTCTCCACGGTCCAGATAACGTCCGGCCAGACCGGACACCACGGCGGGGATTTTGTATCCGAAGCTCGATACGTCCCCTTCGTAGTTGCTCGCCCAGTTATCGTAGCCTTCGGCCAGTTCTACGTCGTTTCGGGCTTCGTATACCTTTCGCAACCGCTCGGACCTGCCGGAGATGATGTCCTCCTTCCCTAGAGTTTGCCCAGCGTCCGGTACAAGAGATCGAAGAAATTCTCTCGGTCCAGCTCTACGCCAACCTCGGCGTTGGGTTGCCTTTTGGTGACGCCATAGAAGTCGCATACTGTCTCGCCGCGTGTCAGCAGACTCTCGCACTCCACGTCCACCCGCATCGGCCGCGTCTTTAACAAGTCTGGCTCCAGCACCGCCGCTACCGACACCGGGTCGTGCAGCGGCGGCGCGTCGAAGCCGTAGATGCGCTCGTAGGTGGAGGCGAAGAACTCCAGGAAGCCCGCGACTACCCCACCGACCTCGCCGGTGGCCCGCAGGCGCTTTCTCTCCTCGGGACCGGCGCCGGCCTGATGCGTTACGTCCAGGCCGGACATGGTTATGGGCAGGCCGGAGTCGAAGACCTCGCGCGCCGCCTCCGGGTCGACGTAGATGTTGAACTCGGCGGCGGGCGTCGTGTTGCCGAGGCCGATGCTACCGCCCATGAGGGAGACGCGCGCTATATGCTCCTTCAGGTCCTGGTGCTCACGCAGAAAGAGGGCGATGTTGGTGAGGGGGCCGACCGGGATCAGGGTAACGGGCTCCGGCGAACCTCGCAGCGAATCTGCCATTAGCGCTACGGCGTCGCGCTCGTCGGCCTCGAAGGTAGCTTCCGGGATCTCCTCGGGCCCGTCCAGGCCGCTCTCGCCGTGGACGTCTTCGGCGGTGCGTAGCGCGCGTTCCAGAGGCTTCGCGGCCCCGGCCGCGACGGGTATGTTCGTGCGTCCGATGAGCGAGAGGACGCGCAGGGCGTTGCGGGTCGTCTTGTCCAGGGAGACGTTCCCGGCGACGGTCGTGACGGCGAGGAGGTCCAGCTCCGGCGCGCCGCAGGCCATCATCAGGGCCACGGCGTCGTCGTGGCCGGGGTCCACGTCCAAGATTACGGGCTTCGGTGTCACTCGCGCTCCCCTCTAGGTCACGTTCCGGTTGGTTATTCCTTTTTCATTCCCGCGTACAGGGCGATCGCGCACGGAAGTGAGTAGAGAGCGTACCTGAGTCTCCGCCGCTTCGCCGCCCATACGAGCGATGCCGCATAGTAGGGCAGAAGCAGCAGCACCGGCGGATGGCCGGTCCCCGGACTCTCGCTGTCGCCGCGCCCGAGCGTCCGTCCGTGGAGGAAGACCACGCCCGTGACCAGCGTGAGCCAGCCGAGGTAGTTGACGAGCGGCACGCCCTTGTGGCCGTTGGAGCCTTCGATCTCCCGCGCGTAAGCCCCGTCTCCGTTCCACTCCCAGAGCCCGCCATCCAGGCCGGCCGGGTCCAGGACGAGATCCAGGCTCGCCCCGATCAGGGCGGCGGCCGGTGGCAGGAATCCTCTCCTGACGGACGCACTCGAAGGGAACTGGGCCAGGATCCGCTCGGCGGTCACGAAAGAGCCCTGGATCACGCAGTACCAGCCGAGCGGAATGGCGACCGGCACGCCCGCTATCCGGGGCTGCGTGCGGTGTCGCAGGAGCCCTAGAGGTCCGGTGACGAGTAACTCGCCCAGGGCGGGAAGACCGGCGGCCAGAGCGAAGAAGGCGGCGGCGTGGCGCGGGCCGCGAGCGTGCATCGAGGCTATCAGGTTCAGTGCGGCGCTCAGGGAGGCGTGGGCGAGTACCAACCTCGAAACTCTCTCGTCTACGTCTTCCATGTGGTCTCTCCTCCCTCGGTGGTTCGCGCATCGAGGCGCTCTTCGGACGTCGTTCGTTTGCGTAGAGAGGTTTCGTGAGTATACTCTGGGTCAATTGGGGAGTAGCCGCCCGCTGGATGCGGGGGACCCGGTCGTCAGTACGGAGCGAAGCTCCCGGCCGGATACCGGCGCTTAGGCGCAACGAGCGAGACCATCGGCAGGTAAACTGGCCGAGGGGCTCGTTTTTTAATGTCCCGAGGCCCGTCCGTGGAGGAGATGGGTTATGTCGCGAAGAGATGCATCCGGTAGTGAGCGGAGGACGGCGCCGCGCCGCCGCGGGACGGGGAGGGTGGCGTGACGACTTTCCCTCTCTGGGCTTGGTACGGGTTTACGGCCCTGATCGCCGCTCTCATGATGCTCGACCTGATGGTCCTGGGTCGCCGGACGCGCGAGGTCTCCTTCCGGTCGGCGACGGTTCAGAGTGTCTTCTGGATAGTTGCCGCTCTGCTCTTTGGGATGGTTGTATTCGTGGTGGCCGGCCCGGAGCGCGGGAGCGAATACTTCACCGGCTACATCGTGGAGCGCAGCCTTTCCGTGGATAACGTGTTCGTGTTCGCCCTGATCTTCACGTACTTCGCCGTGCCGTCCCAATACCAGAACCGGGTGCTGTTCTGGGGCATTCTGGGCGCCCTGGTGTTGCGGGGCGGGTTTATCGCGGTCGGGGCGGAGCTGTTGCACCGCTACGAGTGGATGGTCTACGTCTTCGGTATGTTCCTGATCTACACCGGCATCCGCATGGCGATGCACGACGACGCCGAGGTACACCCCGAGCGCAACCCGGTCCTGCGGATCGTGCGGCGGCTGGTCCCCATGACGGAGGACTTCTAGAACGAGAAGTTCTTCGTCCGTCACGGAGGCAAGCTCCTCGCCACGCCGCTCTTCGCCGTTATAGTCGTCGTCGGGACGACGGACGTGGTCTTCGCCGTGGACTCCATACCGGCCATCTTCGCCGTAACCTCCAGCACGTTCATCGTCTGGTCGGCCAACGCCTTCGCCATCCTCGGTCTAAGGCCGCTGTACTTCATGCTCGCCGACATGATAGATAGGTTCGTGTACTTGACGCCGGTCTCTCCATAGTGCTGGTCTTCGTTGGCGCTAAGTTCATCTACTCGGGGCTTTTCGGGAAGTTCCCGATCTGGATCTCCCTGACCGTCATAGCCACGGTCGTCACCGGCTCGATCCTTGCCTCTCTATGGAAGACTCGCTCCAAGGACGATGAAGACGGATCGCTGATCTAATGAGCTACCACCCGCGCCGCGAAAAGACGCCGCGGCCCGTGGTGACTGGTCGCGATGCCGCTTCTTTGTTAGCTTGATACTCTGGCGCGCCCGGTAAGATGCGCCGCTAACACCGCGGTCGAAAGAATGAGCAATACGGTGGGAGGAGCCATCTTTGCAACCGGGTCTTTTATACGCAGGTGCGTAGCCAGAGCGCCCGCCATCGTAGCCGCAAGGAGCAGCCCCGCGAACGGCGCCACCACGGGCCGGAAGATCCCAGCGAGCATCCCCAAAGCTCCACTCACCTCCACGAGCCCGGTTACAATCCGGAACCACTGCGGATAGCGATAACGGTCGAATTCATCCACCATTTGATCCACACCTGCCAACTTGGAGCCTCCGGCCCCCAGAAACGCCAACCCGAGCAAGACTTGCATTGTCTTCGTCGTGATTTTCATCGGCTTCTCCTCTCTTCAGTAGGTGAGTTGTTTCGAACGGCTATCGGGAGAAGGTGCGCGCTGGCCCCACTTTCCCAGAGCAGCAGCTAGCACCTGATCGTAGCCCCTGCGGTGGAAAGCGACGTAACCGTCGGGCCTGACGAGCAGCACGCTGCCGTCTCTGGCGCCGATCCTGCTCTCGAACTGGTGCTTGAAGTCGGCGAAGACCGGCACGCCGGAGCCAGCCCATCCCGGCGCTCCCTGGCCCACTACCGCATAGGTCCTGATAGCTCCGCCGGTTGCGTAAGTGACGGAGCGGGCGAACCCGGAGAGGTCGTCTCCGGCGCGCTCGGAGGAGGCGTAGACGAACAGGGAGTAGGTCGGGCCGCGCAGCAGCTCGTAGAGGCGAGTTGTTGGCCCGGCGGATAGCTCCTCGGTCAGACCTTCCGGCGCGTCGAGCTCCAGGTCCGGTACCCGGTCTCCGGCTCTCAGAGCGTCCGTTCCAAGCTCCTGGCGCAAGTCCTCGGCCAGATTCCCGCTCTTTCTCTCGGTGTGGCGGTAGTCTATGCCGATACCGGAGAGGCCCTCCGAGAGTGACTTCTGGATCGGGGGCAGGGGTACTAGCGCTCGCACCAATAGTTCACGAGCAGCCTTGAGCTTCAGGTGGCGGATCAGGAGGCTCCGCAGTATGAGGTCGCTGATGCGCACCGCCCGCCGTCCCAGCGGAAGCCTCTCCGCCTCGTAGGAGTCGAGTAGCGACTCGGGAGACCACCCTTTAAGCACGAACGTCAGCTTCCAGCCGAGGTTGAAAGCGTCCTGTATGCCGGTGTTCATGCCCTGCCCGCCGGCCGGCGAATGTACGTGGGCCGAATCTCCGGCCAGAAAGACGCGGTCCTCGCGATAGGTCGGGACCTTCCGGATCTCGGAGCCCCAGCGTGTCAGCCAGCGAGGTTCGAGGAGGGTTGGTTTCGCCGGCACGATAGCGTCGACCGACTCCTGCATCTCCTCCAGGGTCAGCTCTCTATCCGTAGATTCGCCCCAGTGATCGTAGTCAACGGTGACGAAGCGGAAATAGTCGTCTCTGAAGGGAACTATGAAGGCGAGTCCTCTCTCCGAGGAATACTGGGAGACACCGCCGCTCTCGATACCGCCGTCGACCTTCGCCTCGGCGGTGAAGAAAGTGTATCCGTAGGGCTCGCCCTCGAACTCTATGCCGGCGGCCTCGCGCACGGTGCTGTGCGCGCCGTCCGTTCCTATAAGGTAGCGCGAGCGTATGGTCTCTTCTTCTCCGCCGGGTAGGCGCAACCGCGACTCCACGTACGCTTCACCGCCGTCGTCACGCTGCTCGTAACCGATGAACTCCTTGCTTCGTTCGACTTCCACACCGAGGTTCTCCAGATGGTTCTCCAGTACGCGCTCGGTCTCGGATTGGGGGACGACGAGGATGTAGGGGAAGCGGGTGTCGAGGTCGCGCATCTCCGCTCGTACCGGGCGCTCGGAGTCGGAGCCGAGGTCTATACCGGGGGCGGCGTAACCGCGTTTCAAGAGCTCGTCGGAGAGGCCGATCAAGTCCATCACCTCAAGGGTCCTTGCGTGCATGACTAGAGCATTCGAGTGCCGGGCGCGCTCCGAGTGCTTGTCCACCACGCGAACGGCTACTCCCTGGCGCGCCAACTCTACCGCAGCCGTCAGACCCGTCGGCCCGGCGCCAACCACGAGGACTTCAATATCTTGAGTTTCTGCGCCGCTACGCTTGTTGGTGTTGTCGGTTTTCTCGTTCATCGTTAGACACCTCGTCTCAGCCGATTGCTTTGATATACGTCTCGATCAGGGTCTCGATGCGCTCTGGAGATGGCAGGCGAGGGGGACCTTCGGCGACCAGCAGACCGTCGAGTATGGCGTAGGTAAGTAGTCCACCCACGAACAGCCGCGCCGCCGATTCGGTGTCGCCGACACGAGCTATGCTGCACTCGTTGGCCTGTTCGAGGAGAGCGCGGACGTTCTCCAGGGCTCGTCCCGCTACCGCTTGCCGAAAGAGATCTCCTAGCTGTGGAAAACGCGAGGTCTCGGAGGTGATGACCCGCACCAGCGCCAGGTACTCGGGCTGCATCAGGGCGTGGATCAAGCCGTCGGCGAGCCTGTGAAGCTCCTCGTGCAACTCATCCCGAGTCTCTGGAGACGCCGGCGAAGCGAGGCTCTGTGCTTCCTCTCCGAGAAGTTTCTCACCGATCAAAGTCCTCAACACCTCGGCAAGAAGCTCCTCTTTCCCGGAGAAGTAACGGTAGAGCGTCTCTTTGGATACGTTGGCTTCCTTTGCGATGGCGTCGGCGCTGGCGCCCGCGAACCCCCTTTCGAGGAACAACGCCCTTGCCGCAGCAAGGATCTGGGCTTCCTTCACGCCCCGCGCCGGAATCTTCTCTGAAGTCTGATCCATAATCACCTTTGTATCGAATCGAACTGTTCGGTTCGACACTAACGCGAGCACGGTAGGTTGTCAAGTTCTGGTCTCTGCTTCTCTCGTTTCGAGGGTCTGTGCGCCATGTAGATCTAGGGTGGGAGCGGTGCGTGTAGCCAGTAGAATTCTTTGAGTGAGCGGAAAAGAGAAGTGTGTAGAAGGGCTCTCGAAGGCCGGATGAAGCGGGTCATGAGCAAACAGTCGGGGAGGTAGTGATGGATATGGACATCGCCGGTCGGCGGCTGTTCAACCAGCGCATCGGAGGTGAGAAGTTAGAGAAGCCCGACGAGGTGGTGAGGTGGCTGGGCGCCGTTCAGGCGCAGGATTATCTGCAGTCGTTGTGGGCGATCGGGTTGCGCTTGGAGTCCGCGACGGTGGCGGATGTGGAGCGGGCCATATCTGACGGAGAGATCCTCCGTACCTGGCCGATGCGCGGCACGATCCATTTCGTGCCCCCGGAAGATGCAAAGTGGATGCTGGAGCTTTCAGCGTCGCGCATGCTCGCCAGGGACAAACGTCGGCAGGAGCAACTAGGGCTGGACGAAGAGATCCTGGAGCGCTGCAAGGGTCTCTTCCACGATGTGCTACGAGGCGGCAGACGATTGTCCCGCCAGGACATGATGGCGTTGCTGGAGGAAGCGAGCATTAGTACGGAGAAGCAGCGTGGTTATCATATCCTGTGGTACGCGGCTCAGAGCGGCCTGATCTGTATGGGTCCCAGGCAGGATAAACAGCAGACGTTCGTGCTGCTGGACGAATGGGCGCCTGATTCCAGAAGGCTGTCCCGAGAAGAATCACTCGCCGAGCTTGCCAGACGTTACTTCGCCGGCCACGGACCCGCGACCGTCCATGACTTCGCTCGATGGGCGGGATTGACGGTCACCGAGGCAAGATCCGGGATCGGGATGGCAGAGCTTGTCTCCGAGAAAATAGACGGCGACGAATACTGGACGGTCGCGGACGCTCCAGGCCATGCAGTCCGTAATAGATCCGGTGTTCACTTACTTCCGGGCTTCGACGAGTACCTGATCGGCTATAAAGACCGCGGTGCCGTGCTCGCCGCGGAACACGCCCATAAAATCGTTCCGGGCAACAACGGCATCTTCATGCCTACGATCGTCGTCGATGGGCAGGTCGCCGGAACCTGGAAACGAAAGCTCAAGAAAAACGCCATCGACGTAACTCTCGATCCTTTCGTGCAATTCGGTGACCAGGAAGAGAAGTTTGTCGAGGCGGTCGAAGCATACAGCGACTTCGTTGGATTGCCCGTGTCGTCGGTAGCGATAAAGACAGGGTATCCCGCGCCACAAAACGTCGCCCGGAAACGATGAGCCATAACTTCGGGTATCTGTCGATTACCGGGCGTGGTGCGGAATGTTTTTGGGGCTGACGCGCCGCTACTCGCGCCGTAGAATAGCCTCATGCTGGGACGTCACGCAGAGCTAAAGGCGCAACTGCCGCCGGGGACGATCCTCTTCTACCAGGTCGGGACGTTCTTCGAGACGTTCGAGGAGGACGCGAAGAGGATCTCCCAGGCCCTCTCCATCCGCCTGACGAGCCGCGAGGCTTCTGACTATCCCGGAGGCCGCGTCCCGCTCGCCGGAGTGCCGGCCCACTCCCTGCAAGAACATCTGGCGACGCTCCTGCGGAAGGGACACTCCGTCGCCGTCGCCGAGCAGCGCCCGCACCCGGCCAAGCCCAGGCAGTTTACGCGGGAGGTCACCCGGATCCTCACACCCGGCACCGTCATCGAAGATAACGTCCTCTCCGCCGGACAGGCGAACTATCTGGCGGCGTTCGTGATCCGGGACGGCGTCGCGGCAATCGCCGTTGTCGAGGCATCCACCGGCGAATTCACCGGGACGGAGGTGCCGGAGGAGCAACTGGCCGCCGAGCTGGAACGCTGGCAACCGCGAGAGCTCATCGTGCCGGAGCGGACCGCCGCCGAGGACCTGCCGAAGGTGTGGGCGACCATAAGCCCGGCGCCGCGCTGGACGTTCGAGCCGTCCGCCGGGGAGCAGGCGCTGAAGAGACACTTCCGGGTCTCGGGGCTGAAGGGTTTCGGGCTGGAGGGGCGACCCGCGCTCGTGGGAGCCGCTGGGGCTTTGGTCCAATACCTCGCCTCCCTGCGCGGCGGCGCTCCGCCGGAGCAGGTCGTCACCTTCCGGCCCTACGACCCTGGCTCCGGGATGGTCCTCGACGCGGCCACCCGCCGCAACCTCGGCCTCGACGACCTTATACAGACGATAGACCGTACCCGCACCCCGATGGGACAACGCGCCCTCCGGCGCTGGCTGGAGCGGCCTCTGCTGGAGGTGGACCGCATCCGGCAGCGTCTCGAAGCCGTGGACTCGCTGGCCCCGGACTATATGCTGCGTGAGGAAGCCCGCGAGCACCTGGGCCGCATCCCGGACATCGAGCGGATCGCCACCCGCATCGTGCGCCTCTCCGCCTCGCCGAACGACCTGCTCTCGCTCAAGAGCGCGTTGGAGGCCATCGCTCCGCTGAAAGAGGCACTGGGTCCGGCGGTCGAACGTAGCTCGCTCCTGGACCGGGTGCTCGCCGCGATGGAGGAACCGCCGGGGGTGCGGGAGCTAATAGTGGCGGCCATCTCGGAGGAGAGTGGGGAGACCATCCGCGCCGGATACTCCTCCGAACTGGACGAGGCGCGCGAGTTCCGCGACGGCGCCCACGAGTGGCTGACCCGCTTCGAGGCCGAGGAACGCCTGAAGACCGGGCTGAAGACCCTCAAGGTCGGCTACCGGGACGGCGAGGGCTACTTCATCGAGGTGGCGGGAAAGGACGCCCCGTCCGTCCCGCCGCGCTACGAGCACCGCAAGGCTCTCAAGCACAACGCCCGCTACGTCACCACGGAGCTAAAAGAGCACGAGGCCCGGATGCTGACGGCGCGCGACGAGGTTGAGCGGCTGGAACGCAGCATCCTCTCCGAGATACGCGCCGCCGTCAAAGACGCCGCGCCGGAGCTTCAGAAGATAGCACGCGCCATCGCCGTCGTGGACGTGGTCGCCTCCTTCGCAGCCGCCGCGACCGAGCTTCGCTACTGCCGTCCCGAGGTCACGGAGGAGCGCGGCATCCGCATCGTGGGCGGACGGCATCCGGTGGTCGAGCACAACCTGGAGACGCCCTTCGTCACGAACGACGCGGAGGTGGATGGAGACTCGCGGTTGCAGATCATCACCGGCCCAAACATGGCCGGGAAGTCGGTTTACCTGCGCCAGGTCGCCATCATCGCGCTTCTGGCCCAGACCGGCTCCTATGTCCCAGCCGACGAAGTGACCCTGGGCGTAGTCGACCGCGTCTTCACCAGGGTCGGCGCCGAAGACCGGCTCGCGAGCGGCGAGTCGACGTTCATGGTCGAGATGACCGAGGCGGCGAGCATCCTCAACAGCGCCACGGAACGGAGCCTCGTCATCCTGGACGAGGTAGGACGCGGTACCTCGACCTATGACGGGATGAGCATCGCCTGGGCGATGGCCGAGTACCTGCACGACGACGTGCAGTCTCTCACCCTCTTCGCGACGCACTACCATGAGTTAACGCGGCTGGCGGAGATACTGCCCGGCTGCCGAAATCGGAAGGCGGCGGTCGAGGAGGTCGGCGGCGAAATTGTCTTCCTGCACAGGATAGAGGCGGGCGCCGAGTCTTCTTCCTACGGCGTCCACGTCGCGCGGCTGGCGGGGTTGCCCCGGCAGGTCACGGACCGGGCCGGAGAGATCCTCACGCGCCTCGAAACCGAGGGGGTCAAGGACTTCGTGGGATAGGGGGATCGTGCCGGAAGGTGCTAAGATAAACACATGAAATTCCCGAGGACGGACAAAGAGCGTAGGGATCTCATCAACCGCCTAGCGCGGAAGAAACTCTCGCCAGACGAGATCAGGCGAGGTACCGGCAGGATACCCGAAGAGTTCTGGACAATGTCTCGCTCGAAGCCTTCAAACGGCTCGTTGCTGGAAGCCCTTTTGAAAGACCGCGAAGAAGGCCGCTAGCGGTCCTTGAGATTCTGGGATAGCTCGGTGCTGTTACCTCTGATATCTGAAGAGGTGAATTCGAGTATCGCCACGAGCCTTCTGCAAGAAGACGGCGATGTAACAGTGTGGTGGGGAACCTGGTCTGAGTGCGCGGTGGCGATCAGCCGCATTCGGCGGGAAGGCGGGCTGGACGAGGAGCGCGAAGAGATGGCTCGCGACATACTGGATATCCTGGCCGAAGCCTGGATCGAGATACGGCCCGAGGATGATCTGCGTTTACTTTCAACCCTCCTCTCGAAATACCATCCATTAAAAGCCGCTGATTGCTTCCAATTGGCCGCGGCGCTCCGGTGGTGCGAGGGATACACAAACGGCGCGGGCTTCGTGTGCCTGGATGACAGGCTGCACGCCGCCGCCGTTGCGGAAGGCTTCGACGTCTTGCCGGGGCAGAGTTGAGACTTTTCCCCAGGCTCGTCGCCGAGGAAGCGGCTGAATACGGAGGGAAGGTGCGGCTTCTGCCGCCGGAGGTGGCGCACAGGATCGCCGCCGGAGAGGTCATCGAGCGCCCCGCATCCGCAGTAAAGGAGTTGATCGAGAACTCTCTGGACGCCGGAGCGAGCCGGGTAGAGGTCGAGATAGCGGGTGGTGGGGTCTCGCTCATCCGGGTGCGCGACGACGGTTCCGGGATGCCGCCGGAGGATGCCGAACGCTCCGTCGCCCGGAACGCAACGAGCAAGATAGAGAGCGCGGATGACCTTGCCCGCGTCGTCTCTCTGGGTTTTCGGGGCGAGGCGCTGCATGCTATCGGGGCCGTCTCTTCGCTCACCCTAACGACGTGCGGGCATGGCGTCTCACGGGCTACCCGCGTTAGGGTGTTCGCCGGTGAGATCGTGGAATGCACGTCCGCCGCGCACCCGCCAGGGACGACGGTCGAGGCGCGGGACCTGTTCCTGAACCTGCCGGTTAGGCGAGGCTTTCTGGGGACGGCGCGGGCGGAGGCGAACGCGGCCTCATCGGTCGTCGAAGCGCTGGCCCTGAGCCGCCCGGAGGTCGGGTTCTTCCTGAACTCGGATGGTCGGAAGGTGATGTCGTTGCCCGCCGCGGCGGACCTGCGGGAGCGCATCTCTCAGGTCCACGGGCTCTCGCTGGCGCGTAGCCTCATAGCTCTGGACGACCCTGTAGTGTGGGGGTTCGTCAGCCCGCTCGCGGTGAGCTTCCCGACGCGGCGCTACCTGCACGTTGCGGTGAACGGCCGGGTGGTGGATACGGACTCGTTCGCCCCGGCGGTCTCCAAGGCCTACGCGGACCTGCTGCCGAAGGGCCGGCATCCGGCGGCGTTCTTGCGGCTGGAGTTGGGACCCGGTGAGGTGGACGTGAACGTGCATCCGGCGAAGAGCGCGGTGCGCCTGCGGGGCGGACGTTCGGCCTATCCGCTGGTGGTCGGGACCATCCGGGCCGCGCTGGCGCCGGAGAGGTACGAAGGCGGCGCGACGCCGGAGGTAGAAAGCGCGGAGCTAACCCCAATCGGCCAGTTCGCTGGACGGTGCATCGTCGCGCAGGAGGGAGAGGAGCTGATAATCCTGGACCAGCACGGGGCTCACGAGCGCGTCCTGTACGAGCGGTTGTCGAGGGAGCCGAAGAGTGAGCCCATATCGCTGGATACTCCCATGGTAGTTCAACTCTCCGCGGACCTTGCGCCGGAGGTGTGGAACTTCGAGTCCGAGTTGAACTCTCTGGGGTTCGAGTTCGAGCCGTTCGGGGAGGGGGCGGTACGGGTGCTGTCCGCGCCGGCGTCGGTAACGGACGCGCGGACGGCGCTCGTGGCGGCGGTCGAGGCGCTTGCGGGAGGCGAGGACCTGGCGAAGGCGCTTGCGTGTAGGGGATCCACGAAGTTCGGGGAGAGTCTGTCCCCGGAAGAGATGAGCGTGTTGCTAAAAGAGTGGGCGTCATGCGAGTTCAAAAACATCTGCCCGCACGGACGCCCAATAGTGAAGCGTGTAAAACTCGCGGATTTGCTCCGCGAGTTCGGGAGGGGTTAGCCCTCGTCGTCTATGAGGGTCTGGCCCAGGTTCAGGATGGTCGGAGCCCAGAGTCCCACGAAGATCCCCGCCTCGCGCTTGCCCGAAGCGTAGAGAGAGATCGAAATAATGATCGAGAGTAGAGTTCCTCCAACGTAAACGCCTTTGCCCACTGCATTCCTCCTATTTTGATTACTATCCGACTATACTCCCAGCCGGGTTCTATAAACTGTAAGAGAGATCATACCGACCAAGGGAGGCCCGGCCGCATGTTCCGAAGCGAAGAAGCCACCGTCAGCGTAAGACGCCCCGACCAAGGAGGCCGCTCGACGGTGTTCGGCACGCGTGGCGCCGTCGCCTGCGAACACCCTGGCGCCGCTCTCGCAGGTATTCGGGTCCTCGACGCCGGAGGAACCGCCGCCGACGCCTGCGTTGCGATGGCAGCCTGCATGGCCGTCCTCGCCCCGATGACGACCGGCATGGGCGGAGACGCCTTCCTGCTTTTCTACGAAGCCGAAACCGGACGCATTATCGGGGCGGATGGCTCCGGACGCGCCCCGAAAGCCGCCACCATCGAGAAGCTGCGCGGGCGCGGTATCTCCGAGGTGCCAGAGCGTGGCGGGCTCTCGATCACCGTCCCCGGCGCCGTCCGGCTCTGGGAGGACGCCGCAAAACACCTGGGGCGTCTGTCGCTTGCGGACCTGCTGGAACCCGCCCGCCTCTTCGCCGAAGATGGTTACCCCGTCTCCGAGGTTGTCGCCCGCTACTGGGAGGTCGCCGGGGACCTGCTGCGCGAGAACGAGGCCGCGACGAAAACATTCCTGCCGGAAGGACGGACTCCGGCGCCGGGCCAACTTTTTTGCCAGCCGGACCTCGCGGGAACTTTAGCCGCCGTTGCCGAGGGCGGGGCCGACGCCTTCTATAAAGGTGAGGTCGCGCGGAGCATCGCGGATTCCGCGCAGGAGGCGGGCGGTTATCTGGCGGAGGATGACCTGGCCGCGCACGAGACTGTCTGGGTCGAGCCGATCCATACCGACTACCGGGGTATCCGGGTTTACGAGATGCCGCCGCCGGGACAGGGCATAGCGGCTCTTGAGATGCTCAATATCCTCGAAGGCTTTGATCTTTTCGCCCTAGATGCTCTGGGAGCGGAACGCATCCACCTGGAGGTCGAGGCAAAGAAGCTGGCTTTCAGGGACCTGCACGACAAGGTCGGAGACCCGGAGTTCGTGGATGTTCCGACGGAACAGTTGCTCTCGAAGGAGTATGCCGCGCGCCTGCGCGAGCGCATCTCGCCCGACCGCGCAGGCGCGTCCGCCAGCCCGGAACTGGGTGACGATACGACTTATCTTTGCGCCGTGGACGCAGAGGGGAACGGCTGCTCGTTCATCAACAGCCTGTACATGGGTTTCGGGAGCGGCGTGGTCGCGAGGGGGACGGGGGTATGTCTCCAGAACCGGGGACACTCGTTCCAGCTCGACCTGGATCACCCGAATGCCCTCGCGCCCGGCAAGCGGCCGCTTCACACCATCATTCCCGGCCTTGCGACGAAAGATGGCGCGCTGTGGGCCGTGTTCGGGAATATGGGCGGTCCGATGCAGCCGCAGGGACACGCGCAGGTGCTCTCTAACCTCGTGGATCACGGGATGAAACCGCAGGAAGCCGTGGATCATCCACGTCACTTCCACGACCATAACTCGGGCGTCCTCCTCGTGGAGGGACGGGTTCCCGCTTCCGAGGTGGAGAAGCTACGCTCTCTCGGCCACGACGTAGAAGTAGGGGAGGACTATGTCGTACCCGTGGGCGGGGCGCAGATCATAAGCGTCATGGAGGACGGTGCGCGGGCCTGCGGAAGCGACCCGCGCAAGGACGGCTGCGCGCTGGCGCAATAGACTAAAAGGAGCTTATTGATGTTGAAGCACAGTCCCGCCCGGCGCGTGGCGATCGCCGGAGTGGTCGGCGCGTTGTACGTGGTTCTGAGCCTGCTTTTGGCGCCGCTGGCCTATGGGCCGGTTCAGTTTAGACTTGGCGAGATACTGAAGCCGCTGGTCATCAAGTACCCGGCGACCATCCCCGCGTTCGCGGTTGGAGTTGGAATAGTGAATATCTTCTCTCCGCAGGCAGGGGGGCTGGAGCTACTGCTCATGCCGCTCGTAAACCTGGTTGGTGGCGCTCTGTGTTGGATTCTGGCCCGGCGCATCGGGGGCGTGTTCGCGACCTATCTCGCCAGCCTGGTCTTCGCCCTAATCATTTCCGCGGGCGTCGCCACGGTCCTGCACTTCGCCGCCGGGCTGCCCTATCTGCTCGCGTTCGGATCGGTTGCCGTTTCGGAGACCATACTGCTCCTCCTCGGCAACACGATCCTGGTCCGCAGAGTCTAAAACGCTGGTTGTTTCCCGTGCGTTTTTAAATTGGAGGCTCGGGAAGGGGAAGAGATGGCCGACGTTGCCGGAGGTTCCGGGCGCGAGTCCGTGGAGAGGAGAGAGGCTCCTTCGAGTTGGGGGAGGCGGCTGAAGCTCATCGGGCCGGGGTTGGTCGTCGCGGCGACGGGTGTGGGTGCGGGGGATATGATCTCCTCGCTCACGGCCGGCACTCGATGGGCTGGTGGGCGACCACATACTTCATCATCTATCTGGCGCTCGTTACGTTCTTTTTCGGGGCGGCGGCCGTCCTGGACCCCGATGAGGCGTACCGACCTCGGTGTCGGGTACATAGCGACCGGCCTCTTCATGGTCGCGATGCTGGTGATCGGGGCGGAATTGTTGTTCGCCGGCGGAAAGAGCATCGACGGCACGGATGGACTCGTCGCTCTCTCCGACCCGATAGCAGAGCGCTTCGGAGCAGCGGCGAGCTGGCTCTTCCTCATAGGCTTCTGGGCGGCGGCGGCGAGCTCCATCACCGGAGCGTGGAACGGCGGCGCGTATATCTTCGCGGACCTGGTCAGGACCATCCGCCGCGTACCCGAGGAGCAGGGCGAAGAATATCTCTCGGAGAAGAGCGTGTGGTTCCGGGCGTTCCTCGTCTGGGTTACGTTCCCACCCATGCTGCTGCTCACCTTTAACGAGCCCGTCGCCATCGTGATCATCTACGCCTCACTCGGCGCCCTGTTTATGCCGTTCCTGGCCATAACGCTGATGTGGCTCCTGAACTGGCGCGTGGGGCGCGAGTTCCGCAGCGGCCTTCTCTCGAACATAATCCTCGGAGCCTCCGTACTTCTGTTCGCCGTACTCGCGGTGCGCGAGCTAATAGGCCAGCTCGGGGGATAGAAGCCCCAGCCGTGGGTCGCTTAACAAAACTTAACAAGATATTAAGCATATCTTAGAAGTAACGCCTTTTATTGGCCCGTAGGTTGGGTAGTATGTCCGGCAATGTTTCCGGGCTGCTTCGCTCTCGGTCTTCGCCGGAGCGTGGCCTGCGGCTCTTCTAGCGCAGCGGTCTGTTGCGTGGTGGTCAAACTCGGTTAGAGCGATGTCAACGTGGCAGGTGAAGACGTAGCAACGTAAGCGAGGCGCTGGAAAAGCGTTGAGGGAGGGAGACTGGTAATGAGAAGGTCGGTTGGTTCAACGGTAGGTAATGGCGTGTCTGATGTGCTGGTATTCATCGTAGGGATGTTTGGCGAGGGGATTATCTCTTCTCGCGGTGTCGTGGTCTCCGGGGGATGCGGGTAGCGTGGCGGATTCACGAGAGAGGGATCTCTGCCTGCACGAAATCTTCGAGGAGCAGGCCCGCCGCACGCCCGACGCGCTCGCTCTGATGGACGGAGAGGACTCCCTGACGTATGCGGAGTTGGACGAGCGGGTCGGGCTGCTGGCGGCGCATCTACGAGCGGCGGGAGTTGGTCCTGACGAGCGCGTTGGCGTTTACATGGAGCGGTGCGCGGAGTATGTGATCTCCTGCCTCGCCGCCCTGAAGGCCGGTGGCGCGTACCTCACGCTGGAGCTGGCCTATCCGCCCGCGCTCCTCGAAGAGGTGGTCGCCGACGCGGAGCCACGGATAGTCCTCACGAAGGAACGCTACGCCGAACGTCTGCCGGATGGGCCGCGGCGGCTAAACCTCGACGGGGACTGGGATGACGGGCTGGCGGACGCTACCGTAGAGAGCGCGCCGGTAGACCAGGAGTGTCTGGCGTTCGTGTCGTACTCGTCGGGGACGACGGGAAAGCCGAAGGGAATTGCGAACCCGCACCGGGCGGCGGTGCGTTCCTACCTGTGGCGTTTCGGAATCAGCGACTATGGGCCGGGTGACCGGGTCGGATGCAACGTGTTCTTTATCTGGGAGATGCTGCGTCCGTTGCTGCGGGGTGCGGCGACCGTCGTGATCCCGGACGACGTCATCTACGACCCGAACGCCCTGGTGCGTTTCCTGGAGGAGCACGAGGTCACGGAGACGCTCGTAACGCCGTCGCTTCTCGAAACCGTCCTCGATGCGAGCGGGCCGGAGATCGGGGACCGTCTCCCGGCCCTGCGGACGGTGTGGCTGAACGGCGAAGTCGTCACCCGGACGCTCGCGCGCCGCGCGATGGAGCTCTTGCCGCAAACCCGCTTCCTCAACGTCTACAGTTGCAGCGAGAGCCACGAGACCGCCGCCGGAGACCTCGGCGAGCTGGTCGAAAATACCGAATCGACTTACTGTCCCGTCGGACGCCCGATGGACCCGGAACGCCTCTACATCCTGGATTCGGAAGGCGAGCCGGTGCGGGAGGGTGAGACCGGAGAGCTGTTCGTCGGGGGTGAGTGTCTGGCGCGCGGTTACGTGAACTTGCCGGAGAAGACGGAGGAGAGCTTCCCGGAGGACCCGTTCTCGCCTCTCGACGGCGCGAGGATGTACCGGACGGGGGATAGGGCGCGGGTGCTTTCGGATGGGAACCTGGAGATCATGGGCCGGGTGGACTCGATGGTCAAGATCCGGGGTTACAGCGTCGAGCTCGGCGCGGTGGAGGCCGCCATCGAGCAGAGCCTCGCCGTCCGGACGTGCGTGGTCGTCTCGGAGGGAGATGAGGGCGAAGACAAGCGCCTCGTCGCCTACCTCGTGCCGGACCCGGAGGATGGAGAACGACACGGGGATTGGAACCTGGACCCCGGCACGGGACGCAGCCGGGAGATGCGGGGCGCGCTGCGGGACAGGCTGCCGCACTATGCCGTCCCGGCGGTCTTCGTCGAGGTCGAGTCGCTCCCGATCCAGGAGACTTCCGGCAAGGTGGACCGGCGCGAGCTTCCGCCACCGCCGCCCCGTCCAACCCGCTCCGCCCCGGACACGGATCGGCCGGCCGAGAGGCTGCCGGCCAGTGCTCCACGCCGCGAGAAGGAAGCCCTGCTCGCCCGCGTGTGGGAGGAAGTGCTGCGTCTGGAAGAGGGCGAAGCTCGTATTGAGGATGACTTCTTCGACCTCGGCGGGCATTCGCTCGCCGCCGCGCAGCTCTCCAGCCGCGTTGACGAGAGCTTCGGGGTGCAGGTCTCCATGCCGCTGTTCATGGAGGATCCAACGGTTCGGGGATTGTGCGACAGGATCGAAGCTCTGCAAAGCGGCGGCTCGGGCGAAGCGGTTCGCCTCTCCGCCGACGAGTTGCGCGCCGAGGCGGATCTAGCTTCGGACGTGGTGCCGGAACGTGTGGAAGCCGCCCGCGTGAAGACGCTGGGCGAGGCGGAGAACGTCTTCCTGACCGGCGCGACCGGGTTCCTCGGGGCATTTCTCCTGGACGAGTTGCTCTCCACCACGGACGCCCGCGTTCACTGCCTGGTGCGCCCGCGCGGCGGCGAAGACCCGCTGGAGACCATCCAGGCGAACCTGCGGCGCTACGGTATCGAGCCCGCGGACATGGGGCGTGTCGTGGCGGCGCCGGGAGACCTCGGCGAGCCGCTGTTCGGCATGGACGAGGGAGAGTTCGACGCGCTGGCGCGTGAGGTGAACTTCGTGATCCACACCGGCGCGACCGTGAACCTGGTCTACCCGTACTCCGCCCTGAAGTCTGTCAACGTGGACGGTACCCGCGAAGTTTTGCGCCTGGCGTGCCGCCACGAAGTGAAGCCCGTCCACTACGTCTCCACGAACGGCGTCTTCCCGCCGGGAGAGGGATTTTGTGAGGAAGACGCGGACCTGGACGCGCTGGCGGGCGCCCGCGAGGACGGCTACGGGCAGTCCAAATGGGTCGCGGAGAAGCTCGTGGAGCAGGCGGCGGAGCGCGGTGTGCCGGTAAGCGTGTACCGGCCGGGGAACATCTCGGGGCATAGCGAGTCGGGGGCGTCCAACCCGAAAGACTTGATGGGTGTGGTGGTCGTGGAGTCCCTGCGGCTCGGGGCGGCGCCGGACGTGGAGGGCTGGCTGATGGAGATGACGCCGGTGGACTTCGTGGCCGCCGCGATCTCACACATCGCCTCCTATCCGGACGCTACGGGAAGGACCTACCACCTGGCGAACCCGGACCCCATCCCCGCCGCCGAGCTCTTCGACCGGCTGGAGGTTCTTGGTTATCCGCTGGACCGGATGCCCTACGCCGAGTGGATCGAAGCCGTCAACGAGACCCCGCCCGGCGAGGATGACGCGGTCGGCGGCATCCTGCGCGGAGCCGCGCCGGGACCGGATGAGCTGGGGGATGGCAACGACTACGATGACCGCAATACTAGTACGTCCATTCGGAATGATGGCCCCCGTCGCCCGGACTTCGACGAAGACCTGATCGAGACTTACGTCCGGTACTTCGCCCGGCAAGGATGGGTGGAGGAACCCTCCGCTCTAAGAGAGGCGAACCGGCGTGGGTGAGGCGACGATCGAAGGCCGGGTCGCTGTAGTTACTGGAGCTTCTAGCGGCATCGGGGCGGCGGTGTCCCGCGCTCTGAACGCCGGGGGCGCCCGCGTCGCGCTCGCCGCCCGCCGCGAGAACGAGCTTTTGGAGGTGCGGGCGAAGCTAGATTCCGGCATCGAGAGCCTGGTGGTTCCGACCGACGTTACGGATCGGGGACAGGTCGCCTCGCTCGTGGAGCGCGCCGAATCGGCGTTGGGTCCGGTGGACATCCTCGTGAACTGCGCGGGGGTCATGTACTTCACGCTGATGAAGAACCTGCGCGAGGACGAGTGGGAACGGACGGTCGAGGTCAACTGCAAGGGCGCGATGAATTGCATCGGCGCGGTGCTGAACGGGATGCTGGACCGCGGTCGGGGACATATCGTGACGATCTCCTCGGACGCCGGAAGGACGGTCTACCCCGGTCTCGCGGTCTACTCGGCGAGCAAGTTCTTCGTGGAGGCGCTCTCGCAGGGCTTGCGTCAGGAGACCGCCGGAACGGGCTTGAAGGTTACGACGGTCCAGCCGGGAAACGTCGCGACGGACCTTCTCGGTCTGAGCGGCGACGAAGAGGCGCTGAAACTCTACGGGGAGCCGACGGGAGTCCGGGTCCTGGAACCGGAGGACGTGGCCGCATCGGTCATCCACGCGCTCGCGCAGCCGGACCATGCCTCGGTCAATGAGATCCGTATAGAACCCCGCGACGAGCCTTCGTGACGCCGGACCAACGCGCCGGCGCGTTAATATAGCAGCGTAGAGCTAATTTCATCGGATAGAGGAGACCATGATGCAGCAAGACAACTGGGTTCTGGGGCGTGAGACGAGTGGACCTATCGGGGCGGAGGGGCTCGACACGGTGCCGTGGAACCACGGCGAGACGGACACGGTCGTCGAGTTCACGACGAATGAGCTTACGGCGATGTGTCCCGTTACCGGGCAGCCGGACTTCTACGAGTTGAAGTTGAGCTACCGTCCGAAAGAGAGGTTGCTCGAATCAAAGGCGATGAAGCTCTACCTTTGGGGATTCAGGGATCAGGGCGCGTTCGCCGAGGACATGGCGGCGACGCTCCTGAAAGACCTGGTGGCGGCCTGTGATCCCTCCGAGATGACCGTGGATCTTACCCAGCAGGTGCGCGGGGGACTCCAGATCCGTACCGTGGTGAAACACCCGAACGCCGGATAGCCCGCCCGGATCAGCCGACCTCCACGTCCGTGGTGTCGACCTCCAGGACGCCGTCGAGACCCATGAGTTCCTCTATAGTGGACTCCAGATCTTCTTGCGTGGACGCTGATCCCGTGAGCTCCACGACCCCCTCCTTCTCGGAGCGGACCTTGAGGTTCGTGCCGTCCAAGAGGTCCGCCACGTTGTCTTCGAGGCTCTCGTTGTCCGTCATCAAGGGATTGGCAGTCTCCTCGCCGGTATCCGGGTCGACGTAGACGTCGTTGCGCGGGTAGCCGGAGTCGGAGGTGTACGTTTCATCCTCCCAATCTTCGCGTACCAGATCCTCCGGCGCTTGCGCCTCTTCCAGGCTCTCGGGCTCGGTAACGAGCTGGCCTTCATGCCGGGTGTCTTCCTCATCAGGTTCCAGGGGCGCGTAGTCTTCCGGCTCCTCTTCGTCCCCGAGATGGTCTCCGGGTTCCTGGTCCGAACGGTCGGCGTGGAAGGTGGCGAAGTCCGCGTCCGGGTCCAGCGAGAGGGCCGTGATAGGGACCTCTAACTGGTTACCTTCTTCGGTCTCTACAATAACGTGCGTGACCTCACCGTCTTGCTCGTTGGTAACGATCTCCTTTATGCGGCCAGCCTCCGTGCCATCCGCCGCCCGCGCTTCTAGTCCTACCAGTCCGCGTTCCTGCAAGTTGATCTCCTCGGTCGCTTCAGATACACCAGCGGAATATACCCGATTTCTCCGAATCCCGACCACGATCCCGGACTCTCCGAACGTACCGGGAGGGGCGCAAACCCGCTCCATTTTCCTTGATCTACCGCGATTCGGTAATAAAATATGAGCGTGTCAGACTTAGATTTTCAAAGATAGGAGACGTGCAGGGATGATATGTGAGAATTGCGGGGTACGTCCGGCGAGTGTCCAGGTGCATGGGCAGCAGGGTGGTCAGCGGGTAACCAGTTACTTATGCACGCAATGCGCGCGGCAGCTCGGCATGATCGGTGGTGGGGCGCAGGGTGAGATGAACCCGTTCGAGATGCTTCAGAACTTGATACAGCAACAGAACCAGGGACCGGGGAGCATGTTCGACATGCTTTCGGGCGAGGCGCAGGAGGCTGTCATGCGCGCCCGTGAGGCTTCCGCCGGGACGACCCCGACGGCGGCCATCGGCACGGACCACCTGCTTGCGGGCATCGTGCTCGGTGACAATGTGGCGACAGAGGCACTTGGCAAGGCTGGCGCGGACGTCGGCGGGATGCGGGCGCGTTTTAGTGAGTTCCGTGGGGACCCCGGCGAGGAGGTTTACACTTTCACGCCGAGCGCGAAGAGGGCGTTGCAGCTCTCCTTCGCCGCCGCCCGGCAGATGGGGGCTGGGCAGGTCGGGAGCGAGCACTTGCTGCTCGGGTTGCTCGGTGAGGGTGATGGGAACGCTTACCGGATATTGCAGCAGAACGGCGCGGGCGACGCGGAGGCTTTGAGGCGTGAGATCCTGCGCCTCATGCAGCAGCGGGGCGCGCAGATGAATCCGGGCGTAGGTATGCCCGGTGCCGCCGCCGGTGGTCCGGGGATGGGCGGTGGTCAGCAAGGTCCGCCGAGCGAGACGCCGGTCCTGGATCAGGTGAGTAGAGACCTCACGCAACTCGCCCGCGACGGCGAGCTAGACCCGGTGATCGGCCGCGCCGAGGAGATAGCGCGTGTTGTTCGTATCCTCTCCCGCCGCACCAAGAACAACCCGGTCCTGATCGGGGAGGCGGGCGTCGGCAAGACCGCCGTCGCCGAAGGGCTGGCGCAGCGTATCGTCTCCGATGACATCACGGAATCCCTGAAGGGCAAGCGCGTCCTGGCGCTGGATGTCGGCGGCCTCGTCGCCGGCACCCGTTTCCGCGGGGACTTCGAGGAGCGGATGCAGCAGATGCTCAAGGAGCTTCAGAACGAGGAGCAGAACATCGTCCTCTTTATAGACGAGTTGCATCAGCTCGTGGGCGCCGGTGGGGCGGAAGGCGCGGTCAACGCTTCGAACATGCTCAAGCCCGCGCTGGCGCGTGGCGAGCTTCAGGTCGTCGGCGCGACCACGCTGGACGAGTACCGCAAGCACGTAGAGAAAGACCCTGCGCTGGAGCGGCGCTTCCAGCCCGTGCTCGTGGATGAGCCGACGGTTGATGAGACCGTCCAGATCCTCTTCGGTCTGCGCGACCGTTATGAGGCGCACCACCGCGTCCGCGTCTCGGATGAGGCGATAATCGCCAGCGCCCAGCTCGGCGACCGCTACATAACCGACCGCTTCCTGCCGGACAAGGCCATCGACCTTCTCGACGAGGCGGCGGCCGAAGTGCGGCTCCGCTCGACGGTGCCGCCGGTGGATGTCAGGCGCATCGAGGAAGAGATAGCGGGCCTCGAACGCGGGAAGGACGACGCCGTGCGCGCCGAGGATTACGAGAAGGCAGCCGGATTCAAGCAGAAGATAGAGCAGCTAAACGCCGAGCTGCGCGAGCAGCAGGAGGGCTGGGCCGGGCGCCGCGAGACCGACGCGCCGGAGGTCTGCCGCGAGGACATCGCCCGCATCCTGGAGGAGTGGACCGGCGTCCCGGCGACCAACATTGTCCAGGAAGAGGCGGAACGTCTGTTGAACCTGGAGGCGGTGCTGCACGAGCGCGTCGTTGGGCAGGAGCCGGCGGTCAAGGCCGTCGCCGAGGCCATCCGGCGCGCCAGGGCGGGGATAAAGGACCCGAAGCGTCCCGTGGGGAGCTTTATCTTCCTCGGGCCTACGGGGGTCGGTAAGACGGAGCTTGCGCGGACGCTCGCGGCGTACCTCTTCGGCGAGGAGGACGCCATGATCCGGATAGACATGTCCGAGTATCAGGAGAAGCACACGGTCTCCCGGCTCGTCGGGGCGCCTCCGGGCTACGTCGGCTACGACGAGGCCGGACAGCTCACCGAGCAGGTTCGCCGCCGCCCGTACAGCGTGGTCTTGTTCGATGAGATCGAGAAGGCTCACCCGGACGTGTTCAACACGCTGCTGCAGGTGCTCGACGACGGACGCCTCACGGACGCGCAGGGCCGGACGGTCAACTTCGAGAACACGGTCGTCATAATGACCTCGAACGTCGGTAGTCAGCACCTCGTCTCCACGCGGCAGTTCGGCTTCACCTCGGGCGACGGCGTGGACTTCAAGGAGACCGAGCGGCGGGCTATAGATGCTCTGGAGAAGGCTTTCAGGCCGGAGTTCCTAAACCGGGTGGACGAGATCATCGTCTTCCAGCCACTCAGCAAGGAGGACGTGCTCAAGATCTTGGACATAATGCTCGGACGCCTGAACAAGCACCTCGAAAGCCAGCAGGTCTCCGTGGAGGTCACGCAGGCCGCGAAGGAGTTCCTGGCAGAGGAAGGTTACGATCCCAAGTTCGGCGGACGCCCGCTTGCCCGCGCCATCCGGCGCTACATCGAGAACCCGCTCTCCAGCCGCATCATCGGCGGCGAGTTCGATCCCGGCGAGACCGTCGTCGTGGACCGCTCCGACGATGGGCGCGACGAGCTTACCTTCAAGGCGAAGGCGCCCGCGGCTTAAAGAAAGCCGAAAGCGTGCAACTCAGAGAGGCTCCCTGATCCGGGGAGCCTTTTTTGGCATTAACGTAGTTGACTCACCCAAAATGTAGTATAATGGAGGTATGGAAAGTCCTGCAAATCAGCCAAAAACGCTACTGGAAGCGATACGTTATTTCTCCGATTTAGACGTTGCTACAGAGTTCGTCGCCGCGCTCCGCTGGCCCGATGGTCCGGTCTGCCCACGGTGTGGTGTCGTGGATCAAAAACATTACTACCTAAAGACCCGCCGCGTCTGGAAGTGCCGGGATTGCAAGAAACAGTTTTCGGTCAAGGTCGGGACGATCTTCGAGGATAGCCCGTTAGGGTTAGACAAGTGGCTTCCCGCCGTGTGGATGGTTGGTAACTGCAAGAACGGCATAAGCTCCTATGAGCTGGCGCGGGACTTGGGGGTACAACAGAAGTCGGCTTGGTTCATGCTCCATAGAATTAGGCTCGCCATGCAGCAAGGGTCCATAGAGAAGCTATCGGGACAGGTCGAAGTAGACGAAACCTACATCGGCGGCAAGGCTCGCAACATGCACAAGGATAAGCGGGCAGAGAAGATAATGGGTAGGGGTATGTCGGGCAAGGTTGCGGTCATGGGCCTACTTGAGAGACACGGCAAGGTCAAGACTCAAATAGTGCCGGATACGAGTAGCCGCACTTTGCAGGTTGAGGTTAAAGAGAACGTCGAGCCGGGGTCTGAGGTTCACACGGACGCGCTTCTCGCTTACCGTGGATTGGATGCTGAGTACGTCCACAACGTTGTGGATCATGCCGAGACATACGTTAGAGGGCATGTCCACACAAACGGTTTAGAGAACTTCTGGAGTCTCTTGAAGCGCGGGATTCACGGAACTTATGTCAGCGTCGAGCCTTACCATCTGTACCGCTACTTGGACGAGCAGGCTTTCAGGTTCAACGAGCGAGACGGTAAGGATGCTGACAGGTTCGCTAAGACGCTCGGATCGGTGGCGGGACGGCGGTTAACTTACGACGAACTTACAGGCAAGGCGGCAACCGAGTAATATGGTGCCATGTACGATAGTATTTAGGAGTTCATGATCCTAGCAGGATTAACTTGATGGCAAAGCGTGCGCATTACCGGAATGCGCCTATCACGGAAGCTCTCATTGATCTAAGGATTACGCACGCCCAAGATTTCTCTCTCAACGACCTTGAGAAGATGGGTGAAGCAATAGCCGACCGCTACCCTACCCAAGAACCCATGTACCTCCAATCTGGGCAGATAACCTTTCAGCAGCCCGGAGACCCTGCGCAAATTGAGGCCACACACCAACATGGCGGCTTCAGATTTATTAGCCAGAATAAACAGCAGATCGTCCAAGTACAGATGGATGGATTCACGTTCAGCACTCTCGCTCCGTACGACCGTTGGGAGTCGTTTCGGGATGAGGCGCGTCGTTTGTGGGAGTTGTATCGCTCAGCTGCTAAGGTCGAGTACATTACACGAGCGGCAGTACGCTACATTAACCGGATTGATATTCCTGGTGAGTCCACGCGGCTCGAAGACTACCTGAGGACATACCCTGAGGTTTCCAGCGACATGCCGAATGAAGGAATTATCGCAAACTTCTTTATGCAGTTGCAGCTGTGGCAAGACGATCTGGATTGCTTACTCATCGTGAATGAGACTGCTGTACCGCCTCCAGAGGATGTTGAAACTGCTACCTCAATTCAGCTCGACTTCGATCTCTTTCGGGAACCATTCGAAGAGCCGTGGCCTGCAGATAAAGACGCGGCAGTCTGGAGTTTTCTGGAACAACTCCACGACCGCAAGAATGAAGTTTTTCAGGCAAGTATCACCGATGCAACGAGGAGGTTGATAAGTTGAGTACATTATCGGTATTCGCAGCGCCGCCCAGTCAGCAAGCATCAACGCCGACCACTATAATCGATTATGTTGCCCCTAAAGATCGTAGTGATGGCGAGCCGCAAACGTTAATCAAGAACTTTCCCAACCGATATCCGAAGCTCGAACGCAAGATCAACGATCTTATGACTTGGCGAGAAGGTTGGGATGGCTACGACGCCCCAAGGCCGAACCCGGCTTCCGTTAGACATGCCCGCTCGTGGGCCGAAGATTTGTACAGAGACCTTAGTGCTGGATTGTGGATCGAGCCTCATGTCAGCGCTGACGAAGATGGCGAAGTCTCTTTCGAGTGGTGGAAGGGACGAAAGAAGCTCACTGTTTATGTCACTCCAACAGCAGTCGAGTACATCAAGGTGGACAAGACAAACTCGTCCTTGGAGATGAAGGACGGGTCTATTGAGACGCCTAAAAATCGTCGTATTCTGTGGAACTGGCTCCTTAGCTAGCCATCGATCCTCAAACCGAGGTCGCTAATACGGAGGTGTTGTACCGTCTCGTCAAGCGTGCTCACAAAGAGCTAGAGGGCGGTGAATGGAAACCGAGTGTAGATGCCTTTCTAGGAGGTTCCGCGCACCGAATATCGGTGTATCGCGCTGCTCTGTGTGCCAACAATCCGAGCAGCCTCCCCGCAAACGAACCGGGATACGTCTGCCGGTTAGTCGCGGGGCAAGTACGCGCCATTGATAGCATTAAACGGGACAACCCCGAAACCGGAGCCACGGATGAATACGAGGTGTGCGTCAAAGCAACGCCAGAAGAGGGTAACCACACCGCGCACGCCGATATATACGTACATCGACCAGCACCTAACCGAAGCGCCCAAAGGAAGGTTTTCGGACTACTGAAAGAGGCCTTGGCGGACCTCGCCAAATGGGAGCCGGGCTATAGCCCGACTGATATCGAAGGAGAATGATCCAAAAGCGGGCCGTTTAGCTTGTCAGCCCGCCCGCTTTTCCTGTTCCCGCTTCCGCTCGTACTCGGCCCGTCTACGGTCCAGTTCCTCTTTAGGAACGGACAGGACTTGCTCTAGCATCCGCTGGAAGTTCTCAAATTCGGTAGTGTCTTCGTCTTTGTGCTTGTCTTTGGGCTTGTGCTCTGCCACGTCAGCCTGCCTTTCAAGATGAAAGCAGAGTTCATAAAGCGTCCACTATGAGTTCATTTTACTAGCAAACCTTGAACATATGTCGAATAAGTGCCAACCTAACGTCGAGTAAACGACAAGTCTTTGGTGAGTCAAGTACGTTATTGCCCTTTTTTTGGTAGACGGCTCCACAACCGTCGAAGGCTTCACTTCAAGGGGATGGCCCGAGGTATAGCATCACTGTTAGATAGCGGAATTTGCCCCCGGCGCATATGTCGTCCGGTGGCTGTAAGGAGTGGATGATGCGTTGGATCTATTCTCTAGCAAGCGCGCTGGTTCTGTCGCTGGCCCTCGCCGTAACTGCTACACCGGCCTTCGCGCACGAGAAGTGGTTTCAAAACGCCTCGGAGTTTCCGCTGCGCTGGGACCTGTTTTCCCGCCCGCTTCCTCTGGCGTTGTTCGTGGCGGTGCTGATAGCCACGCTCGGCGCGGGGCTATTGTGGCGGGCGCGGGACGGGCGGAGCTTCATACCTGGTCCCGAAGCGTTCGGGGCCACGGACGAGCGGCGCAGCACGCTCTACGCGCTCGCGCCTCTGATCCTGGGCGTTCACATCGCGGTGCCGCTACTCTTCAACGGTGTGCAGGGACAACTGTTCACTCCCGATAACCAGATGCCCGGCGCTTGAGCAAACTTCCTCGGTTTCGCCGAGACGATGGTCGCGCTGGCGCTGTTCTACGGTGCGTTCACCCGCGTCGCCGCGATCGCTCTGGCTGCTCTCTGGGTCGCCGGGATACCGCTACTCGGGATCGAAGCCATGCTGGACAATACGCTGTATCTTGGCTTCGCGGCCTTCTTCTTGGCCGGGCGAGGACCGTATTCCATAGACCGGCTGTTGTTCCCCCGCACCGAGCCGCCGGAGTGGACCGCACGGTACGCTATCACGGCCCTGCGCGTGGGGCTGGGCGTGAGCTTCCTCGTGGTGGCGTTCACCGAGAAGTTCGCCAACCTCCCGCTCGCGCGGGCGTTCCTAGAACAGTACCCGCTCAACTTCACGTCCGCCCTCGGGTTCCCGCTCTCCGACAAGCTATTCATTCTGGGCGCGGGTTCCGTGGAGCTCGCGCTGGGGTTGTTCCTGATCTCCGGCGTCTTCGTGCGCGAGATCGTACTGGTCGCCCTCATCCCCACCAACCTCACCCTCACTGTCTTCAACTGGTCGGAGCTGATCGGCCACCTCCCGATCTACGGTATCCTGGCGATACTCCTGATCTGGGAGCCCGGCCCCAGGAACCTGCTGCTGTGGATTCGAGGTCTGCGCGAGGGACCGCTTCCCTCCGATCCCGTGAATGGAGAGACCCGCTCCGCGAAAACGCCCTCAGCTTCTCTCTAAAGCTCCGGTGCAACCGCGGAGCGCTTCCAGCAGGCGGGAGCGTTTCTTTCGCCCCAGCCCAGCCAGCATCCGCTCCTCTACACTCTCGATAACCCGGTGAGCTTCGGCTAACCGCTTTGAACCCTTCTTCGTCAGGTAGGCTTGCAGCACACGCCCGTGTGCCAGATGCGGCCGGCGATCCACGAGTCCGGCGGCTACGAGGTTCGCGAGGATCTGATTCATCGTCTGCGGCGTAACGAAGCATCGCCGCGCCAACTCCGCCCCCGATAGCCCCGGCGACGCCTCCAGGACACTCAACGCCGAGTATTGGGGCGTCGTTAAACCCGTTTGCTTCAACGCTTCATCCATCCGCAGCCTGAGCGCGTGCTGGGCGCGCTTCAACTCGTAACCAACACTGTTCTCCAATACGTTTGTCTTCACAGATACTCCTTGTAAATATATAAGTGTACTGATAATATCTCAGGGTATTGATAAGTTTAGCAGAAAAGGAGGCTGGAGTGGCAAAGGTGATTGGTCCTGATTTCGTGGCTTTGCAGGTGCGGGACCTGGACGCTTCAAGACGGTTCTATACGGAGCGGTTGGGGCTCGAAGTGGACGCGAACGGGCCGCCGAATGCGGTGGTTTTTGGGACGGAGCCGATACCGTTCGTGGTTCGTGAGCCGAGCATGGACCTCGACGCGGTGGATAGGCTCGGGTGGGGTGTCGCGTTGTGGATGAAGTGCGACAACTCCGATGAGCTTTACGATTCGCTGCGGTTCGATGGGGTCGAGATAGCGCAAGAACCGTTTGACAGTCTGTTCGGGAGGACGTTCGCGTTCGTCGACCCGGACGGCTACACGGTCACGGTCCACTATGGTTGAGCGTTTCGAGATACGCCCGGCAGGCCCGTACTCTCTCGCGGCAAGCGTGAAGTTCCTCGAAGGCTTCACTCCCGCAGCCTACGAGGGGAACGAAGCGGGTCATCTCCATCTCGCCTTCGTGGCCGATGGTGGGGAAGAGGTCGCCGGGGTGTGTGTACGCTCCGAGGGGAAGACGGTCGTCGGCGAGGTGTTCGGTGGGGCCGACCCGGAGGCGGTGAGGCGTCAGGTGGAGCGGATACTCTCGCTGGACGTGGATGGGAGAGCTTTCCAGGAGGTGGGGGAGCGGGACCCGGTGGTGGGTCGGTTGCAGGCGCGGTATCCGGGGTTGAGGCCGGTATGTTTCCACTCGCCGTACGAGGCGGCGGCTTGGGCGATCATCGGCAACCGCATCCGCATTGTTCAGGCTGCGAAGATCAAAGCTCGCATGGCGCGGGAGTTGGGCGCGAGCGTGGAGATCCACGACCACAGAGAATACGCTTTCCCCTCTCCAGCGCGTCTGGCGCAACTCGAAGAGTTTCCGGGTCTCTCCGGTCGCAAGGTCGAGTACCTGCGGAGTTTGGGACATGCTGCCGCCGAAGACCGGCTGGATGCGGCGCATCTGCGCTCCGTGCCAGTTACGCAGGCGCTGGAGGAGCTAAAGGAGTTGCCCGGTATAGGTCCTTTCTCTGCTGAGTTGATCCTGCTGCGCGGAGCGGGAGAGCCCGACTACGTGCCGTCCAACGAGCCGAGGCTGGGGCGGGCCGTCGCGATGGCATATGGTCTCGACGGCCCGCCCCAGCCCGAAGAGTTGGACAGGCTGGCCGAAGGCTGGCGACCGTACCGGACGTGGGTGAGTCTGCATCTGCGAGCGATGCTCGAAGACGAAACCGGTGAGATCTCCGGGGGCGCCAAGAAGAGTGAATACTCATCGAGATAGGAGAATAATGACACGGATTACGCAAGATGCAAACGTCTTAACGCTCATCAACGTGTTCACGGTGGAACCGCGGGATCAGCAGCGGCTCGTTGACGCGTTGGTGGAGGCAACGAAGTCAAACCTGAACCGGTTCCCGGGGTTCGTCTCAGCGAACATTCATAGAAGCTTCGATGGTACGAAGGTTGTCAACTACGCGCAATGGGAGAGTCGCGAGACGTACGAAGCGATGCTGGAGAGCCCCCAGGCGGCTCCGCACCTGAAGGAGGCAGCAGAGATAGCCGTGAGCTTCGAGCCGCATCTATACGAGGTTTCGGCGGTGGACGAGGTCTAGAGAGGCGCCGGCTTGAAGGTTGCCGCGCGCGGTACGTACAGCCGATGCACGTAGTCCTGGACCATGCGCTGGGTCGAGAAGACCGGCGCGACGGTGCTTATGGCCTCTTTCATGACCTCGACCCATCCGGCGGGAACGTTGTTTTCGTCGCGGTCGTAGTAGAGCGGGATCAGGGCTTCCTCGAGCGTCCGGTAGAGCGACTCGGAGTCTTCGGCGTCTTGCTCTTCCTGGGAGGCGTACTCGCGCTCCTCGCCGATGGTCCAGCCGTTCTTGCCGTTGTACGCTTCGGGCCACCAGCCGTCCAGGACGCTGAAGTTGGGGGCGCCGTTTAGGGAGGCTTTCTGGCCGCTTGTGCCGCTGGCTTCCAGGGGTCGGCGCGGGTTGTTGAGCCACACGTCCACACCCTGCACGAGGTGGCGCGCCACGTTCATGTCGTAGTCTTCGAGGACGACTATGTGACCGGCGAGGTCTTCCGCTCCGGCGGCGGCGTAGAGCGAACTTATGAACTCTTTCGCCGGCTCGTCCGCCGGGTGGGCCTTGCCGGCGAAGACGAACTGGACCGGGCGGTCGGTGTTCTTTACGATGGCTCGCAGGCGTTCGGGGTCGCGCAGGAGCAGGGTCGCGCGCTTGTAGGTCGCGAAGCGGCGGGCGAATCCCAGGGTGAGGGCGTCAGGGTCGAGTTGCTGGGCGGGGGACGAGCTTCCGGTACGCTCGCGTTGCAGGCGGAGGCGTTCATTGACGAACTCCGTCATGGCGTGCTTCGTCGAGCGGTGCGTCTCCCAGAGGTCCGCCGCTGGTATCTCGTCCACGAACGACCACGCCGAGGCGTCTTCGAGCACCTCGCGCCAGGCGCGCCCGCCAGAGTAGCGTTCGAAGAGGTCAGCCAGTTCCGGGGAGAGCCAACTCCAGGTGTGGATGCCGTTGGTCACGTGGGTGATGGGCCGGCTTTCATTTTCGGGGAATAGATCTCTCCACATCTCCAGAGACACGTCGCGGTGAAGCTCGGAGACGGCGTTGCGGGCAGCCGAGAGTTTCATCGCCAGCACGGTCATGTTGAAGGTCGGACCCCATTCTTCTTCTTTGCGGCCGAGACCGAAGAGGCCCTCTTCGTCAGTGCCCAAAGTACCCGGCCATCCGGCGGTGAACTCGTGGAAGAGCTCCGGGGGGAAGGCGTCGTGGCCGGCGGGGACCGGAGTGTGGGTGGTGAAAACGGTGTTGCGGGTGACCTCTTCGCGGGCCTCGTCGAACGAAGTCCCGGTGGCCGCAAGCTCGCGCATCCGCTCCAGGACGGAGAAGGCGGCGTGACCCTCGTTCATGTGGTAGACGGCGGGGCTGAAGCCCAGGGCGCGCAGGGCGCGGACGCCGCCGAGGCCCAGTATCATCTCCTGCGCTATGCGGGTGCGGGTGTCGCCGCCGTAGAGGCGGGAGGTAAGCTCGCGGTCATCGGGGGTGTTCTCGGGGACGTCCGCATCGAGAAGGAGGAGCGAGACGCGGCCAACTTCAGCCTTCCAGACTTTCAGGTGGACTTCGCGGCCAGACATCTCGATTGAGACCGCGGCCTCGTCGCCGTTCGCGTCGCGGGCGGGTAGCACGGGGCGGTTCTCGGGATCGAGTGGTTCGTAGATTTGCTCCTGCAAACCCTCGGCGTTCAGGCGTTGGCGGAAGTAACCCTGCGAGTAGAGAAGGCCGACCCCGACGAGCGGGAGACCCAGGTCCGAGGCGCTCTTTACGTGGTCTCCGGCGAGAACACCAAGGCCGCCGGAGTAGATCGGCAGACTCTCGTGCAGCCCGAACTCGGCTGAGAAGTACGCCACCGGATCGGTGAACTCCGGGTAGACGTGCTTCATCCAGGTATCCTCGCGAGAGAGGTAGGAGTCCAAATCACGCAGGACGTCATCGTAGGCGTCTACGAACCCGGAGTCCGCGGCGGCGGTGTTCAGGTTGGAGGTTTCTTTCATGAGGTGGACCGGATTGTGCTCGGACGTCTCCCAGAGGTCCGGGTCGAGGCTTTCGAATAGAGCCTGCGTGCCGGGCCGCCAGGTCCAGAGAAGGTTGTGGGCCAACTCGGGCAGACGGGATAGTCGTTCGGGGATGGATTGGTTCATGTTCGCGCCGTTTCATTTTTGGGTGTGTACCGGGTGCATTTTAGGGAGAAACCTCCCAGGTGCAAACGCGGGCATGATCCCCTGACCATTGGCGGGCGTAATAGCCTTGCGAGCCGCTAATGCGGCAGGTAACATGAGGTCCGCCGGAGGCGCATGAAGTATTCGTGGTTTCGCATGTTTTGGCGAAGTGAAATGCGGTGGGAAGCGGTTGTCAGGGAGTACGATCGTTGGCGGAGATGCCGGGCTCTGCGTGAGGCGCTGAACGAGACGTGACATAAAACGTGAGAATGAGTTGGATGAGCTTGGATCCAGAATGAGTGCAGATCTGTTCGTGGGAGAGGACGTGAAGAGTGGACTTTTCTCCTTCGGAGGCGGGAATACTTGAAGGCCGCTTTGCGAAGGGCTCCCGGACGAGTGGCGCGCCACCTGCGGCGCGGGGCGGCGGCCTACGGGATATTGGTAGTCTCGCTGCTGCTTACGGCACTAGCCTGGAATTACGTGCGCGAGAACGTTCAGGAGCAGAACACCGCCCGGTTCCGCGAGACAGCCCGGGTTGGGCAGGAAGCCATGGACCGCCGCACGAACTCCTACGTGGACGCCATGCTTGGCGCCCGCGGCTTCATACTGGCGAGTAAGTCGGTAACCAGGGATGAGTGGGGCAGTTACGTTAGCGGCATAGTGCCGAAGGAACGCTTTAAAGGCCTGCAGGCACTGGGCTATGCCGAATACGTTGCTCCCAAAGAGAAAAAGAGCTTCCTCGCCGGGACCAAAAAGCAGGGTCTTCCCGGTCTCCGTCCAGACCTCGACCCCGGCGGAGAGCGTCCGGCGTACTTCCCGCTGACTTTCGTGGAACCGCGTAACGCGGCCAACACGACCTTGCTCGACTACGACATGTATACCAAACCCGAAGATCGGGCCGCCATGAACCGGGCGCGGGACACCGGGAAACCGACGGCCACGAGCCGGGTCTACGTCCTGACCGAGGCCCCTTCGGGCGCCGACGCAGACCTCTCCCTAAAGCCGGGATTCGCCGTCTATCTGCCGGTTTATCGAAAAGGAGAGCCGCAAGATACCGCCGAGGAGCGACGGAAGGCCTTAAAAGGTTTCGTCGTCGGATGCTTCAAAATGGATAGCCTGTTGAAGGGGATCTTCGGCGGCTCCCTGGATCCCACGCTGGACTTCGAAGTCTACGACGGGAAGAACACCTCCGAGAGCAGTCTGCTCTACGATGACGACGGAGTGCGGCGCGCCGGACAGGGCTATCCAGGGTATTCGAGCTCCGACCAGATCAACGTCGCCGGACGCGACTGGACCCTGTTCTTTAGCGCCTCGCCGGAGTTCGGCCGGGACGCGACGAGCCGACTCCCGCTCTTCGTGCTCCTGACCGGCATTGCGACCAGCTTCCTCCTGTTCTTCGTCGTCTGGATGCTCGTACGCAGCCGCGACCGGGCCGAGCGGGTAAGCGAGGACCTGGAGGACGCCAACCGCGAGCTCGAAAGTACGAACAGCGAGCTTGAGGCGTTCAGCTACTCCGTATCCCACGACCTGCGCGCCCCGTTGAGGACCATAGACGGTTTCTCCCAGATACTCCTCGAAGACTACGGCGAGAGCCTGGACGCGGAAGGCGAAGACTACCTGAACCGGGTACGGGCCGCCAGCCAACATATGGGCCTCCTCATAGACGATCTGCTGGACCTTTCGCGGGTCACGCGAAGCCCCCTGCGCCGTGAGAGGGTCAACCTCAGTGAGATAGCAAACAACATAGCCGGGGAATTGAGACGGGAGCAGCCGGATCGCGATAGCGACTTCGTAATCGAGGAGGGTCTCATCGTCCAGGGAGACGCCAGCCTGCTCTCCGTGGCGCTCAGAAACCTTCTCGGCAACGCCTGGAAATTTACCTCCAGGAAGCCTGGAGCGAGGATAGAGTTCGGCGCCGATAGGACCCCAGGGCCTGGCTTTCTCGCCCCGGTTTACTTCGTCCGGGACAACGGCGCGGGCTTCGAGATGGCCTACGCTCAGAGGCTCTTCGGAGCCTTCCAGCGCCTGCACCACCCCGATGAGTTCGAGGGTACGGGCATAGGGCTCGCGACCGTGCAGCGAATCATCCACCGTCACGGCGGCCGGGTATGGGCCGAGGGCGAACCCGGCCGCGGCGCTACCTTCCACTTCACCCTCGGAACCGGTGCTCGCCAGAGCGCCGAGCCGCCACCCAAAAAGGCGGAGGTCGCGTGAGCGAGCCAGGCATCCGCATGGGTATAAAACCCGGCACACCACTACGCAGGCCGTTGCGGTTGCTGGTAGTGGAGGACTCGGAGAACGACGCCCTGCTCCTCCTGCGGGAGCTGAGACGAGGAGGCTACGAGCCCGTCCACCAAAGAGTAGATACCCCGGAAGAGATGCAACGGGCGCTCCTCGAAGCCGACCACCGGGGAGAGCCCTGGGATATAGTAGTCTCCGACTACTTCATGCCGCGCTTCCGGGCGCCGGGCGCGC
>JBBPZZ010000184.1:0-15348 GCA_038198445.1 Rubrobacterales bacterium
CCCGTCCAAAAGCTTCCGTCTCCTCCGCGCGTAGTTCCAGAACGTGGTTGAGCCGCGCTATCTCGCCGTCCTTCCGGTCCAACTCCCGCTCCAGACGCTCTATCTGACGCTCCTGGCCCTCCCGGCGGCGGCGGCGTTGACTGGCCTCCTCCTCAAGCGTACGAATACGCTCCCTTAGCCGCCCGCGATCTTCTTCCAGAGACCGGACACGTCCCTCGCCGGCCTCCAGAGCGGCCCTGGCCTCGTCCGTGGCTAACTGGGAGGCCGTGATCCGGTCATACAGCTCCCGGATGTGGTTGTCCTTGACCCCAAGCCGACCCCTTAACTCCTCCTCGTCCGAACCATACTCCTGCCGGGTCTCGACCTCGGTAGTGTCCACCTCCGACTCATCACGGCTGCTTACAGCGGACTCTTCCGTTGCATCCTCCGATTCCGATTGGCTGTTCCCGTTGACCTCTCGCGGGTCTGGCTCTTCCATACCGATCTACTCCCCCTCCGCGGGTTTCTCCTCCGTCCCGTCGCCCGGATCCTGCTTCTTCAAGGATTGCCCCGCCTCACGGGCGGCCCGGCGCTCCGCCTTGATCTTCTCCCGTTCTTCAGCGGACATCTTCTTCGGCTTCTCCGTTTCTCCCGACGCCTCAGCAGGCGCTTCCTGCCCGGCCTGACCTGTCTTTAGCGATTCGCCCGCCTCCCTGGCGGCCCTTCGTTCAACCTTGATCCTCTCCCGTTCTTCAGCGGACATCTTTTGGGGTTTCTCCGCCTCCGCGGGAGCCTCCCGAGGAGCCTCTTCAGGAACCGTCGTCTGCCCGGATTGTCCGGTCTTGAGAGACTTACCGGCCTCGCGGGCGGCCCGGCGCTCCGCCTTGATGCGCTCGCGCTCCTCGGCGGAGAGTTTCTTCGGCGCGCCCTCCGCGTTTCCCGCTTTCTCTTGGCCGTCAGCTCCAGCGGTCTTTACGGATTGCCCAGCCTCGCGGGCCGCGCGGCGTTCGGCCTTGATGCGCTCGCGTTCTTCCGGGGACATCTTCCTCGGGGCGGCTTCATCCTCGCCCTTCGCGGCGGCCTCTTTCTCTTCGTCCTTCGTTTCCTCCGGCGCTTTCGGGAGGCCACTGATCTCACTGACCCTGGCCAGCACCTCCTCGGCTTGCGGCCTCTCGTCCGTCCAGGCGTGAACAATCTTGTGTTCGGGACTAACTATGAAGACCGCCGGACGGGTGTACTCTCCATGCTCCTTGTCTTTTTCGAAGAGGCCCCATTGCCGGCCGGTAACCTTCGTATAGTCGTAAAGGACATACGACTTCATGCCCGAAGCGCGGACGAACTCGCGGGCTACGTCCGGCTCGGTGATGCCGACGCCGACGAGCGAACCAGCGGCGAGGTTGATCTCATCTTCCTTCGCCGCAAGCTCCTTGAAGTACGCGACGTCTTCCTCGCTCCACGGTCTGTAGAACGCCACGACTACCGGCCCGCGAGCGGTTCGCATACTCAACCGTAGCTGGCCGCCCTGCGCGCTCGGCAGGTTGAATTCGGGCGCATCCTCCCCCACTTCCGGCACCGGCATGGTCTTCGTACGCGCCACGGACATCCTCCTTGCATATATAAACGGCTACTCTCACGCATATTACAGGCTAAGTGCCGGCTTGACCCGCGACGGACTACTTCGGACTTCACCATCATGCCAGTTACCTGCGTGACCGGTTAAGGATATTCAGCCTGCCTACGGGTCGCCGCGGCGACTGCACAGACGATCCACGGCCAGTGCCGGGTTACGCAAGTCCTCCACGCCATGCCACCGCTCCACGAACACTCCCTCATCTCCGACGCGGGCGGAGGGAACACCAACCGGCTCCCCGTGTTTACGTCCAGGCGAACCGTGATGTGGTAGGGACCATAGGCTCCAAGTAATGCTTCATCACCTACGGTCCCGGCTGATGCCTGCCACCTGACGTTTCATTCCGGGTATTCGAGTGTGCGCCTGATCCGACGACTGCTCTCCATCCGTGGAGTTCTTGGGACCAGTTATACGGCCACGAACAATCCGGCGCCTATGCTCCGAAGAGCCGGCGCCAGCCGCTCCGCTCATCTCCGCCCCGGCGGGATGTCTCAGCCTCGAGTTCCGCCTCCAGCCTGTCGGCCCGCTCCTTCTCTCTTCTCACGCCCTGACGCAGGGCGGACTCCTGGATCTCGGCGGACTCCAGCCGACTATCCAAACGCCCAAGCTCCTCTAGCAGTCCCTCAGCCCTCTTCCTGAGCTCCCTGACGCTCTCCGATAGCCGCTCCGAGGCGTCCGAGGGGGCGTCGGAGGCGGCCTCTGGCCCGGACTCGGCTTCCGAAGCACTGGAGAGTCTGTCCGTGAGGCCTTCACCCGGAGACAACGCCACGGTGGCCGCGGCGTCGGGACGTTCCTGAAATGCACTGATACCATCCTCCGGAATCCTCCACGAGCCCAGCACACCCTCGATGCGGGACGGACCTCGTTCTCCCGCTAACTCACCGGGGCGCAACATCTGGCGGATGCGCGCGGGTGATAGCCGGAGTATGGGAGCGGCCTCGTCAACGGTATAGTATTTCTTCTCTTCCACGATGTTTCATTTACCCTCGCGAAGCGCTCCCCACGCATGGGCGTCTCCATCTCCCGTATTTCGGCGAACTCCGCGAACTCGCGACTCATTTCTGTGTTACCTTCGTTTCCGTGCTCGTAAAAGACCCAGAACAGGATACGTGCGCGTTGGTGATCCAAGCGTGAAGCTGTTGATGACCCACGGTTACATGTTCTCCGGCTCCGGTAGCAACGTCTACGTCCAAAACCTCTGCCGCGCCCTGGTACGCGAGGGCCACGACGTCTACTTGCTCTGCCAGGAACCAGACCCGCTCTCCTACGAGTTCGTGAACGAGCACGCCACCGCAAGCGCCGAAGGCATCCGCATACACGACGAGCAGGAAACCCCCTACCCCGGACGCTGCGCCGTCTACAACCCCGAGATAGGAGACCTGCTACCGGTCTACGTGTACGACGACTACCCCGGCTGGCGGGTAAAGACCTTCCTGGACCTTACGGACGAGGAGTTCGAGAGCTACGTTCGGCGCAACGCCGAGGCGGTTCGGGCCGTGCTCGAAAGCTCCGGCGCGGAGGCCGTAGTCACCAACCACTCCGTTCCGGGACCCCTGATCTCACGCCGCGCCCTCGAAGGCTCCAGCATCCGATACACGAGCATCGTCCACGGAAGCTGCCTGCAGTACGTCTCCCGGCAGAGTAAGAAGTACATGGATTTCACCCGCCAAGGGCTCGAAGGGGCGCGTAGCATCCTGGCGCTCTCTGCTCACAGCGCAAGCACCATAGCCGAAGACTTCCCGGATATGCAAGAGAAAACCCTCGCCCTCCCAGGCGGCGTGGACACCGACCTGTTCCACCCGGCCGCCCTGGACATTGACACCCTGCGAAACTTGAACGGCGGCGCTGGCCGCGGCCCAGCGCAACGGACAAAGCTCGAAGAAGTCTTCGACAGCCACCCGGAAGATACCGCAAAGCTGGCCGGAGAGCTTCGCTCCATCGCGGAGTCTTACGACGCGCGCTCGCACGACGCCGATGCGGGAGAGCGGCTAGAGACGCTGCTCGCCGGGGGTTCCCCGGTTGTCATCTACGTCGGCAAGCTCATACATTCCAAGGGCGTCCACAGCCTCATCTCCGCCTTCGCCCGCGTCCGCCGCGAGACCAACGCCCGGCTCCTCGTCGTCGGATATGGCACGTTCCGGGAGGCGCTAGAAGCCCTCGTTCAAGCCCTCGGCGCTGGCGACCGCAAAACCCTGGAGACACTCGCAAAGGGCGGCGCGCTCTTTGAGGGCGGCCCCGTAAGGCGCATGGAACACTTCGAGGTCTCGGAGAGCTTGCTGCGCGAAGCAAGCGGCGTGGAGGACTCTATCCGGTTTGTCGGCCCGCTATACCATAAGGAGTTGGCGAAGCTGTTACCGGCGGCGGACATAGCGGTGGTGTCTTCCATCTTCCCGGAAACATTCGGGCTCGTGGCGGCCGAGTTCGCGGCGAGCGGCGTCGTCCCCTTCGTCGCGGACCATTCGGGTCTTAGAGAAGCGGGTGCTATAGTGGGACGAGGTTTACCTTTCGACCTGCGAGTTAACATGGACGGGTTCGAGGGGAACCTGGCCCACGCGCTGATGGATTACCTGGCGCTCCCGGAAGAAGAACAACGGAAGTGCAGTGAGTCCGTTCGGCGAAACAGCGTAGAGCATCTGGGATGGAGAACCCTCGCGGAGCGGTTAGTGGAAATCGCCGGAGAGAAAGGATAGGAGTTGGAGGTAGAGCAGATACTCCGGGACTTCGGGATCATACTCGGCGCCGGTCTAATCTCGCAGCTAATCGCCATGTTCATCCGCATACCGGAGATGATCGTACTGGTTGCCGTGGGGGCTTTGATCGGGCCGTCCGTGCTCGGCCTGGTCTCCAGTCCTCTGGATGGAGTGGGCGCCCAACTCCTCTTCAACGTTGGGGTGGCCTTGATCCTCTTCCACGGAGGTCTCGGCATCTCGCTGCGCGTGATCTCCCGTACCGCCGTCGGGCTCGGTATGCTCGTGCTGCCGGGAGTCCTTATCACCACCGGCATCGTCGCGGCGGCCGTGGCCTTGATATTCGGTGTCCCCTTTCCGGTGGCCCTGATGATCGGCGCGGTCCTCTCCGCCACGGACCCCGCCATCCTCATCCCCCTCTTCGAGAGGATCAACCTGCGCCCCAAGGTGTCCCAGACCGTTATCGCGGAGTCCGGGTTCAACGACCCAGTCGGCACCGTATTGACGCTGGCCCTCGCCAGCGCGGTCCAGTCCGGCAAGTTCACACTCTCGGGTCCATCGATAACGTTCGCGGAGGAGCTTGCGCTGGGAGTGGTGATCGGCGCGGTGGCCGGTATTCTTGTCGCCTTCGCCATCGCTTCAACATCGAGGTCCGGAATATGGGACGAGGCGCCGGGGGTGGTGATCTTCGCCGTCGTCGCCCTGGGATACTCCTCGGCCCAGTTCGTTGGCGGCTCCGGCTACTTGGCCGCCTTCGTGATGGGCCTTATCGTCGGTAACATGGAGGAGTTCAGGCTGATCCAGCACGACAAGAACGTGGAGCTTCTCGACAGCTTCGCCGGGCAGATCTCCGAGATCGCCACGCTGCTGGTCTTCGTTACCCTGGGTATGAACCTCCCGTTCGACTCACTCGGCAAATATTTCCTCGGCGGTTTGGTGGTGATGGGTGTCTTTATCTTCGTCGCCCGCCCCATAACCGTTTTGGCCTGCCTGCTCCCGGACCGGCGCGCGCGATGGACCAGGAACGAGATCGCCTTCCTTAGCTGGTGCCGCTATACAGGCGTTATCCCGGCCGCCGTGGCGAGCCTGCTACTCGCGCGTGGCATTGAAGGCGCGGACCTCGCCGTCTCCCTGGTCGCGTTCGCCGTCTGTACGACACTTTTGTTACAAGCCACTACAGCGGGCTTCGTCGCCACAAAACTCGGTTTGATCGAAGCTCCAGAGCCGGATCCTCCCGCGTAGAGTCCTTACCCGACATCTCCCCGATACTGAAAAGAAGATACAATGTACCTCAGGCAGTTCGAATGGAAAGGGAACAGTGATCCAGCTAACCGATAGCTTCAACCGGAAGATGGATTATCTGCGGATCTCCGTCACCGACCGCTGCAACTTCCGCTGTCAATACTGTATGCCCGAGGACATCCAGTTCCAGGACAAGAGCCACATCCTGACCTTAGAGGAGATGCTCACCTTCGCCGAAGCCTGCCTCCAGCTCGGCGTAACCAAAGTTCGCGTAACCGGCGGCGAACCACTAGTCCGCCGGGGCGTCGTCTGGTTTATCAGCCAGCTAAAGGAGATGGGCTTCGAGGACGTAACCATGACCACCAACGGTTTCCTACTCAAGGACAACCTCGAAGGTCTCGTGGAAGCGGGTCTGGACCGGATCAACATCTCCCTGGACACGCTCCAGCCGGAGAAATTCCAGTTCATCGCGCGCCGCAACCACTTCGAGAAGGTGTGGGAGTCGATCATGGCGGCTCTTGAGACGCCGCTCTCGCCGGTCAAGCTGAACGCCGTCGCCATGCGAGGCGTCAACGACGATGAGATCTCCGACATGGCGAAGTTGACCCTCCGCTACCCGATGCACGTCCGCTTCATCGAGTTGATGCCCCTGAACGGCGACACCGACGGCTCCCGCTTCCGCTCACTGTTCATCTCGGGACGAGAGATCCTGGAGCGAGCGCAGGAAGAGTTGGGCGATTTGCGCCCCATAGAGAAAGAAGATCCGGCCGCCCCCGCCGACGAGTTCAAGTTCGATGGCGCGCCCGGCACCTTCGGCGTCATAACCCCTGTCTCGGAGCCATTCTGCGCCAGGTGCTCCAGGCTAAGGCTAACGGCGGACGGCAAGATCCACCCGTGCCTCCTCACCGACCTCGACGTACCGGTAAAGGACGCCATCCGCTCCGAAGACCCCATCCCCGCCATCCACGAAGTCCTCTGGCACACCGCCGGAATAAAGCCCGCTGCGGGCTTAACGCTTCCCGAGGAGTCGCGCAACCGCACCATGAGCCAGATCGGCGGTTAAGATACGCCAAAGATCGTGTGGATAGGGAGCGCAAGAAAGCTCGTGTGTAGTCAGATAAGGCTACCCCGAGTAAGCGGCTGAGAGAATGCGTAAATTGTATAAAGTCAGCTCCAGTGCTCGACTCAAAGGTTAATCCGCCTTCTTAGAGCGATTCTCACAATGAATGATGGGCTACATCGTAGTCGCAGTGTCCGAACCACCCTGCGGCGTCCCGCGCGCTGACGGCATCGAGCGCCTGGCCGGTCGCGTGCAGCAGGGCTTCGTGGGTGCGGGCTCCGGCATGGCGTAGGATGCCCTTTATCTTCGAGAAAGCCTCCTCTATGGGCGAGAAGTCCGGCGAGTAGGGCGGCAGGAACAGAACCTCGGCTCCGGCGCCCTCGACGAGATCCCTCACCCTCTTCATCTTGTGGACCTTGAGGTTGTCCATCACCACGATCTGCCCGGCTTTCAGCGTAGGTGCCAGAAAGTGCTTCACGTAGATCTCAAACGCGGTCCCGTCCGTGGCCCCCTCCACGCTCATCGCCGCTCCGACGCCTTCGGAGCTCATCGAGGCGATGAGCGTCACGTTCTTGCCCCAGTTTCTCGGTGCCTTGCCATAGGCTCTCTCCCCATTGGGAGCTCTTGCGTAGAGCCTCGTGAGAGCGATGTTGGTCGAGCATTCGTCCACGAACACGAGCCTCTTCGGGTCAAGACGCTTCACGCGCTTTCGCCAAGCACCCCGCGCTTCTTCGTCCCGCTCGGAGGCCACCAACGACTTTTTTTGAAGGTCCAACCCAGCCCGCGCACGGCCCGGCTCACGGTCGAAACCGAGACCTTCACCTTGCGTCGTTGCTCCCACAGCTCGCAGTGGCGCTCCAGCGTCGCCTCGTAGTTCTCTTCGAGTTGCCTCCATAAGGCGCGCCTCTCCTCAGGGGTGGCACAGATGGAGGGCGTTCGTCCGGGTGAAGGCTTTGGGACCACCTCCCCGGTTTGCCTCCTGCGTCTCAGATACCTCTCGATGGTGGGCATAGAGACGCCGAAGGTCCTCACCAGTTCCCTCCTCTGGATGCCGCGGTCTACGGCGTCGAGCACCTTCAGCCTGAGGTCAAGCGAGTAAGCGTTCATCCAGGTAGCATCGCACGGCCATCATCCATTGTGCAAGTTGCTCTAGTCTGCTCTTTCAGCTCCGCAAACTTCTCTAAGCCATAGTAAGATCTGTTTTTTCGTTCTTTCTCCCATAGGTTCCAAATTCTTTGATCACTGAAAAAGGTTTTCATGCCTGCAACCCAAGCTTTCCAGACCTCTTGGTAGATGTATCCTCTCCTGTAGAACAAATATTCCTCGCTACAAAGATTAAAGTAATCGTAGAGTGCATCCTTTTCTGTCGCTCCTGGTTCCTCTCCTTTGTCTTCCAGTCTAACGATGGCATTCAGTTCCCCGTTTAAACTGTCGTACCTTTCGTTAAAGTCGGAAATTAGTTCTTTGAGCAGCCTTGCTTCTTCCAGTTGTTGGTTTTGGATAAAGTAAACGAAAGAAAGTAATCCGCCGATAACGGCGAGCAAGAACTTCCAATCGGCACCTACCGCATAAAAAACAGCCGTGAGAACCACTGTCAATATTAAGATGCATAAAATAATAGCCAGATAGTGATTTTGGATGAACCACTTAGCTTTGAGGCTCATGTTTCCACTATTCCTTAATCCGGCTCTATGGTGGCGATGAGGCCTTCGTTGTTGAGGCCTTCCTGGTAGAGTTCGGCCAGCTCTTTGTGGCACTTGATGACGAGGGCCTTGCCGTGCGTGTGGGCTTCGAGCATGATCGAGACGGCGTTCTGTACGCTCATCCGCGGTATGACTTTGCGGAGCACCTCTATTACGTGCTCCATCGGCGTAAAGTCGTCGTTGTGGAGGATGACCTTGTAGGGAGGCTCCGTACTCTGGCGCTGCTTGGTCTTCTCGCGTGGGGTCGTCTCGGTGGCGAAGACGACCATATTACTGGTGAATGCATCTCGAACTGTTAGCTCCGCAGGCATCTTCGCCCCCGCTCGGTATCCTTGGTCAACCCATGCAAGATAGCTGTCCTGAAGCCTCAGCGCAACCTCTCGCGACCCTGGTTTATGAGAGGTATCACTTTTTCGAGCACTTGCTCCACGGTGCGCCGGTTGCGATCCGCTATCTCTCCGGCTCGCTCTATCGGAGGATACTCTAGCGGGTCGTCGCGCATGAGCTTCGGAAGGGTGACGGGACTCTGCGCGCCACGCTCAGAGAGCCACGACTCCGGCACCTTCTCGGGCAGTTCCTGGTGGGACACGTCGGCCCAGAGCGTGGTCCAGGCTCGCGGCACGACGCGCCAGATGTCGTAGCCTCCGCCGCCGGTGGCGACCCAGCGTCCATCGCATAGCTCGTGGGCCAGTTCGTGGACGCGGCGCGGGACGTGTTCGTAGAGTCGTGTCGTCGCGCCGAGGTGCGTTAGAGGGTCCAGCTTGTGTCCGTCGCAGCCGTTTTGGGACAGGATCAGGTCTGGCTCGAAGGCTCGCAATACCTCCGGGACCACGGCCTCGAAGCAGGAGATCCAGGACTCATCGTCCGTGAACGGCTCCAGCGGCACGTTGACCGAGTATCCCGTGCCTCCGTCGCGCCCCCGCTCCTCGACGCCGCCGGTCCCCGGAAAGAGGTAGCGCCCCGACTCGTGCATGGAGACAGTCAGTACCTCCGGGTCGTCGTAGAACATCCACTGCACCCCGTCGCCGTGGTGGGCGTCGGTGTCGATGTAGGCTATGCGGATGCCGGGGTGCTCCTCCTTGAGCCGGGCGATTGCGACACCCGCGTCGTTGTAGAAGCAGAACCCGCTCGCCTGGGAACGCATCGCGTGGTGCAGGCCCCCGGAGATACACATGGCGTGGTCGGCCTCACCACCCATCACGAGCCGCGCCGCCTTGAGCACCGCCCCGACTACGTGCGCCCCGGCCTCGTGGACGTTCGGGACTACCGGGTTGTCCGATGTCCCGATACCGTACTGTATTAGCTCTGAAAGAGGAGCCTGTCCGAGCCCGGCCTTCTGGACCTGCCGGATGTAGGTCAGGCTGTGGACGGTCATCAGGTCTTCGTCGCTCGCGGGCTCGGATCCGACGAAATCGTAGCCGTCCAGCAGCCCGGCGGCCTCGCATAGCTCAAGGGTCAGCCGGATCCTCAACGGGTTGAACGGGTGGTCGTTCCCGAAGCCGTAGCTCTCCAGATCCCGGTCGTGGACGATTGCCGCCTTGCCGGTCAGAGCGTCCGCTCCCTCACGCCGGTCGCCGGGGCGGCCAGAGCACGGTGTAACCGGCATTCTCCAGTTGCGTGGCGGCCTCGCTGGTGTCTATGGTGTCCACCCGGAACACGACGAGACGCTCCGAGGGAGCGCCTTCCGCTGGCTCTGTACGCGCTCCCATCACGACGCTCACTATGTTGATGCCGCACATCCCGAAGACACCCGCGGCCCCGGCGAGGGTGCCGGGCCGGTCGGGGACGGACACCTCCATGCGGCTCCCCGGCTCGTGCGCGCCCACCAGATACGTCAGCGCCTCCATGACGTCCGAAGAGGTGACGATGCCGACCAACTCATCGTGCTCAACGACGGCCAGACAGCCGATCCTTCTCTCCCTCATCTCGTTCGCCGCCTGCTCTATGGGGTCTTCCGGGTGAGCCGTGAATACCTCGCGCGACATCACGTCCGCGACCTGGATCTTTGCCAGCGCCTCCGCCCGCGCGGCATCTCCCAGAGCCGGCGTCGCCAGACGCAGGTCTCTATCCGAAACCATCCCGGCGAGTCGTCCTCCCTCCAGCACCGGGAGGTGACGGATCTTCTTTTCCCGGCACAGCGCGAGCGCGTCGCCCGCCGTCGTATCCGGCGTGAGCGTCACGACCTCGCGGGTCATTGAGTCTTTGACCAGCAGCATAAGTTCCCTCTCCACCGTTCCCAGCCATCTCCCCCTGCCGGAATTGTATATGAGCCTCTCTCGTGCGGTAAGAGCACCCTACAAAACTGGTATAAAGACTCACATGCCCGAGTACCTGAACCAATTCCTGGCGGACAAGGCGACCATGCTCGTGGAGGAGAACTTCACCGGCGTGGAGGCCGAGTGGTGGTGGGAGCGCCGTATGGGCGGTGGGATCGGAGTGTGCCAGGAGCTAGACCCGGAGACCATGAGCCATCAGATAGCGCGGCGGACGAATCGGGAGACCTCCGAAGTCCGGCAGGTCGTCCAGGAAGAACTCAGTCTGGAAGACATGGAGCCCGTGGTGCTGACGTTCGAGATGCCTGGCGAGACCGAGGCCGCGCAAGCCGCCGCCATGCTCTCCGATCGCTCGGCGACACCCAGCGGTCTCGCGGCGCCGCTCTATCGCCGGATCGAAGAAGCCGTCAGCGCGAAGTAGCGGTTGCTCAGTAGCGTGGCACGGAATCATCCAACTGCGAGTAGGCGTCGAGTCCGCCTTCCAGGTTGATGACGTTGGCGAACCCCGACCGCTGGAGAGCCTGCGTAACGTAGGCGCTGCGGGAGCCGTGGTGGCAGATCACGACCGTCTCCGCCGCCGGGTCAAGCTCGGAGATCCGCTCCGCAAGCTCTCCCATCGGGATCAACCTGGAGCCCTCGATCCTAGCCGCCTGAAACTCCCACGGCTCCCGCACGTCCAGCAACTCCAGACGCCCCCCGGCATCGAGCCTCGTTTTGAGCTCTCCCGGTGTGATGCTGTTGTAATCCGGTTCCCGCTGCTGCAACCTGTAAACTCTAGGCTTCGTAGTCGACGACTATACGGCCGGACGTAAACGCGTCGAGCTTCTCTACTCCGGCTACGTGCTCGGGATGCTTGAGATAGCCTTGCAGGTCGTCCCTGTTGTCGAAGCGGGCGAAGAGGCCGTGCGTGTATCCGCCGCCCCGGCCGCTGAAGTCCTCGCCGACCGAGATGTCAACGACGCCCGGCACGGAATCCTTGAGGCCCCGGAGCGTCGCGAGGAGGTCTTCGATGTCCTCGGGCGAAGCATCGTCGTTGGCGGTAAAGAGTACGAGATGGTCGATCACGGCTTGTCCTTTCCCTCGGTTACGCAGCGAAGTCTAGCAGATGCCCGGCGGTCCGCCGTTAGAAGATCCGCCGCTCCGACTCGTCTATCTCGTAGTCGTTGATGGAGGCATCGCGGCGGCGCATCAGGCCCCGCTCGTCGAACTCCCAGTGCTCGTTGCCGTGAGAACGCCGATCACCTCAGGGCTTTCTCGGCGGCATTTACGGCCTTGAGCACAACTCTGTACTCCTCGGCGAGCGCGTCCCCGTGAAGCTCTCGGACCAGGGAAGCCGACTGATTCGGTCAGGAATTCGACTGGCATCGAGTTTGCCTTTCCTGGACTATACCGTAGCTGCGGCGAGTAGAGGATCGTCGTTGAATCCTGCTTATGGGTTGGACTTATCCGAGCAACGCGCCTCCGCCGCCCGATGAGAGCCAATAGTAGATGATGTAGACGCCCGCCAACACGAGCAAGGCCGCAGAGGCGAGCTGCACGTAGGGCACGGCCGCTCGGAGCCACTTGACGAGGCCCTGCTTGAAGAAAGCAAGCGCCAGGGTGACCATCATTAGCACCGCCGCCATGCCGAGCCCAAAGCTTACGAACTGGCCGGCTCCCGCGAGGACGCCGCCGGTTGCCAGGCTACTTCCTATTATCGCCAGGAACACCGGCAGGGTGCAGCTCAAGGATGCCGCCCCATAAGCGAGGCCGAACAGGAAGAAACCCCTTATGCTTACAGTCCCAGGGTCACCGATGTGTCCGGCGAGGCGCTCGAAGACGCCGGTGTAGAGGGTGCGTCCGGCAAGCATCCACAGCCCTATCAGGACCAGCATACCTCCGATGACGATGCCAAGGGCGGGCATGACTGCGAGAAGCACGGTACCACCGGCGGAGATAGCGAGGCCCGCCGCCGCAAAGAGGAGGACAAAGCCCGAGGAGACGATAGCGCCCACGAGGAGCGCCCTGAGCAGGCGCGTCAGGGAGGAGCGCTTGCCGAAGTCGCTCTCCTCTGCTCCGAGGTACAGGGAGAGGTAGGCCGGCAGCATGGCGAAGCCGCATGGGTTTACGGCTGCCACCATGCCGGCCCCGAAGGCAAGGCCGACCGGGAGCGCTCCGGTCAGGACCGAGAGCCAGCCGGCGAGTATTGTCTGTATCTCGCTCACAGGACCTCCTTTATTTTGCTTTCGAGTGTTCCGTAAGGCGTGGGGGCGCTATCGTGGTAGGCGATCCGGCCCTCCCGGTCGATGATGACGGTTGAGTCGAGAGCCTGGATATCCAGCGAACGCGAGACATCGCCTGTCTTGTCTATTGCCCAGGGTAGCGGTCTTATCTTTCCGGCTTGTCTGAATTTCTCGATGGTCTGCGGCGTGTCGTTGGGGTCGACCGAGATGACGAGCAGGTCTAAGCCTTTGTCCTTGTAGGCCGGATAGAGCTTAGACCAGCTCTGGGTTTCGGGGATGCAAGAACCGCACCAGCCAGCCATGAAGTAAAGAGCAACGACCTTGCCCCGCTCATCCTTGAGGTTGAACTGCTTACCGTCGAGGGTGGTCACGGCGAAGTTCGGAGCCTGCTCTCCACCTAAACCGGAGCCCGCCTGCCCAGCTGTCGCGCTGGTCTGCTTCTTTGTGGCATTTGCCTTTGTCGTAGCTTCCTTTGTCGCGGCGGTGGTCGTGGTCTGCGTGGTGGTGTTCTCCTGGGACGCGGCGGGCGTTCCAGCCTGCTTGCCTCCGGTTCCGGCGTCGCAGGCCGAAAGCGTTAGCGTCGCTGCCAGCGCCGCCACCGGCACCAGAGCTAATTTGAGCGTTCTGGTCATCTCTCTACTCCTGATCTCGATCTCCATGCCAGACGGCTTCGGGTGTAGGCGTACGTTCCGTCCTCCGCCGAGCGGTCGGGAGGTTGGCCTTTTCTGGATGAACGGTTCAGCAGGTAGAGCGCCGCAACCAGAGCTCCGACGAAATACGCCGTCGCCAGCGCGACGAGCAGTCCGGTATGGGCGGTAAGCGCCGCGCCGAGCGCGGTTCCTCCGAGGAGGGTGAGCGCGAGCGGAAGCGTCAGGGCCAGATGACATGGGCAGGAGATGAGTGCCGTCACCGCCAGCGCATAGCCCACGATCTTGTTCGCTGTCCATTTCATCTCACGATCCCTTGCTTCGTCTGGCGAATGGCAACGACGTTCCAGATGGAGGCCGCGATCATCGCCGCGGCTCCCGCGTAGATCAGGGCCGGGAGCGAGAAGATCCCGGCAACCATCAGCGCCGCGCCGATCCATCCCAGGACCAGCACGCCGCGCAACCCGTGGCGCGCCACGCCGCTCCCGAGACCCCACAGGGCAAGCCCTAGAAAGAGTGCGAGCAGGGGGAAGAGAATCAGGTCATAGACCAGAAATCCAAGCCCCGCTGCGGAGAGTGCTCCTAGTAGCGCCGGCACACCGGCGCAGCAGAGTGCCGCGAAGGCCGAGCCCAGAGATCCGAAGATTCCTGCGCGCATTCTCTAGCACTCTCCCGTGACTTCGCACGCCTCGACGTGCTCGCGGTTGTCCGCGAGGAGCGCCTCACCGAGCCTGAGCATCTGGAGCACCCGCTCGTCGGCTATGGAGTAGTAGGCGAACCTACCCTCGCGCCTGACCTTCACGTAGCCGCACCACGCCAGGCACTGGAGGTGGATCGAAACCCTCGGCTGCGTGGCCCCGACCGCCTCGACCAGCTCTCCTACTTTGGTCTCACCGTGGCGGGCAAGGAACGCCAGAATCGACATCCGCGTGGGATCGGCGAACCCGTCGAAGAGCTTGGCCGCAACCCTCATGTCCGGGCTCTCGCGCCCAATGGTAGCCTCCGCCAGAGGAGGAGCCTCTTTAGTCGTCTCTTGCATGGTTTTCTCCTTCCCTCTCTACGCCGCGCAGCAGGAGAGCTTCGAGACGTCACGGCCAAAGGTCTGGGCGGCGAGCTTGAGCCCTTCGGACATCGTCAGGTAGGGCGCGAAGTTGTCCGCGAGGTCGGAGACCGTAAGGCCGAACTTGACCGCGAGCGTTGCGGCGTAGATCACGTCTCCAGCGTTCTCCGCCACGATATGCGCCCCGAGGAGCCGCTTCGTGCCCGCGTCGGCGACCAGCTTGATGACTCCCAGGGTGTCATGGTTTACGAGCGCGCGCGGGACGGCCTTCAGAGGGAGAACGGAGGTCTCGACGTCGAAACCCTTCTCCCGCGACTTCTGCTCGGTGAGGCCCACGCTCGCGGCCTGCGGATCGGAGAAGATCACGCCGGGGAGCGCGCTGAAGTCGAGTTCCCTGCCCGCGCCGGAGAGCGCGTTGTCCACGGCGAGTGCTCCCTCGTGGGCGGCGACGTAGACGTACTGGGGGCCAAGCGTAACGTCTCCTGCGGCCCACACCCTCGGGTTGGCGGTTTGTAGTTGCTCGTCCACTCGCACCGCGCACCGCTTATCCAACTTTATCCCGGCCAAGTCCAAGCTGAGTTCTTCGACGTTAGGTTGCCGGCCGGCTGCAACGAGGATCTCCTCGCCTTCGAGCACCCGCTCCTTACCGTCAACAGTCACATGCAGGCGCTTGCCGCTCTCCGTCTTCTCGGCGCGTTCTATCCTGACGCCGGTGAGGACCTCAATGCCTTCGCGCCCTAGCGCCTCCATCATCGCCTCGGAGACCTCTGGCTCTTGATCCCGCAGTAGTCTTGGCCCACGCTGCATCAGGGTGACTCGGCTGCCCAGGCGGTTAAGGAGTTGTC
>JBBPZZ010000185.1:0-5797 GCA_038198445.1 Rubrobacterales bacterium
ACTGAGCGAGGGCGACGACGTAATCGCCTACTGCCGCATCGGTGAGCGCTCCAGCCACACGTGGTTCGTGCTGAACTACCTCCTCGGCTACGGCAACGTACGCAACTACGACGGTTCCTGGACCGAGTGGGGCAACGCCGTGCGCGTCCCGATAGAGCGGTAGCGGCGCCCTGTTGGACAGGAAAAGCCGAATAGCGGTGCTGGTAGAACACTTCAAGGACCCCCATCACAAGGGGGTCCTTGAAGACGCTGACGTGGCGATGCCCGGTGGAAGCCCGGAGTGCGGCGGCTCGGTCGTCGTCTATCTCAAGGGTGATAGCAACGGCGGGATACGGAACGCTTCCTGGACCGGACAGGGAGACACCATCAGCATGGGTGCGACCTCCATCGTGATGGAGAGGGTGAGGGAGGAGGATCTGGATATGCAAGCCGTTCTGGACCTTGACTACGAGGAGTTCATGGATGAGTTGGGGCGGGATGTCATAGGAAGCCGCACCCGCAACGCCACCCTCGGCCTCTCCACGCTCAAGAACGCCATACACAAGTATCGTCGGGACCGGCGCTCACATCCCGCGTCCGCTCCCGCATAGTTCTCGCTGATCTAGGAGGCATTGAAATGAGCTTGCCAAAGCTCCTCTGCCTTTCCGCTAAACTGCATGTCCATGAGCGAACACGGAAACAGTCCCCTTTGGGGCGGGCGGTTTGGTTCTTCACCGGCCGAAGCCTTCGAGTGCCTGAACGCCTCCATCCCGTTCGACGCACGGCTTGCGCCTTACGATATTAGGGGCTCCATCGCCCACGCCCGGATGCTCGGGAGGCAGGGGATCGTTACCGAGGAAGAGTCCGAAGAGTTGGTGCGCGGGCTCGAAGCGGTGCTGAAGGAAGTCGAAGCCGGAAATTTTTCGTGGACACTTGCGGATGAGGACGTTCACACGGCGGTCGAGCGGCGGCTCAGGGACGTTTCCGGGGACGTGGCGCTCAAGCTGCACACGGGACGCAGCCGCAACGATCAAGTCGCGCTGGACATGCACCTGTTCGTCCGGGAGGCCGCCGAACGGATCACCGCCGGCGTGCTCGCTGCGATGCGGGCGTTCGTGGAGGTCGCGGAGGCGAATCGGGACCTCATATTGCCCGGCTACACGCATCTGCAGCGCGCGCAGCCGATCCTGCTCTCCCACCACCTGCTCGCCCACTTCGAGGCTCTGAAGCGGGATCTCCGCCGTCTCGATGCCGCGCGCGAGGCCGCGAACGTCTCGCCCCTCGGGGCGGCGGCTTTGGGTGGAACACCGCATCCGGTGGACCCATCGGTTACGGCGGCGGAGCTCGGGATGGAGCTGTTCTCGAACTCTCTCGATGCGGTTTCGGAGAGGGACTTCGCCCTGGACCTTCTCTACGCCTGCGCCGTGCTCGGAGTGCATCTGAGCCGGCTCGGAGAGGAGTGGGTCCTGTGGACGAGCGCGGAGTTCGGCTTCGCCACACTCGACGACGCCTACTCCTCCGGCTCCTCCATCATGCCGCAGAAGAAGAATCCGGACGCCTACGAGCTGATGCGTGGTAAGTCCGGGCGGCTCATCGGAGATTTGAACGCTCTGCTCGTAACTCTAAAGGGTCTGCCGCTCGGGTACTCGAAGGACTTGCAGGAGGACAAGGAGCCGCTCTTCGACGCCGTGGACTCCGTGCTCGCCATACTCGCCGTGCTGCCGGAGATGCTAAGGACGTCACGGTTTCACGGGGAGAGGATGTCAGATGGGGCCGGAGGGTTCGCGCTGGCGACGGAGCTTGCGGACTTCCTGGCGGCGCGCGGCGTCCCGTTCCGGGAGGCGCACCGGGCGGTGGGGAGGCTGGTACGGCGATGCGAGGAGCTAGGCGTCGCCCTCGAAGAGATACCCGGAGAAGAGCTCGCCGCGGCGCACCCAGCGATCGGCGAGTTACCCGAGGGTTTGTTGACGCCGGAGGGGAGCATCTCCAACAAGAAGTCTTCCGGCTCGACAGCGCCGGGCTCCGTCGAGCTTCAGTTGAAGAGGGCATGGGAGACGTTGGACGCGGCGAACCGCAGGACCAACTAGAACGATCGTGGATCAAAGCCTTGAGGATACAGGAGTCGGGAGATGAAGATAGTTCAGTTTTCGGATGTGCATGTGGGCTCCGGGTTGTTTCGTCCGGACCTCCTGGAGGCTACGATACAAGAGACAAATGCGCTGGAGCCGGATCTCGTAGCCGTGGTGGGTGACTTGACGATGGAAGGCTACCGCTGGGAGTTCGAGGGAGCAAAAGACTACCTGGACCGTCTGGAATGCCCCAACGTTGTCTACGCGATGGGCAACCACGACGCCAAGAACGTCGGCTACCGGCATTTCGAGGAGTTCTTCGGCATCCGGGAGCGATCGGCGGAGATTCCGGTCCCGGAGGGCGTTGCGAAGGTCGTCTCGCTGGACTCTTCGAAGCCGGATCTCGACGAGGGAGAGGTCGGACGCGAGCACTACGCCTGGCTGGACTCGGAGTTCCGGGGCTGGGACCGGGGACCGAGGATACTCATGATTCACCATCACATCCTCGCCGTCCCCGGCACGGGACGCGACGTGAACAACCTGCGCGACGCGGGCGACGTAATGGCTATACTGCGAGAGTTGAAGATCGACATGGTCCTCTCCGGTCACCGGCACGTACCCTACGTCTGGAGCATCTCCGGCGTGAGGATCGTCCACTCCGGCACCGTCTCGACGATGAGAGTGCGGGGCGTGATGCCGCCGTCCTACAACGTTATCGAGTTCGATCAGGACTCGGTCGAGATTACGCTGCAGGAGCCCGGCAAGGGCGCGGAGGGAAGGCAGCCTCTAGCCAGCTTCTCCCGCAATCCCGTAACCACCAGCAAGTTCTACCCGGACTACGAGAACTTCGTCCTCTACGATAAGTTGCCGTTCCAGTAAGCGTCAGACGCCACCCAGGGAGACGCACTTGAGGTCGAGGTATTCCTCGACCCCATAGCGTCCGCCTTCGCGCCCGAAGCCTGACTCCTTGAGGCCACCCGAGGGTGTCTGATCCGTCGAGGGCATCCCGTCGTTCGCCCCGAGGATGCCACACTCCAACTCCTCGGCCAGGCGCCAGATCCTTCCTGAGTCCCGCGTGAAGTAGTAGGCGGCGAGACCGTAGTCCAGGCTGTTAGCGCGTTCGATAACTTCTTCCTCGGTATCGAAACCGAAGATGGCGGCGACCGGGCCGAAGGTCTCCTCACGGGCGAGCAGCATCGAGTCGTCCGCGCCGAGCAGCGCCGTCGGCTCGTAAAAGTTCCCCGTACCTTCGATTCGTTTCCCCCCGAGCGCCACCACGGCGCCTCTCTCCGTGGCGTCCTCGAGGTGGCGCTCGACCTTCGAGAGCGCCGCCGGCTCGATGAGCGGACCAACCTCCGCGCCCTCCTCAAGCCCGTTGCCGACTTTCATGGTCCGCAGCCGTTCGATTAGGCGCCGGGCGAACTCCTCCTCTACACTTCGCTGGACGAAGATACGGTTGGCCGCCACGCAAGTCTGGCCCGCGTTACGCATTTTGGAGGCGACCGCACCGTCCACCGCCGCCTCGATGTCCGCGTCCTCGAACACGATGAACGGCGCGTGGCCGCCGAGCTCTAGAGAGAGCTGCTTGACGGTTCCGGCGGCCTCCCGCATCAGCGTCTTTCCTACCTCCGTCGAACCGGTGAAGGAGAGCTTGCGGACGCGGGGATCTTCCATGAAGGCCGCCGAGATGTCCGCGGGGTTGTCTCCGGTCATCACGGAGAGGGCGCCCTTCGGCAGTCCCGCTTCCTCGAAGATGGCGGCTAGTTCCAAAGCAGAGAGCGGGGCGAGTTCGGAGGGTTTCACGACCATCGTGCAGCCCGCCGCGAGAGCCGCCCCGACTTTCAGCGCGATCATCGAGATCGGGAAGTTCCACGGCGTGATGGCCGCCGTGACGCCGATGGGGCGCTTGATGATGAAGATCCGTTTGTCCGTGGAACCGGACCAGAGTGTCTCGCCGGAGATTCGCCGGGCCTCCTCCGCGAATCGGTCGAGGAGGGAAGCAGAATAGTACACCTCGCCCCGCGACTCGGTGAGCGGCTTGCCCTCCTCCAGCGTCAATACCCGCCCCAGAGACTCTACCCGCTCCCGCATGAGGCTGGCGGAGCGTGTCAGAATCGTGGACCGCTCCTCGGCGGACGTCTTGCCCCACGCCGGCTGAACGGCGCACGCGGCCTCGACGGCCATCCGCGCGTCCTCCCGATTCCCGTCTGGAACGACCGCGACGGTTTCGCCCGTCGCCGGGTTCGTCACGTCGAAGGTCTTCCTCGAAGAGGACGGACGCCACTCACCGCCAACGAACAGTTCGTATCCTGTCTTCGTCTTCAGCACTCGAATTCTCCTATTCGTCTCGATCTGCTCGTTAGCCGTGGTGGGCGATCTCCCCTTCGAGGTCGGTCAGGGCTTTGTCGGTGATCTCGGCTATCCTGCTCAGGACCTCCCGGTCGGCGACGAGTGCCGGAGAGTACTGGAGTACAAGGTCTTCCTTGTCGTCCACGCGGCAGATCAGGCCAAGCTCGGTCAGACGGCGGGAGAGCAGGCCCTTGAAGTACCGTTGGTAGTCTTCGCCGCTGATCGGGGTGCCGTCTTTCCACCTGGCTTTGATCTCGACCCCCCAGAAGAAGCCCATACCACGGACTTCCTTGACTATGGGATGTTCCTCCGCCATCCGCTTCAGTTCATCGCCGAAGTGTCCTTCCAACTCGCGCACGTTCTCCAGCAGCTTCTCCCGCTCGATGATCGCTATGTTTTCCAGCGCGACGGCCGAAGCCACGGGATGCCCTCCAAAGGTCGAGCCGTGCATGAACATGGGTGCGTTCTCCCGGAGCGTACCCCGCATGCGCTCGTTCATGACGACGCCGCCCATCGGACAGTAACCGCTGGTGACGCCTTTGGCGAAGGTCGTCATGTCCGGGACCACGTCGAAACGCTCGATGCCGAACCACTCTCCGAGCCGGCCGAAAGCGCAGATCACGGCGTCCGAGATCAACAACACGCCGTACCTGTCACAGATCTCCCGCACCCGCCGCCAGTAGCCTTCCGGCGGCACCAGACATCCGCCTCCGTTCTGCACAGGCTCAAGAATGACCGCCGCCACCGTCTCCGGCGAGGCAAACTCTATCGCCTCCTCTATGGCATCGGCCGCGCCGTCCGGGTCCTGATGGGTGTTGGGTACGTGCATGAATCCACCCAATAGCGGCTCGAACGGCGCCTTGAAAAAGGGGATGCCCGTGGCCGAGAGCGCGCCCATCGTGGTGCCGTGGTAGGCGACCTTGCGCGTGATGAACTTGTAGCGTTCAGCCTCTCCGTTGGCCCGATGGTACTGGCGCGCGAGCTTTATGGCCGACTCGACCGCTTCGGAGCCCGAGGAGACAAAGAAGGCTGAGTTTAGATCCCCCGGCGCTATCTCCGCGATCTTAGCGGCCAGCTCCAGCGAACGTGGGTGCTGGAAGCCCCAGTTTGGGAAGAACCCGAGCTGTTTCATCTGCTTCGCCGCAACTTCGGCGATCTCACCCCGGCCGTGTCCGACTTGCGTCGTAAACAGTCCGCCGATACCATCTATGTAGCGTTGGCCTTTGTCATCGGTGACGTAGCAACCATCTCCCGAGACCATGACCGGCAGCTTTGCCCAGTCTTCGGCGTAGGGCGTAAAGTGCAACATGAGGTTGTCCACGCCCGGAAGACCGACGCCGGAGCCGCTCTCCCCAAGTCCATGCACTACATCCATGCTCTTATCTCCCGCGGTCGAGGCT
>JBBPZZ010000186.1:0-51461 GCA_038198445.1 Rubrobacterales bacterium
ATCGGGGAGGGCGACGACGGCTTCCAGCCAGTCGTTTTCGAGGATCCAACGCCGTATCTCCGACTCTCCGGATCCTGCCGCACCCGTGAAGAGCGGCGGGCCGTTGAAGACGATGGCGACCCGCGAGCCGCCCTCCTCCACGGGCTTCATCTTGGAGATCATGTGTTGGAGGAACAGGAAGCTGCCATCGTTGATGCGCGGCAGCCCCGCACCGAACCGCCCGGCGAACCCGAGCCTTTTGTGCTCGTCCTCGACCTCGGCCTTGATCTTCTTCCACTCCACCCCGAACGGCGGGTTGGCGAGCAGGTAGTCGAAGCTCCGGCCATGCCCATCTTGCGAGAACGAGTTCCCATGAACGATGTGCGCGACGTTCTCCGGGTCTTTTAGCAACATGTCCGAACGGCAGACCGCGTAGGTCTCGGCGTTCAGCTCCTGTCCGTAGACTTCGAGGTGCGCGTCGGGGTTGCGGGAGTCCAGGTACTGTTCGGAGACGGAGAGCATCCCGCCGGTGCCGCAGGCCGGGTCGAGCATGGTCTTGACGGTGCCGGGTTTCGATAGAAGGTCGTCGTCCTCGATGAACAGCAGGTTCACCATCAGCTCGACCACCTCGCGCGGCGTGAAGTGCTCCCCGGCGGTCTCGTTGGAGAGTTCGGAGAACTTGCGGACCAGTTCCTCGTAGAGGTAGCCCATCTCGGTGTTGGAGACGTTCTGTGGGCCGAGGTCTATGTCCACGAACTTGCCCAGCACCAGGTAGAGAAGGTTCGCGGAGTCGAGGCGGGTGATCTGGGTCTCCAGGTCGAACTTATCGAAAACGTCGCGCACGTTCTCCGAGAACCCGGCGACGTAAGCCCGCAACTGGTCGGCGGCGTTCGAGGGGTCGTCGAGCACCTTCCGCAGGTCCAACTCGGAGGTGTTGTTGAACTGCACGCCGGTAATGCTGTTGAGGATCGGGTCGAGCCTGCCCGGCAAAGCCTCGGCCCTCTTCAAAACCCGCTCTTTGGTCGGGGCGAGAACGCCGTCGAGGCGGCGCAGGACGGTGAGCGGCAGGACCACGCGCCCGTACTCGCTCCGCTTGTAGTCGCCCCGCAGGAGGTCCGCGACGGACCAGATAAAGGCGGCGTGGTTGCGGATCCGGCCGCTCGCGGCCTTCCCCGCGAGGTTGTCGCTCCCTAGCGGCGTGCCGTCAGCGTGATCCCTCTCCACAAACCCTCCAATTAACGTGCCCGTGTAGCTCTCGAAGACCCGCATGATACCAGCCAAGTTGGTAGAGATGGATATTTCGGGACGCTTGCACCGTGACAGGCAAGGTCTAGAATGGTGTCAGGCACAATGTACCTTTAAGAACTACACTCCGTACTCGGGAAGATGGGAGGCGCGATGAGCGAGTTGGACCGCCCAAAGAAAGAGAACAAGGAGAAGGACAACTCTATGGCGGCGTACACGACCACGGCGGTGGGCGTGGCCCTGCTGGTCGCCGCCGTGCTCGTCATTATCACGGCGGGGACACCCGCGGCGGGAATAGGCTTCGTTATCGGGGCCGGGGCTTGTCTCGGCTGGGGCGTGCCCAAGATACTGCAGCAGAGAAACGCTCTCCCCAAACCCGCCAACAGGGAGAAAGAGCTTCTCTCGGCCATTCGGGACAACGGCGGCAGCATCACCCCCGCCGAGGCGGCGATGGAGACTTCGCTCACCATACGCGAGGCCGACGCGATGCTCTCGGAGCTGGCGAGCGCGGGCCACGTCATGGTCGAGAGCCGCAACAACGCCTTGTTCTACTCGCTGCCGAGCCGGGAAGACCCCGCGCTGGAACGCTCCGACCGGACCTAAGCCTCCGGCTCTCCTCCGGCGTTATCCTCGTTAAGGGACTTCTCGCCCTTGTTCTTGCCCCGCGGGGCGTGCTCCTCGATGACCTGGTTCATCTCCGCGCCGAGCAGAAGGATGTACGACGTGTAGTAGATGTAGAGCATCAGGATCGCGACGCCCGCTAGAGCGCCGTAGCTCGCGCTGTAGGACTGGCCGCCCATGTTGTTGACGTAGAGCGAGAAGGCGAGGGAGAAGAGGAGCCAAAGGATCACGGCGATGATGGAGCCGGGGCTGACGTAGCGGAAGCGCTGGTCCGCGTCGGGAGCGAAGTAGTAGATCAGGGCGAACGCGAACAGCACGACGCACAAGAGTATCGGCCACTGGACCACGACCCAAAGTGTCTGGAAGACCTGCCCGAAGCCCACTATCCCGGCGACGAGGTTCGCCAACTGCGGGCCGAACACGACGAGCACCAGTGCGGAGATGAGCAGCACGGCTACACCGATAGATAGGAAGATGGAGATACCGTACACCTTCCAGAACGGCCGCGCCTCGTCCACCTCGTACATCACGTTCATCGCCTCCATGACGGAGCGGAACGCCCCCGAGACACCCCATAGGGCGAACAGTATCGAGATGATCGCCCCGATTGTGAAAGTATCCTTGGCCTTGTTGTCCGCGATGCCAAGTAGCTGGTCTTTGAGGAAGGTCGTCGCGCCTCCGGGCAGCACGCCGGAGGCGGAGTCGAGCAGGCTCGGCAGCAGGTTCGAGGACCCGAAGAGCCCGAGCAGCGAGAGCAGGAACACGAAGAACGGGAAGAGCGCGAAGAGTCCCTTGTAGGTGAGGTTCCCGGCGAAGGCCGCGAGGTGGTCCTCCCCCGCCTCCTTGAACGTCCTCTTCAAAAGCTCGACGGTCCCGAGGCGGCCTTCGGTGAGCGGTACCTCGACCTCGTTGCCAGTCTGCTCGGCCCTCCTAAGAAACTTGATACCGGGTATCTTCATGGCGTTCTCCCTGATGTCGCTCAGTATGCTCCCGTGAATTTATACCCGATTCACCGGCAAAAGATCAGACCGACTCCACCACCATCGCTATGCCCTGGCCGCCGCCGATGCAGAGCGTCGCCAGACCGTACTTCTTCTCCCGCCGCCGCAGTTCGTACAGGAGCGAGAGCAGGATGCGCGCCCCGCTCGCCCCCACCGGATGGCCGAAAGCGACCGCGCCGCCGTTTACATTGACCTTCTCTCGGTCGAGGCCAAGCTCCTCCTCACAGGCCAGGTACTGGGCGGCGAAGGCTTCGTTCAGTTCGATCAGGTCAATATCGTCCACCGTCAGTCCGGCCCGCTTGAGCGCGAGCCGCGAGGCAGGCACCGGACCTATCCCCATTATGGTCGGCTCGACGCCCGCCACAGCCCAGCTCACGATGCGGCCCATAGGCTTCATGCCCTCTTCGTTGACGGCCTCCTCGGAAGCGACGACTAGCATGGCCGCGCCGTCGTTGATGCCGCTTGAGTTTCCAGGCGTGACCGTGCCGTCCTTCTTGAACACGGGTTTGAGGTTGGAGAGACCCTCCTGTGTCGCGCCCTCGCGGATGTGCTCGTCCTTGTTTATCTCGACCGGTCCCTTGCGGGTCTCGACGGTGACGGTCACCATCTCATCTTCGAGACGCCCGCTCTGGGTGGCGCGGGTCGCCTCCTGATGGCTCCTAGCGGCGAAGGCGTCCTGATCCTCGCGCGATATGCCGTACTTCTCCGCCAGGTTCTCCGCCGTCACACCCATGCCGCAGCCGGCGCGGTTGTCGGCTAGCGCCTCGCTCAGGGTGTCCACGAGCGTGTCCGGCCCCATCCGCAGGCCCCACCTCGCCTTGCGCGAGACGTAGGGAGCCTGGCTCATGCTCTCGGAACCGCCCGCCAGACCGATCTCCGACTCGTCCAGCTTGATTGACTGGGTCGCCGAGACTACCGCCTGAAGCCCAGATCCGCAGAGCCGGTTCAGGGTGAAGGCCGGGGTTTCTATCGGGACGCCGGCGTCGAGGGCGACGTGGCGGGCCAGGTAAGGGGCGCCCTCGTGGGTCTGTATGACGTTGCCCATCACCACGTTGTCCACCTTCGACGGGTCTATGCCCGAGCGCTCCATCGCGCCCTTCGCCGACGCGACGCCCATCTGGTGGGAGGATACATCCTTCAGGCCGCCTCCGAAAGCACCGAAGGCCGTCCGGGCTCCGTCGATAACGAATACGTCTTTCATATTTCTCCTCTCTAACTGTTCCTCTGGACCTGCCGGTTAGCGGAAGGCCGGGATGCCGGTTATCGTCTGGCCGAGCACGAGGGTGTGTACTTCGCTCGTCCCCTCGTAAGTCAGGACGCTCTCCAGGTTGTTGGCGTGGCGCATTAGCGGGTAATCGAGCGTTACCCCGTTTCCGCCGAGGATGGTTCGCGACTCTCTGGCTATCTTTATCGCTTCGCGCACGTTGTTGAGCTTGCCGAAGGAGATCTGCTCGGGACGCAGAGTACCTTCGTCTTTCATCCGCCCGATGTGCAACGCGACCATCGTACCTTTCTGTATCTCCAGCATCATATTGACGAGCTTCTGCTGCGTAAGCTGAAAGCCCGCTATTGGCTTGCCGAACTGCTCGCGCTGCTTCGCGTACTCCAGGGCGCACTCGTAGCAGTCTCTCGCCGCGCCCATCGCCCCCCATATGATGCCGTAACGGGCCTCGTTCAAACAGGCGAATGGCCCACGCAACCCTTTAGCCTCCGGGAGCATGGCGTTCTCGGGGAGCCGGACGTCCTCGAAGGTCAGGTCGCACTGGATGGACGAGCGCATGGAGAGCTTATGCTCTATATTTCTGGCCTGGAAGCCGGGCGTATCGGTGGGCACGAGGAAACCGCGGATACCGTCGTCGGTTCCGGCCCAGATCACGGCCGCGTCCGCTATGGTGCCCATCCCGATCCACCGCTTGCTCCCGTTGAGGACCCAGTCAGACCCGTCCCTGCGCGCGAACGTCTTCATGCTTGCCGGATCGCTGCCCGCGCTTGGCTCGGTCAGGCCGAAGCATCCTATAGCCTCGCCTTTCGCCATTCTCGGCAGCCATTCCTTCTTCTGCTCCCCGGAGCCGAACTTGTAGATCGCCGACATCGCGAGCGACCCCTGCACCGAGACGAAAGTCCTGAGGCCAGAATCTCCAGCTTCGAGCTCCATGCACGCGAGCCCGTATTCCACGGCGCTCTTTCCGGCGCATCCGTAGCCCTCCAGGTGCATCCCGAGAAGCCCGAGCGCGCCCATCTCCGGCACGATCTCTCTGGGGAATATCGCCTTCTCCCACCAATCCTTTACATTTGGCTTGATCCTCGCTTCGACGAAGGCCCGGACATCGTCCCGTACCTTTAGTTCCTCCTCCGAGAGCAGGGCGTCAAGGCCGAGCAGGTCGTTCGCGGCGGGTCGTTCCGGGCGGGTCTTTTTGGCCTCGGTCTGCGTAGTGGTCATCCCTTCACTTCCTTGTCTCCACGGCGGCATTACTTCCACTCGTGAGTATACGGTATCTAACTGCCCGGCCTGCCGTCCGTTGCGCCGTCCATGACCATACCGGGCAGACTCGACCTTTCAGCTTCGGATACTAATTGCCAAAGGCGCTCCGGGTCGGCAGGTCCGGGGTGAGCGAGGGCGTCGAAGACGAGCTTCTGGGCAAACGGGTCGTCGTAGATGTTCTGGTGTGTGACGACGAGACCCTTGTTGTAGTCCTGGAGCGTTATGTTCTCGGTACGCGTTGTGCCTTTGAGGAAGCATCGGGTGTAGGGGATGATGATCTCATCGTCGTCCGTGGCAATCTGGGTGAAGGAGCCGCGTCCCGGCGTGTCATCGCCGCTGTTGAGGTTTTCGAGGAACGTGGAGCCGGCCCGCTGCTGCTCGCACGCGGGACACGGGCTGGAGATGCCGAGGGCCTTCTTGAAGTCGGCTTGCTTGAGTTCTGTCCCGTAGTTGGAGGGGGCCAGACCGATCATATCCTGCACCTTGTCCTTGCCACCGAGGTTCTTGATCCAGTACCGTGGCATCATGCCGCCCTGGCTGTGGCCGACGAGCGAGACCTTCCCGGCCCCGTGTACGCCAGCACGTTGTTCACGAAGGTCCTGAGTTCCTTCGCGGAGTCCTGGATCGGCCCGAGCCCGCGGTTGCCGTAGTTGAGCGCGAACACACAGTACCCTTTCTGCTTGAGCCTTGGAGAGAGAATGGACCAGTTCTGATCCATCGTCTCGAACGTCCCATGCACGAGGACCACCGGGGATGGATGCTCTTTAGTCGGCTTGCAGGGTATGTTGGCGCCAGGAGGCGGAGTCCCCTCCCTGATAAGGAAGCGCGGCACGGTCGTCTCGGCGCCCGACTTCCCGGCGAACGCGAGCGTGCTCACGAGTACGGCGATCAACGAAGAAGTCACCAACCAGAAGAGCCGCGACCGGAAAATTCCGAACGAAAGACTCCAGGACACTCGTATCATGTACTCACCCTACCTCTACCTTGTATGTATAGTTTCTAACGAATAGATCTCATTATCGTATTCTGGCGGAGCGCTGTAAACAGATCCTAAGCCGTCAATCCAAAGTCACCGCAACACGGATCGGGTTCTCTATCTTCTCGTGAAGGTACTTCAGGGCCGTGTTCACCTCTTCGAGCGGGAATGTGTGGGTGATGGACTTTTCGAGGTCCAGCTTGCCGGTGGCGGAGAGTTGGACGAGTTGCTCGATTCCGCGCTTCGTGAAACCGTAGGAGCCGAGAAGGGCGATCTGCTTCCGAACGAAAACCGTCGGAGGCACGGTGTTTATGGGGTCCGGTCCGAGGCCCACGACCACGACCCTGCCGCCCATCACCACCGACTCGACGCACTGCGAGATAGTCTGCTGGAGCCCGACGAACTCGGCGGCCACGTCCACGCCCAGCCCTCCCGTCGCTTCCAGAATCGCCTCGACGGGTTGCGTCTCGGTGGGGTTGATGGTGATGTCCGCGCCCATGCCGCGGGCGCGTTCGAGCTGGTCGTCACGGGGGTCCACAACAATTATGTTCGCGGCGCCGAGGAGGCGGGAAATCTGGATGGCATGCAACCCGAGACCGCCTGCCCCGAAGATCGCCACCGTCTCGCCCGCACGCAGGGCGGCCCGCTCGGTCATAGCGTAGAACGGCGTCGCCACCGCGTCCGTAATGATCGCGCCGACCGTGAACGGCACGCTCTCCGGCAACCGCACCAGGTTCTTCGCCGGGACCGCCAGGTACTGCGCCAGCGCCCCTTCCCTCTGAATGCCAAGTATCCTTCGATTCAGGCAGATATTCGGGCGTCCGGTTACGCAGTTCTGGCACGAGCCGCAGAAGATACCCGGCACGACGCAGGCCCGGTCTCCCTCCTCCCAGCCTTCGACCCTCGCGCCCGTCGCGGCGACTACGCCCGCTGGCTCGTGGCCGAGGGTTATCGGCTTGAACGCCGTCGGCGTCACGCCCTCGAAGACGATGTGGACGTCCGAGCCGCAGAGACCGGCGGCCTTCATCTGGATCAGGACCTCGTCCTCCTGAATTTCGGGGACGGGGACCTCCTCAAGCCGCAACGGCTCGTTCACCTCGTAAAAACGCGCCGCCGTCATGCTCGCCGGTGTCATGCACCCTCCTTCCGTCAAGAAGAGGGCCGGTCAGCCCGGCTCTCTCCGTGGAGCTACTTCGCCTCCGCCATCTTTTGCTGCTCTTGCTCCTGAAGCTCGCGCCACAGGATCTTGCCGGACCCGCTCTTCGGCAACGCGTCCGTAAACTCCACGCTGCGCGGATACTTGTAGGCGGCCATCTGGCCCTTCGACCACTCGATGATGTCCTCGTCCGAAACGTCCTCTCCCTCGCGCAACACCACGAAGGCCTTTGCCGTCTCGCCGCGCTGCTCGTCGGGGAGGCCTATGACGCACGCCTCCTGGATAGCCGGATGCTTGTAAAGGATAGACTCGACCTCCGAGGGCCAAATCTTGTAGCCGGAGGCGTTGATCATGCGCTTGAGCCGGTCCACCATGAAGAAGTAGCCATCTTCGTCGTAGACCGCGATGTCTCCGGTCCTGAAGAAGCGTTTCCCGTCGCGCTCGAAGAACGCTTCCTCGTCGGCGTCGGGACGGTTCCAGTAGCCGCGCATCACCTGCGGCCCGCTCACTACGATCTCACCTTCCTCGTTCGGCCCAAGCTCCTCCAGCGTCTCCGGGTTCACGACGCGCGCGTCCACGTCGAAATGCGGTACGCCGAGGCACTGGAGCTTGGAGCGGTCTGCCGGGTTTACATGCGTCTGGGAGATGGTCTCTGAGAGTCCGTAACCCTCCTGATAGCGCAGACCGGTGAGATCATTTAGCTTCTCGCCGACCGCGGCGGGCAGGGGCGCGCCGCCACCTCCGACGACGACCAGCGAGGAGAGGTCATAGTCTCCTATCTTCGGGTTCGAGAGGAAATCCACGACCATCGTGGAGATGTTCGTCCAGTGGGTGATGCCATGACGCTGGATAAGTTCGGCGGCTAGTTCGCGGTCCCAGCGGGTCAGGAGCACGAAGGTTCCGCCGGAGTAGATCGGGGCGTTCATGCTGTGCTGCATCCCCGTTACGTGGAAGAGCGGCAGGACGCACAACATGGTAGCGGCGGGCGTCGTCGTGTTCCACACACTGACCCCGACTAATGTCGCCTGGAGCGTCCGGTGAGTATGTACGCAGCCCTTCGGCTGGCCCGTCGTCCCTGACGTGTACGGCAGGAGCGCCATGTCCTCCGCCTCAACATCCACTGGCTCAGGATTGTGGCCGCTCCCGAGCGCCGTGCCCCAGGAAATCACACCCTCGTCCTGGACTTCCTCGCGCGGAGCCGCCACCACGTCCGGGACGGCGAGGTCTGTCTCTTCCTCAAGGTAGTCCGAGTAAGTGGCGGCTATTACGCGTTCAAGGTCGCTCTCGTCGAGGAGCGGTGAGATCTTTGCGTACAACTCTTGCCCCACAACGGCGACCTTCGCCCCGGAGTCCTCGACGTAGTGGGACAGTTCGTTGGTGACGAGCATCGGGTTGACCGGCACGACGACCGCCCCGAGGCGCAGGACCGCGTAGAACGCCACGACGAACTGGGGGCTGTTCTGCGCGTACAGCAACACCCGGTCGCCTTTCTCGACACTAAGCTCCTGTTGCAAATATCCGGCGAGGGCGTTTACCTCGTCGAGTAGCCGGCGGTAGGAGATCTCCGTCCCGTAGTAGATGATGACCGCTTTTTCGGGATACCGGCTCGCCGAGACTTCCAGGTTATGGTAGACGCTGGTCTCCGGGAGCGGCAGCGAGCGCGGCACCCGCGCCGGCCAGAACTCGAAGTAACTCTCGATCATCTTTGTCGCCTCCTCTAACTTCCCGTGAACTTCGCCGCGCGCTTCTCGAAGAAGGCCGCGACACCCTCCTTGTGGTCGCTCGTATAGCCGCAGAACGTCTGTCCCTCGGCTTCGGCTTCGAGCGCCGTCTTTAGGTCGCTCTCGAAACTGGCGTACAGGCTCTGTTTCATCTTCCCGAGCGCCCGCGTCGGCATCGCGGCCAGGCGTTCCGCGAGCGCGGCTGCTTCATCCGCGAGAGCGTCGTCGGGAACGACCCTGTTAACCAGCCCGATCCTGTACGCTTCCTCCGCCTCGACCGGCTCTCCGAGCATGCTCATCTCCATTGCGCGCCCGAGACCGACGATACGCGGCAAGAAGAACGAGACCCCGGCGTCGGGCATCAGCCCGATCTTGATGAACGCCACGGAGAACTTCGCGCTTTCGGCGGCGATACGCAGGTCGCAGGCCAGAGCAACTCCCATCCCGGCACCGTAGACCGGACCATGCAGCGCCCCGATGATCGGCTTCTCCAGCGAGGCCATGCGCGTGACGAGGCGGCTGTAAGTCTCCTGTAGATAAGCTCCCAGGTCCGGGTCTCCGTCGCTACTCTCTATGACCTGGGCGAGGTCCGCCCCGGCGGAGAAGCCGCGGCCCTCACCCCGGATGACGACGCACCGGATCCCGTCGTCATCCGCGACGACATCCAGCGCCTCCCGGATCTCCTCGTGCATCCGGCCGTCGAAAGCGTTGAGCACCTTCGGACGGTTTAGCGAGATGTTCGCCACGCCGCCGTCCTTCTCGAATAGGATAGTCTCGTACAATTTTGCGTCTCCTTTCCCAAAGACCCAAACTACATGATAGCGCTCTCTCGCGGCAAGACTACCCTCGTCTTCTTATGTCACGTTAGTCAGCGCAAGTCTTGCGTCAGACGCTGCTACAGCTCTCGCGCCAGTTCCGCGAACCGTTCCAGAGACTCGGGGTTGCTCATGGAATCCTTGCTGGCGGCGTCCTCGGGTGGCGTGCCGGAGAGGATCTTTTTTACCGGGACCTCCAGCTTCTTGCCGTTGAGGGTCTTGGGTATCTCTGGAACCGCGAAGATATCGTTCGGGACGTGCCGGGGCGAACACTCCTCGCGGATGCGACCGTTTATACGCTTCTTGAGGGCGTCATCGAGATCTACGCCCTCGCGCAGTACGACGAAGAGCGGCATGTAGGCTTTGTCTTTCGTCTGGACGTCGACGACCAGGCTCTCCTGGACTTCGTCTATCTTCTCGACGGCGGAGTAGATCTCCGCCGTACCCATCCTGACGCCGCCGCGGTTTATGGTGGAGTCGGAGCGTCCATAGATGACGCATGATCCGTTTGGCTTAATGAGGATCCAATCACCATGCCGCCACACGCCCGGATACATGTCGAAGTAACTCTCCCGATACCGCTCTCCGCCCTCGTCGTTCCAGAAGTAGATCGGCATCGAGGGCATGGGCTCGGTGATGACGAGCTCCCCCACCTCGTTCGCCAGCGGCGACCCGTCCGGCCCGAACGCCATGACGCTAGCGCCCAGTGACCGCGCCTGAAGCTCCCCGGTACGCACCGGCAGCAGCGGCACACCGCCCACGAATGCCGTGCAGAGGTCCGTACCGCCACTGGTCGAGAAGAGCCAGAGATCCTTATCGACGTGCTCGTAGACCCAATCGAAGCCCTCCGGAGGCAAGGGTGAGCCGGTGGAGCCGATGGCTTTCAGCCGGCTCAGGTCGTAGTTCTTGCCCGGTTCTATCCCGGCCTTCATACAGGACGTTATGTAGCTCGCGCTGGTCCCGAACACGGTCATGCCGCTCTCCTCGGCGAACTTCCATACGACGTTCATGTCTGGATGGCCGGGGTTTCCGTCGTAGAGGAGGGCGGTAGCCCCGGCGAGCAGGCTCGCGGCCACGACGTTCCACATCATCCAGCCCGTGGTCGTGAACCAGAAGAATCGGTCCTCCGACGAGAGGTTCATGTGCAGGGTGATCTTTTTGAGGTGCTCTATCAAGATGCCGCCCTGACTCTGCACTATCGGCTTGGGCAACCCCGTCGTCCCCGATGAGTACAGCACCCACAAAGGATGGTCGAACGGCACCTGCTCGAACGTCAGCTCCGCTCCCTCGTTGGAGGCGAGCAACTCGTCCCAGAACACCACGTTTTCGAGGCTGCTCGTATCCGGCGCATCGTTCAGGTAAGGGAGGACGATGGTCTTCTGGAGGCTTGGGATCTCACCCTGTAGCCTCTGCACCACCTGTGACCGGTCGTAGTCCTTGCCGCCGTAGCGGTAGCCATCCACCGCGATGAGTACCTTCGGCTCTATCTGCTTGAACCGGTCCACGACGCTCCCGACGCCGAAGTCCGGGGAGCAACTCGACCATATAGCCCCCAGAGAGGAGCAGGCGAGCAAGGCTATCATGGCCTCCGGCAGGTTCGGGATGTAGGCCACCACCCGGTCGCCGCGCTCGACGCCCATCTCCCTGAGGCCCGCTGCCAGGGCTGCCGTCTTGTCGCGCAGTTCGTCCCAACTCATCCCGGAGAGCGGACGGATCTCGGACTGGGATATGATCGCGGGCTCACCCTCACGCGCCTTGAGGAAGACGTGCTCGGCGTAGTTCAACTCGGCCCCGGTAAACCACTCCGCTCCGGGCATCCGGCGCTTAGGCAGGACCTCTTCATAGGGCTTCGACGCCTTAACGCAGCAGAACTCCCACACGGAAGCCCAGAACCCTTCGAGGTCCGTCACGGACCACTCCCACAACTCATCGTAACTACCGAAGTCGTGGCTTTTCTCCTCCCGGAGCCACGTCATGTAGCGGGTGATATTCGCGTTCGCCTTAAACTCTTCGGAGGGCTCCCAGAGGAGCGTCCCCTCGGCTGTCTCGGTCATGCCCACACCTCTCTTTATCTAGTTCGCGTCCGGAGCCTGAAAGTGCGTCGCCTGGATCACCACTGGGCCGTTGCCCCGCCGTCTATGGTCAGGGCGGCGCCGCTGATGAACGAAGCCTCGGGCGTGCAGAGGAACGCCACGAACTCGGCCACCTCTTCGGGCTCGACGAGACGCTTTATCGCCGGGCTGGTGAGCATCACCTTCTCTATGACCTCGCTCTCCGAGATCCCGCGCGTCTTTGCCTGGTCGGAGATCTGACCCTCCACCAACGGCGTCCTTACGTACGCCGGGCAGATGCAGTTGGACGTAACGCCCTTCGGGCCACCTTCGAGCGCGATGACCTTCGAGAGGCCTTCGAGGCCGTGCTTCGCGGAGATGTAGGCCGCCTTGAACGGCGATGCCCTCAGGCCATGCACCGACGAGATGTTGACGACGCGCCCCCACTCCTTCGCGTACATCCCCGGCAGCGCCTTTTGAACGATCCTGAACGGCGCTTCGAGCATTATCCGCAGGATCGACGAGAACTTCTCCGGCGAGAACTCCTCGATAGGCGCGACGTGCTGTATCCCCGCGTTGTTGACGACGATGTCCGCGTCGACTTCGAGCCCGTCGAGCGCCGCGTAATCGGAGAGGTCGGTCTGAACGGCCTTGCCGCCGATGCCATTAGCGACCTCTCTTGCGGCATCTCCGTTCAGGTCCAGAACCGTGACGGCGGCCCCCGCGCGGGCCAGCCTCTCGGCGCACGCCTTACCTATACCGCTTGCCGCCCCCGTCACCAACGCGCTCCGCCCCGTCAGGTCCACGTTAACGGCGGACCGCCCGGACATGATGTTGGTTTCGTTCATGATCCCCCTTCCACTCGCAGGAGTTTCTCTCTCTGTTTCCCACTCGTTACCCTGACAAACATTAACATCACTGGCTAAGATCCTGTCCCGCAATTCTCCATGAATTTGCCGTCCTTTCCGATAAGATCCTCAGTTCCTTCACCGGGTTTCAGACCCCGGCAAGAGCCTCCTCGACGAAGTGCAGCCGGTCGTTGCCCCAGAACATCTCTTCACCCACGAAGAAGGCGGGAGCGCCGAATGCGCCGCGCTCCACGGCCTCGGTGGTCGAGCTCTTCAACGCTTCCTTTGCCTCCGGCGCGGCTCCACCCGCCAGCGCCTCATCCGGGTCGAGACCGATACGACGGGCGACCTCGGAGATGGGGCCGTCCTCGTCGCCCTCCTCCAGTCCTTTCGGCGCCCCACCCTCTTGCCAGTAGAGTCTGAACGCTTCCCCGGTGAACGCTTCGAGCTCTCCCCTCTCCTTGCAGAACATGGCGACCCGCATCGTCTTCAAGGTGCGGAACGGGAAGGGCCTGGGGAAGTCGATCGGCAACCCGTAGTGCTCCGCCCAGCGGTGGATGTCCTTGTATTGATAGCGGCCCTTTGCCTCGACCTCTATCGGAGCCTGGTTCCCGGAGGCTTTATGCACCGCCCCGAGCAGCATCGGCCGCAACACCAACTCCGCCCCAAGCTCCTCGCAGATGCGCTCGATCTCACCTCGCGCCAGATACGAATACGGACTCACCAGATCGTAGAAAAACTCAACCCGCTTCAAACCGACTCCTTCTCTCCTGTTCCTCCATCTCAACGGTACACCAATGCCGGACCCTACGCCGGAAATAAAAAATCTCGCAGGTCCTTGACACAGATCAATCCATACCCTACAGTTTCGTCGTCATATTCATTAAATTGATAGACAATGTGATATTAGTAGACAAAGTTGCCATAGAAAGGATTTTGACATGAGGAGTCTGGTTGTACTGGCGATTGTTGGTCTTATCGCCCAATTGGTGGATGGGTCTTTGGGGATGGCGTATGGGGTTACGTCGACTACTCTGTTATTGGCGGTTGGGATCACGCCGGCGCTCGCGTCGGCGAGCGTACATATCGCGGAGGTTGGTACGACGCTGGCGTCCGGGCTCTCGCACTGGAGGTTCGGCAACGTGGACTGGAGCAAGGTGGGCTGGATGGCGATACCGGGTGGTGTCGGTGCTTTCGTGGGCGCCGTGGTGCTCAGTTCGGTCATCTCGGCGGAGGCCGCCGCGCCTCTGGTGGCGGTCTTCCTCTTCGGTCTCGGCGTCTACATCCTGGCCCGCTTCGCGTTCGACCGGGCTGGGACTTTGATCAACGACCGGCGCATCCCGCGGAGGTTCCTCGCGCCGCTGGGTTTGGTGGCGGGCTTCCTGGATGCGGTCGGTGGTGGCGGGTGGGGGCCGATCTCGACCCCGACCCTCCTCTCTTCCCGGCGTATGGAGCCGCGCAAGGTGGTCGGCACCGTGGACACCAGTGAGTTCGTCGTCGCCCTCTCCGCCAGCGCCGGGTTCCTACTCACCCTAAGCTTCGCCGACGTGCCCTGGGGTGTAGTGGGCGCACTCCTCGGCGGCGGCATCGTCGCGGCGCCCATCGCGGCCTGGGTCGTACGGCACCTGAACTCTCGCGTCCTCGGGACGGCGGTCGGCGGCTTCATCCTGCTGACCAACTCCAAGACCTTCCTCGGAGCCGTGGGCCTCGACACCAGCCTAAACCTGCTGGTCTATGTCGCCATCCTGATCGTCTGGTTCACCGCCCTCTACTTCGCCGTCCGGTCCCTGCGCCGCGACCAGAAGCTGGTCCTCGAGGTCTGATCCAAAAGACGATTTCCAACAGAGACAGCAAGAGCACAACGATAAAAATGTACATCCGTGTAGATCAGGAAGGAGAGAAATGAACAATCGTCCTAATGTGGTGGTGATCGTGGCGGACACGTTCCGCAGGGACCATCTGGGAGTTTACGGAAACTCGTTTATCCGGACGCCGTATCTGGATGAGTTCGCGCGGCAGTCGGTAGTCTTCGACGAGCATAAGATTTCTTCCTTCCCCACCATGCCCGCCCGCGCGGACATACTGACGGGCACGTTCTCGTATTCGCACATGGGTTGGGAGCCGATGCCGAGGCATCTGATGACCTTGCCGGAGGTACTCTCGAAAGCCGGGTACACGACGATGCGCATCGTGGACACGCCGTTCTTCATCCGCAACGGCTTCGGCTACGATCGGGGCTTCGACGACTTCGTTTGGGTGCGGGGCCAGGGTGACGATACCCGGCCGCACGAGCGGACCGACGCGCGCTCGACGTGGCGCTCGGAGGAGGACCGGATGGTCGCCCGCACGATGACCGAGGCCGAGCGGTGGCTGGAGCGGCACTACGACGAGCAGTTCTTCCTCTACGTAGATACCTGGGACCCGCACGAGCCCTGGGACGCGCCGGACTATTACACCGCCAAATACAGGGAAGGGTACGACGGGGAGCAGATCTACCCGGCCTACGGCAACTGGAAGAATGCTGGCCTAAAGAAAGACGACGTGGACCTCGGCCACGCCACCTACTGCGGCGAGGTCACGATGGTGGACTTCTGGATCGGGCGCCTCCTCGGCAAGCTCGACGCCCTGGGCCTCCGGGAGAACACGCTGGTCTTCTTCACCTCCGACCACGGCTTCTACTTCGGGGAGCACGACTACTTCGGCAAGGCCGAGTGGGTCCACGACCCGGAGGCGTCCATCTCGCGGGACTCTTCGCTGCCGGAGTGGCTGGCCGACTCCTGGCTCCTGACCATCGAGCGCTCCCCGCTGTACCGTGAGCTAACGAATGTCCCCCTGATGGTCCGGGGGCCGGGGCTGGAGCCTGGAAGAAGCTCCGCGATGACCACCGCCCCGGACATCGCGCCGACCATCCTGGAGCTAACGGGTCTCGGAGGAGCGCCGGCCACGATGGCGGGCGAGTCGTTCGGCGACGTGCTCGCGGGGACGAAAGACGAGCACCGGCCGTTCGTGGTCAGCTCGTGGCCGCTATATCTGGCGGAGGGTGAGATCACGCACGCCGTAGACTCCAAGGCGCGCAGAATCGCCAACTACATGCCCATAACCGTCACGACCCGCGAGCGGTCCCTCATCCTCGGCGGACCGGATGACGAGCCGGAGATCTACGACCTCGTGAACGACCCCGGCGAGCAGACCAACGCCTGGGACGATCTGGGCCACGAGGGCGAGACACTCTGCGAGCATACCCTCGCCTTCCTGGAGCGCATCGGCACGCCGGAGACGTACCTGGCTCCTCGCCGCCAGGCGCTCGAAAGCTGGCGGAATATGGTCCGTGGCTAGAGTCTCAGAGAACATTTCCACGAAACATAGGAACGAAGGCGCGGTAGATGCCCGGCGGGTGAGATCTTCCGCCTCTGAGTTCGGCCGTCCCGAGGTCGTCGAAGCGCCAACACCTGAGATCCGAAAGCGTTGACCCGGCGCGCCATTTCCGAACCGGGCCGGCTGTTGCTATCATTAGCCACCCTGGAGGAAATACTGCAGTGGGTCATCGATAATGGATTTCTTGAGAGGAGTTGGCATGGAGAATGGACGCGGGTTCACCCTTTGGTTTACGGGGCTTTCCGGAGCCGGGAAGACGACCATCGCGGAGATCGTGGAGAGGGAGTTGCGGGAGAGAGAACGTCCGGTGGAGGTGCTCGACGGTGACATCGTGCGGACGAACCTCTCTAAGGGGCTAACTTTCAGCCGGGAAGACCGGAATGTAAACGTGCTACGGATCGGGTTCGTGGCGAACCTTCTGACCCGTAACGGGGTCGGAGTGATCGTGTCGGCCATCTCGCCGTACAAGGAGGCCCGCGACCAGGTGCGCCGTAGGATCATCGACTTCGTCGAGGTCTTCGTGGATGCTCCGCTGGAAGTCTGCGCCGAGCGGGACGTGAAAGGCCTTTATAAAAAGGCGTTCGCCGGGGAGATCAAGGAGTTCACCGGCGTCTCCGACCCATACGAGGCGCCCGCCGCCCCGGACCTCGTCCTCAAGACCAACGAGGAGGAGCCCGAAGATAGCGCCCGCAGGGTTATCGAGAAGCTGGAGTTCTTCGGGTACCTGCCACCGGCGCAGGACGCGGAGTACAACTGGAGCAATCAATAGCGCGGCCCCAAACCGACCTCGCCGGTGACCCGTAGACCTGGAATCCTGGAAGTAGAGTCAGCGGCGTATGGGTGATCTCCAGCAGCTCGGTCTCACTCTGAAAGCTGGACGGTCCTCTTGAGCAAAGCGAGAGCCCTGCGCGAGGAATCCGTGGGTTTCGGTGAGGCGTTTCGATTCTGGGTAAAGCTCGGGTTCGTGAACTTCGGGGGGCCAGCCGGACAGATTTCCATCATGCACCGCGAGCTGGTCGAGAGGAAGCGCTGGGTCTCCGAGAGCCAGTTCCTGCGGGCGCTCAACTTCTGCATGATCCTGCCCGGCCCCGAAGCCCAGCAACTGGCAACGTATATCGGGTGGCGGCTACATGGTACCCTGGGCGGCGTCGTGGCGGGTGTGTTTTTCGTCCTGCCCTCGGTCTTCGTGCTGCTGCTCCTCTCCTTCCTGGCCGTCGCCTATTCGGAGGTCGAAGCCATTACGGGGTTGCTCTACGGCATACAACCCGTGGTCGTCGCCATCGTCCTCGAAGCCGTCCTCCGCATCGGCCGCCGCACCCTGCGCCACGCCGCGCTCGTCCTCTTCGCGGTTGCCTCTTTCGTCTGCGTCTACTTCCTCTCCGTGCCGTTCCCGATGGTAGTCGGGGCGGCGGCGCTCGCCGGATTCCTTCTCCAATTCCGCTACCCCGCGGTATTCCAACCCGGAGAACACGGTCAGCCAGCCGCGGAGGACCCACAAGAAACAACCGCCAAGACCTTTCCTCCCATGCGCCGCAACCTGAAACTCCTGGCGGTATTCCTGGCGCTCTGGGCAGCGCCGGTGGGCGCGTTGTGGATGTGGCGCGGCGGCGGAGACGCGCTCGTGAACCTGGCGCTCTTCTTCACCGGCGCGGCCTTCGTTACGTTTGGGGGAGCGTACGCGGTCTTGAGTTACGTCGCGAACGTGGCCGTAAACCACTATGGGTGGCTGGATACGGGACAGATGGTTCAGGGATTGGCGCTTGCGGAGTCGACACCGGGGCCACTCATCATGGTCACCCAGTACGTCGGCTTTCTGGGAGCGTGGAAGTTCTCGGGACCCTTCGACCCCCTGCTCTACGGCACGCTCGGCGCGCTCACGACCACTTACGTCACCTTCCTGCCGTGTTTTTTGTTCATCTTCGTGCTGGCGCCGTACATAGAGTTGCTGTCCGAAAACCGGCGGCTACAGGCTGCCCTGACAGGAGTAACAGCGGCGATAGTCGGTGTGATACTGAACCTCGGCGTCTACTTCGGGTCTCATGTCCTCTTCCCCGACGGCAGGCTGGACTTCTTCGCCCTGGTACTAGCCGTCATCTCGTTCATCGTTCTACAGAGGTTCAAGACGCCGATGTACGTGATGGTGCCGCTTGGCGCGCTCGCCGGGATGATCTGGACTCTCGCGTTCTAGACTGGCTGCTTCACCGTCGCGCCTGTCCTTAACCCGCGAGCCGCGCGCACAGCGCGTCGATATCGCGGGTGTTCTCCTTGATGAGCGCCTCTCCGAGTAGTTGCAAGGCGCGCAGGTTCGCGTCGCTGGCGTCGTCCCGGTCGTCGTTTCCCTCGTCCAGTCGGGTCTGTAACCGGAAGTAGCGTCTCTCGCTGTCCCTGGGAGGCAGAAGCTGTTTCATCTGGTAGTCGACCGTGGCGCTCACGCCGTCGAAGAGAACGCTCAGGATCGGGCGTGCCCATCCCAGCAGTCCCCAGTCCTTCGCCTCCTCGTATGGTATGGGACGGGTCAATTCTCCCGTCCCCAGCGAGACCATGAAAACTTCTGTGCCGGGAGGATAGTCGGAGTTTTCGGCGCCGAGAGAACCTCGCGCCTCGACGTAGGCGCACATTGCCGGGTTGTTGGCGAAGACGCCGCCGTCTATGAGGGCGTAGTAGTCCTGGCTGTCTCCGGCGTCTATCTTGACCGGCTCGAAGTAGGTGGGCGCGGCGGAGGTGGCGCGGGCGGCCTGGACCATCGGGAAGTCATAGTCGGGACGCTTGCGGGCTCTCTCGCTCCTGAAGAAGAACGGCAGCCGCCGCTCGATATCGTAGCTGGTAATGAGCACCGGCGTGAGGGCTTGCCTCAGCCGGGTGTCTCCGAAGCGCTCTTCGAGGACTTTGTCTATGTTCTCGGAAGGATATTTCTCCTCCAGGACGCTGTCGAGGGAGGTGGCGCGGTGCCAAACAGAGCGGCTGAAGATCCTGGGTCCATCCTTCCGGTAGAAATAGAGGAGGTCTTCTGCGGTGTATCGTGGTCCGCGTCGGCCCGGAGTCACGAGCCCCAGGGCGAGTACGCCTCCGGTCGAGGTGCCGGAGATCAGGTCAAAAAGTCCGGAGATCGGTTTGCCGGCGCGGGCTTCGATCTCCGCCAGGACCATCGCGGGGATTATGCCCCGGATGCCGCCGCCGTCTATCGAAAGCAACCTTATAGCGTCGGCCATGCGAGCTAATCCCCTCTCAATAGAGCCGCTTCAGGCTCGCTTTGCTCCCGGTCCATGCCTTGTTTCTAGTGGTGTATCCAGGCTTCCGGGCTGCGGGTCAGCTTCGTTATGTGGTCCGGCAGGTTGTCTTCCACGATGTCGGCGAGGGTTACGGATTCCAGGACGGCGCGGAGGTTGGCGCGGACGGCGATCCAGACCTCTTGCAGGTGTTGCGCCGCGCCGACGTACTCCACGGCCTCGGGCCACTCGCCTCTGACGTTCGCCAGAGGCCCCTCGACCTCCCGGATCACGTCGGCCACGGAGATCTCATCCGCCGGCAACGCGAGCCAGTAACCCCCGGAAGCTCCGCGCTGGGTACGCACGAGCCCCGCCCGTTTGAGGTCGTGCAAGATGTTTTCCATGAACTTCTTTGGTATGCCCTGGGTCTCGGAGATTTTCTCTCCCTTTAAAGGCCCCACTCCTTCCGAAGCGGCCCGCGCCAACTCGGTCGCCGCCCTCAACGCATAGTCTGTCTTGGCCGAGACTTGCAAGCCTCCTCACATCCCCCGTCGTGAAAGGCTGGTCACTTCTAGCTCCGCAGTCTCTTGTCTTCGTCATCCTCGCGGCGTTCGCTTCGGGTCGGCGCATACACGAACCAGTAAGAACCAACGAGGATACCAACCATCAAGATCAGCGCCCCGATGAACTGTATGACCTCCGTCTGCAAAACAACTCCTCTCCACCCGACTCCTTCGACCTACACTCTCTCAATTCTACGACAGACGAATGATTCTCGCCTGACGGAGATCACAACGCGGCCCCGTAATCGTTACCGAACAAAGGTTCTGTTGTAACCGTTTTGTTATATATTTCACTTAATATGTATGTGTAGCATTCGCTAGGTACGCGCAACACGCGAGTATGCCGGATGGAGAAGGAGGAGATCGTGCTGAAGAAATTGATGATACTGGCGGCGGTTTTGGCGGCCCCTCTAGCAGTCTCGTCGCCGGCCCTGGCGCAGGAGCAGGGTACGGAGGTATCCGGTACGGCGCGGCTGACCCTGAACGGCACGGCCCCGGAGAACGTGTCTTTCTGGGTAGAGAGCAGTGCGCCGGGGGTAGAAGGCGTCATCTGCACCACCGACGCGGCGATGGTAGCGTCGGGCATACCGGAGTGTCAGGATGGCGGCGCGGTGAACGAGCTGGCGCTCACGGCCCCCGCTGGAGGCGCGGTGGATTACCGGGTGATCGGCGCCCAGGGCTCCGAGTTGTCCCAGGAGACAGTCGCGCAAGGCTCGATGACCTCTGAAGAAGGCTTCGTCATGGACGCTTCGTACACCTTCTCGGGAGACGTCATCGGCGGCGAACCCGAGGGAACCGCGCCGGAAGATGGCGGGGCCGCTCAGACTCAGTACGGAGACGAAACAAAACAGCCCACGGTTAGCACCGGGGAGGCCGATGGGGCGCAGGCGTCTACCGTCTCCTCCGGAGACCCCACCGGCGGCACCGGCGTCCTACCCGACACCGGCGGAGCCTCGATACCCCTGCTCGCGGGCGCCGTGCTACTGTTAGCCAGCGGAGGCTTCCTCGCTTATCGATCATCTCTGTAGAACATAGAAGCGCACGATTCGGAGACCGGCTCTCGGGCCGGTCTTTTGCTTTGCCTCACTTTGGTGGGCGCGTTCGCGGCAAGCGCTGTTGGAGACCACTCCGCCCCCTGGCAGGGTAACCACTATCACGCTGAAACAACTCTCTTCCATACCCGCTCCCCATGCTTGCCGGGGATGGTCCCTACCTTGACCCTACGATATTTCGACTGCTAATATCAGGGATCACAACACCTCGGGGAGAGGAAGCGTTCGTGCTGCTAGAGGTTCAGGCAATATGTGCTCCGGCAAAGGCCGGCGGCTTACCGGAGACCGCCGGGTGACGGAGGAGCTAGGGGCCGCTCTCACGGGTATCCGGGCCGTCTCGCTCGCGGTCAACGTACCGGGTCCCGCGGCGGCGGATCGGCTCCGGGAGATGGGCGCGGCGGTGGTCAAGGTCGAGCCGCCGTCCGGCGATCCTCTCTACCACTCAAACCCCGCCTGGTACAGGGCGCTGGCTGCCGAGCAGGAGGTAGCCACGCTAGATCTCAAGGACGCCGGGGACCGGAACCGGCTCGACGAATACCTGGCTGAGGCGGATTTGCTCCTCACCTCCAGCCGTCCCGGCTCTCTGATGCGGCTCGGGCTAGGTCCCGAGAAGCTGCGCTCCCTCCATCCGGAGATGTGTTACGTCGCCATAACCGGTTATCCGGCGCCTCGCGAGAACGAGCCCGGCCACGACCTGACGTATCTGGCGGACTATGGACTGCTCTCGCCGCCGGACATGCCCCGCACCCTGCTCGCGGACCTGGCCGGGGCCGAACGGGCCGTCTCGGCGGCGCTCGCTTTGTTGCTGGCTCGGGAGCGCGGAGGCGATCAGAGATATACGGAGGTCCCGCTCTCGGAGGCGGCGGCGTACTTCGCTGAGCCGCTTCGGTATGGGATCACCGCCCCCGGAGCGCCGCTCGGGGGCGGGTTGCCCGGCTACAACCTGTATGAGGCGTCGGATGGTTGGATCGCCGTCGCCGCCCTCGAACCGCACTTCTGGGAGAGGTTACTCTCGGAACTGGGTATGAAGGGTGCGGAGAAGGAGGACCTTGCCGGGGTCTTCGCCCGAGAACCAACAGGGTACTGGAAAGAGTGGGCGGCGGAGCGGGACTTACCCGTGGCCGCGCTACGCGACGCGTCGGAAAACACGAATCAGAAGGAGCGATAATGCTAGAAGGACTCAGCCAGGACTACCAGCTAACCATACCCGCAATCCTGAGACGCGCCGACCAGCTCTACGGGACCCGCGAGATCGTCACCCGAAGGCCCGACAAGTCTTTCCACCGCTACACCTACGCCGACTTCGTCTCCCGCGCCAAGAAGCTCACCGTCGCCCTGGGCGGACTCGGACTGGAGAGCGGCGACCGGGTTGGGACGCTGGCGTGGAACACCTACCAGCACCTCGAAGCGTACTTCGGCGTTCCCTGCTCCGGAGCGGTCCTGCACACCCTCAACCCCCGGCTTCACCCGGACGACCTGACGTACATAGCGGAGCACGCAGGGGACAAAGTAATGATGATCGACGAGCCGCTCGCCCCGGTCTTCGAGAAGTTCCGCGACCAGGTGGACATCGAGCACGTCATAGTCTTCGGCTACGGTGATGAGCCCGTACCGGACGGGATGACCTCCTACGAGGACTTCATAGCGGGCGCCGACGAGGGCGCGTTCGAGTACCCGGAGATCGACGAGAAGCAGGCCGCGGCGCTGTGCTACACCTCCGGGACGACGGGCCGTCCTAAGGGAGCCCTCTACTCGCACCGCGGGGTCGTGCTCCACTCCATGATGTCCGCGATGGGGAGCGCCTTCTCCATCTCCGATAACGACTGCGTCCTTCCGGTGGTCCCGATGTTCCACGTCAACGCCTGGGGCCTGCCGTTCACCGCGGCGCTCGCGGGCGCGAAGCAAGTCCTGCCGGGCCAGCACCTGGATGCGGCCAGTCTCATCGAGGACTACGAGCAGGAAAAAGTCACGTTCACGGCCGGGGTGCCGACGGTCTTCCTCGCCATGTTGCAGGAGCTGGATAAACAGCCGGGCAAACACGACCTCTCCGCGCTTCACTCGCTGGTAATCGGCGGGGCGGCGGCGCCAAAGGGCGTCATAAAAGCCTACGAAGAACGCCACAGCATAAAGGTTATCCACGCCTGGGGCATGACGGAAATGGACCCGATCGGCAGCGTCGCCCACATCACGCCGGAGATACATGCTCTCTCCGAGGAGGAGCAACTGGAGTACAAGGCCAAGCAGGGCTTCCCGACGCCGTTCGTGGAGATCCGGGCGCGCGGCGACGAGGGGATCGTCCCCTGGGACGGCGAGTCGATGGGCGAGCTGGAGGTCAGGGGACCATCGGTCATCAAGACCTACTTCAACACCGACGAGGGCGATGACAAGTTCACCGACGACGGCTGGTTCAAGACCGGCGACATAGTAACCATCGACGAGATGGGTTTCATAAAGATCACTGACAGGAGCAAGGACCTCATAAAAAGCGGAGGAGAGTGGATCTCCTCCGTAGAGCTTGAGAACGCCCTGATGGCCCATCCGGCCGTCTCCCAGGCCGCCGTCATAGCCATGCCTCACGAGAAATGGGACGAGCGGCCCCTGGCGGCCGTCGTCCTGAAGGAGGGCGAGAACGCCACGCCCGATGAGCTTCAAAGCCACCTGGAGAAGGACTTTGCGAAGTTCTGGCTGCCCGACGCCTACGAGTTCGTCGATGAGATCCCGATGACAGCCACCGGCAAGTTCTTGAAGATGGAGCTACGCAAGCAATTCGAAGGCTACTCCATCACGCCAAGCTAGGGTACGCCTCCATGCGCCCCGAGATAGCCCGGAGCCTGCGCGACACCATCGGCGACGCCCTCACCCGCTCCGTCGCGCGCAACCCGGAGAAGACCGCCCTCGTCTTCGGCGACCGTTCCTGGACCTTCGCCGAACTGGACGCCGCCGTAAACCGGGTGGCGAACGCCCTGCTCGGTAGCGGTCTCGAAAACGGAGATCGGGTCGCCGCCTACGGCCGAAACTCGGATGCCTACGTCATCCTCTGGCTCGCCTGCGCCCGCGCCGGCCTAATCCACGTCCCCGTAAACTACGCCCTCACCGGCGACGAGCTACTCTATATCCTGGACCAATCGGGCGCGAAGATCCTCTTCCACGACCCGGCCCTCGCCGAAGCCGTAGACGCCGTGCGCGACCGCTCCAACGTGGAGCTACACGGAACCATCCACGGCGGCGAAGACTTCGACCTGCTGGAGACCTCCCGGAGCGGTGACGCCTCGGAGCCGGAGGTGGACATCTCCGACACACAGGTGGTGCAACTCTTGTACACCTCCGGGACCACGGCGGCCCCGAAGGGCGCGATGATGACCCACCGGGCTTTTCTGGCTGAGTACGACGGGTGCATAACGTCCCTGGACCAGGAGCGGGACGACCGCTCGCTGTGCGCGCTGCCGCTCTACCACTCCGCCCCGATGCACGTCCAGCTAATGCCGCTCATGCTCGTGGGGGCGACGAGCTACGTCGTACCGGCGCCGCTGCCGGAGGAGTGCTTCGCGGCCCTAGAGGAGCACCATGTAGTTAGCATGTTCGCGCCGCCGACGGTCTGGATCGGCTTTCTCAGGCATCCGGCGTTCGGGGAGCACGACCTGACGAGCCTCACGAAGCTCTACTACGGCGCATCCATAATGCCCGTCCCGATCCTGAAAGAGCTTCAGCGGCGACTTCCGAACGCGCGTCCGTACAACGGCTACGGGCAGAGTGAGATCGGTCCTCTAGCCACCGTGCTGCGTCCCGCGGACCACGGCGAGCGTCCTGCTTCCGCCGGGCGGCCGATCCTGAACGTCCGAACCCGCGTCGTGGACCCGGAGATGAACGACGCGCCGCCGGGCGAGCCCGGAGAGATAGTCCACCGCTCACCGCAACTCATGGTCGGCTACTGGGAGAAGCCCGAGGAGACGGAGGAGGCCTTCGCGGGCGGCTGGTTCCACTCCGGCGACCTCGGCTACCTGGATGAGGGCGGCTACCTCTACGTCGTGGACCGGGTGAAGGACGTGATCAACACCGGCGGCGTCCTCGTCAGCGGGCGCGAGGTCGAAGACGCCCTCTACGACCACCCGTCCGTCTCCGAAGTCGCCGTAATCGCCCTGCCGGACCCGAAGTGGATCGAAGCCGTAACCGCCGTCGTCGCCCCGAAGGAAGACGCCGAACCGGACGGCGCCCTCGCGGTAGAGCTGCAAACCCACGCCCGCGGGCGCCTCGCCCCCTTCAAGGTCCCAAAGCACGTCTTCTTCGTAGACGACCTGCCGCGCAACACCGCCGGGAAGATCCTGAAAAGGGAACTGCGCGCCCGCTTCGCCGCCGAGGTCGAGGACGAGACCGCGGAGAACATCCCAACCGTCGAGGAGAAGCAATGAACGGCCTGATGATGGACTACCAGCTAACCCTGCCCGCCATGATGCGCCGGGCCGAGCAACTCTACCCGAACAAGGAGATCGTGACCCGGAGGCCCGATAAATCCCTGCACCGCTACACCTACGCCGACTTCGTCTCCCGCGCCAAGAAGCTCGCCGTTGCCCTGCGGAAGCTCGGCATACAGGGCGGCGACCGGGTGGCGACCCTCTCCTGGAACCATCACCAGCACCTCGAAGCGTACTTCGGCATCCCCTCCGCCGGGGCGGTGCTTCATACCCTGAACCTCCGGCTCCACCCGGACGACCTGGCCTACATCGTGGATCACGCCGGGGACCGGGCGCTACTCGTGGACGAGTCGCTTCTGCCGCTCTACGAGAAGTTCCGGGAGCGGGTGAACCTGGAGCACGTGATCGTAATCTCCGAGAACGGTGGCGTCCCAGACGGCATGCTCTCTTACGAAGACCTGCTCTCCGGCGCGGACGAGAGCGAGTTCGAGTACCCGGACCTGGACGAGAAGCGGGCGGCGGCGATGTGCTACACCTCCGGGACAACGGGGCGGCCGAAAGGCGTGCTCTATTCGCACCGGGCGCTGGCGCTCCACTCGATGGGCCATCTCGTGGCGGACGCGGTGGGACTCATGGAGCGGGACGTGATGCTGCCGGTAGTGCCGATGTTCCACGCCAACGCGTGGGGCTTCCCGTTCAGCGCGACCTTCACTGGCGCGAAGCAAGTCTTCCCTGGGCCACACCTTGACCCGCAGAGCCTGCTGGAGTTGTTCGAGGGCGAGAAGGTAACCGTCACGGCGGGAGTGCCGACGATCTGGCTCGGCATACTCCAGACGTTGGACAAAGACCCCGGAACCTACGATCTGTCCGCGATGCGGACGATGGTCGTCGGTGGCGCGGCGGCGCCGGAGGGTATGATCCGGGCCTACGACCAGCGCCACGGCCTGCACGTCCTCCAGGGCTGGGGAATGACCGAGACGAGTCCACTGGGAACCACGGCGTACCTGACGAGCGACCTCGACAGCGTTTCCGAGGACGAGCGCTACCGCTACCGGGCCAAGCAGGGCTTCCCGATGCCGTTCGTGGAGATACGGGCGCGCGGCGACGAGGGGATCGTCCCCTGGGACGGCGAGTCGATGGGCGAGCTGGAGATACGGGGACCCTGGATCGCCTCCGCCTACTACGACTCCCCTGAATCCGACGAGAAGTTCACTGACGACGGCTGGCTCAAGACCGGCGACATCGTCACCATCGACCGGCGCGGCTACATCGAGATAAAAGACCGGACCAAAGATCTAATAAAAAGTGGTGGAGAGTGGATCTCCTCCGTCGCGTTAGAGAACGCCTTGATGGCCCATCCGACGGTCGCCGAAGCAGCCGTCATCGCCATACCGGACGACAGGTGGCAGGAGCGTCCCCTGGCCGCCGTCGTGCTCAAGGAAGGCGAAAGCGTGAGCGTGGAGGAGTTGATCTCCTCCCTGGAACCAGACTTCGCCCGTTGGTGGCTGCCAGACCGGGTCGAGTTCGTGGATGAGGTCCCCAAGACCTCCGTCGGCAAGTTCAAGAAGAGCGAGCTCCGCGAACGGTTCGCGAGCCAGGTCTCCACCGACGTCTAAAATACACGGCGTGTCCGGCACCGAAAACGAGGAGCGCGCGTGAAGGTAATAGGAGCCGGCTTCGGCCGGACAGGAACGATGTCGCTGAAGACGGCGTTGGAGGAGTTGGGCTTCGGACCGTGCTACCACATGACCGAAGTCTTCGAGCACCCGGAGCACGCGGACCTCTGGCTGGCCGCCTGGCAAGGGGAACCCGTGGACTGGGATAGGTTCCTCGACGGTTACGAGTCGCTGGTGGACTGGCCCGCCTGCACGTTCTATGGGGAACTCCTCGAACATTACCCCGATGCAAAGGTGCTTCTAAGCGTCCGGGAACCGGAGAGGTGGTACGAGAGCACCAGGAGCACCATATACGAGTTGAGCAATATTCCCACCCGCTCCGCGCTCTCCCGCGCGACCTTCTACCTCATAGGGCTCATCGTACCCGGCATAACCGCGATCGGGCCGATGGCGCAAGAGATCATCTGGAACGGCACATTCGATGGTAACTTCGAGGACAGGAGCCACGCGATAGGCGTCTTCGAGCGTCACAGCGAAGCAGTCCGTCAGCGCGTACCGGCGGACAGACTGCTCGTATACGAGGTAAAGGAAGGCTGGGGACCTCTGTGCGAGTTCCTCGGTGTCGCGGTTCCGGAGGAACCATTCCCGCGCCTCAACGACAATGCGGAGATGCGGCGTAGAGTGTTGGGGCTTCGGGCAATATCCTTTACAGCGCCGGCTGTTCTGGCTCTGCTGGCCGTTCTAACGGCTATCCTGATAACCGTCAGCCGGGGCGACCCGTAACCCGATAAGTTTACGAGCAGGAGGCAGATGAGCCCTACACGCGAGATCCTCATCCAGAAAAACATCCCCGCCGAGATGCGCGACGGCACTATGCTCATGTCCAACGTATACCGTCCCGGAGGCGACGCCGCTGACGGAGAATACCCGGTCCTTTTGACCCGTCAGCCCTACGGCAAGGACCTCGCCCTGGCGACAGGCTACCTCGACCCGGTAAAGCTCGCCGAGCGCGGCTACATCGTCGTCATCCAGGACGTGCGGGGCCGGTATGCCTCGGAGGGCGAGTGGGACCCCTCCGTCCACGAGTTCGAGGACGGCTACGACACCGTGGAGTGGGCGGCGAAGCTGCCGGGTTCTAATGGGGAGGTGGGGATGTACGGAGTCTCGTACTTCGGGATGACCCAGTGGCAGGCCGCGGTCATGCAGCCGCCGTCCCTGAAGAGCATGGCGCCGGGGATCACCTGGGGCAACTATCTGAACAGCTCCCAGATACGTGGCGGCGTAAGGGAACTGGGCCTGCGCTACTACTGGTCGGAGGCAGTCATCGCGCCGGACGCCCTGATCCGGAAGTACCGCGAAGACCGCGAGGAACTCGGCAAGCAACTCCCCGAACTCGTCGGCGTCATAGATAGCGTCCCGGAAGGCTACGGGACCCTGCCGCTGCAGGAGATGCCGAACCCCGGCGGCGTCGTGCCGTTCATGTTCGCCTCGATGGAGCACGGCATCGACAGCGAGGTCTGGCAGTACCTCAACATCGACGGCCGGTACGAAAACGTCGAGGTCCCAACCTTCCACATCACCTGCTGGTACGACATCTTCACCGGGGAGTCGATCAAGCAGTACGAGATCATGAAAGACCTTGCCAAAGAACGCGGCGCCTCTCCCCCGCGCCTGCTCGTCGGCCCGTGGACCCACGGCAACTTCTCGAACACCGTCGGAGATTTGGACTTCGGCTTCGCAAGCTCCGGCATCTTCCTGAACTACAAAGGCGACCTGACCGATTACCACCTCCGCTGGTTCGACGCAACCCTCAAAGGGAACGAAGAGGCTCTCGACGGCCAGCCCCCGGTCGAGGTCTTCGTGATGGGCGAGAACCGCTGGCGCGGCTACGACGAGTGGCCCGTCCCCGGCTCGCGCGAAGAGAACTGGTACCTGCAAGCGAGTGGCGCTCTCTCCCGCGAGGAGCCAGCCCGGAGCGACCCCGACGAGTACGACTACGATCCGAAAGACCCCGTTCCCACCATCGGCGGCGGCTTGCTGATGCCGGCTATCTACCGCGCCGGAGCCCGTGACCAGCGCCCGAACGAGGACTGTCCGGACGTGCTCGTCTACACGAGCGAGGCGCTGGAGAAGGACTACACAGTGATCGGGAACGTGTACGCGACCCTCTTCGCCGCCTCCTCGGCGGTGGACACGGACTTCGTGGCGCGGCTCGTGGACGTGTACCCGGACGGGCGGGCCATCGGGGTGACGGACGGGATCCTCCGGGCCAGCGCCCGCGAGAGCTACCCGTCGCCCGGAGTTATAGAGGCGAAAGCGCCTTCGCCCATCGAGCCGGACGAGGTGTACGAATACTTCATAGACCTGTGGGCGACAGGCATCACCTTCCAGGCCGGACATCGGATACGGGTGGAGATCACCTCAAGCTCCTTCCCCCGCTGGGACCGTAACCTGAACACCGGCGAGGACACGCTAGTTTCGTCTCACTCGGAGGTCGCCCGCCAGAGCATCTTCCACGACCCCGAGCGTCCGAGCCGTATTACTCTCACGACTGTAGATAGATAACGAGTTGATTGTGCCAGAGTAGAAGGGAACAAGGTGACATCTTACAGAGTTCTGAGCGTCGAAAGCGGACCTTATCTATCCGTCTCAATACTAATAGAAGAGGAAGCGGACAAGGACCAACTACGGGCTATCGTCAAACATATAGCTAAGGAACAGAACGCAAGGCACGTGGGATTCGTCGACTATGCAGAGCTTGAAGGATATGGATACTCACTCAGTTATTGGAACGATGATGTCTCACATCTCAAGGAAAAGAACTGGTCCGAACGTCCTAGTCAAGAAGAGGTTGACACTTACGTGGTTTGGCGAGAAACCTTGAGCGCACTTAGGCAGGACTCAATAGGCAAGCACCTGCATCTTGTTGTCGAAGAAGATACAAGCACAGACGCTACGGCAAGTAAGTTGAACAGGAATAGCGCGGAAGTACAAGCTGCTATAGAGAAGGTCACCTCTTGGATAGAAGATTGATCTCTTGACTCTGATCACTAGAACATCTTCCACGACCCCGAGTATCTGCGACGTATTACACTCCCCGTAGTCGAAGGTTAGGAGAGCGTCATGGCAGAAGCCGTAATCCTCGAAGCAGTCCGCACCCCGTTCGGCAGGCGTGGCGGCGCGTTCCGGGAAGTCCGTCCCGATGCGCTGCTGGCGCGCGTGCTCGAAGGTCTCGTGGAGCGCGCCGGAATCGACCCCGAGAAGGTCGAGGACGTGGTGAACGGGACCGTCACCCAGGCCGGAGAGCAGGGCGCGAACGTCGGCAGGCTGGGTGTGATGCTCGCGGGCTTCCCGGTCACGGTCCCGGCCGTCTCGATCAACAGGATGTGTGGATCCAGCCAGCAAGCGGTTCACTTCGCCTCCCAGGCAATCGCCGCCGGAGACATCGACTACGCCATAGGCTCGGGCGTGGAGAGCATGACGCGAGTCCCGATGTTCAGCGACCTCGGCGGCGTCCCGGATGCTGGATCCGGCGGGTACGCGCTGCTCAACCCGGACCTGCTGGAGAAGCAGGAGTTGATCCACCAGGGCGAGAGCGCCGAGCGGATCGCAGACAAGTGGAAGATCTCTCGCGAAGACGTTGACGCCCTCTCCACCGAGAGCCACCGCCGGGCTGGCGAGGCCGCCCGCGAGGGACGCAACAAAGAAATTCTGCCAACCCCAGGGCTGGATACAGACGGCAATCCGACGGAACTAACGAGCGACGAGGGAATCCGGGGCGTTCTGGACCCGGAGAAGATGGCGGGCCTCAAGACCGTCTTCCGCCCCGATGGAAACGGCGTCGTAACTGCCGGGAACTCGTCCCAGATCTCCGACGGCGCCTCCGCCGTCCTCGTAGGCGACCGCAAGGCAGCAGAGGCCGACGGCCTGCGTCCGAGAGCCCGTTTCCTAGCACGAGTGGCGGTCGGCGACGACCCGGCTATGCAGCTAACCGGCGTCATTCCGGCGACGCGCCTCGCGCTCAAGAAGTCTGGCATGAGCATCCAGGACCTGGATTGGATCGAGATAAACGAGGCTTTCGCCACCGTCGTCCTATCCTGGGCTGACGAGTTGAACCCCGACATGGACAAGGTCAATCCGTGGGGCGGCGCGATAGCGCACGGACATCCGCTCGGAGCGACGGGCGCGGGCTTAATGGCGAAGATGCTCGCGGGCCTCGAAGCCACTGATGGGCAGATCGGGCTGCAGGTCATGTGCATCGGTCACGGTATGTCCACCGCCACCATCATCGAGCGTATCTGATGGAAATCCAGGGAAGGACCTTCCTCGTCACCGGCGGCGGTTCCGGTCTCGGCGCGGCTACCGTCCATGTGCTCTCCGAAGCCGGAGCGAACGTCGTGATCTGCGATCTGCGCGGAGAGGATGCTGGATCCAACACCCGCTTCGTCGAGACTGACGTGACGGACGAAGCCAGCGTCCGGTCCGCCATAAACACCGCCGTTGAAGAGTTCGGTGGACTACACGGCGCGATCAACTGCGCCGGTATCGCCATTGCGGAGAAGACCCTCGGCAGAGAGGAACCGCATGCTCTGGACTCGTTCTCGAAGGTCATACACGTCAATCTCATTGGCACCTTCAACGTAATTCGGCTCTCCGCTGAGGCCATGCGGAAGAACGAGCCGACGGAAGGCGGCGAGCGTGGGGTCATCGTCAACACGGCATCGGTCGCGGCGTTCGATGGTCAGGTCGGGCAGGCCGCCTACTCGGCCTCCAAGGGCGGCGTCGTCGCCATGACCCTGCCCATCGCCCGGGATCTCGCGCAAAGCGGCATCCGGGTCATGACTATCGCTCCAGGCATCTTCGACACCGCCATGCTCGCCGGTCTCCCGGAGGAGGCCCGCGAGTCTCTAGGCAACCAAGTCCCCTTCCCTTCGCGCCTCGGCCGCCCGGATGAGTACGCGGCTCTCGCGCGGCACATAATCGAGAACGAGATGCTCAACGGCGAGGTCATCCGGCTGGACGGCGCGATCCGAATGGCTCCCCGCTAGACGGTCCCAACCTCCATGCCGCGCTCCGCGCGACGCTTCGCCACCCGGAGCCAGCTACGACGAATCGCCGCGCTGCCGGGTTGAATTACCCGCCAGTAGCGTTCGAACTTTCTGCGCGAGGCGGGATCCGTGGTAAGCACGCGTGTCTAGGTGGTGAGACGGGTACTCCCGCCGGCAGCCTCGACGCAAAAGTTCATCGCGGCCCTTGCGTAGCCCGGCTCCTCGAAGGCGACGAACTCGCGGGCGTCCCTGACGCCAGGAGCCATACCGCCGCGCACCTTCCACATCTGCCCGATGACGCCACACACGACCTCGCGGTCTGGCTCTTCCGCGAGAAGAACAAACCCCGCGGCAAGCATCTGTTGCAAGAGAGGTTCCGCGCTCCTAGTTGGCAGGCCCCGCTTTCCCACCATGCGAGCCGGTAAGGACCGGACCCCGAACCGCAGGCTCACCAGCGGCATCTCGCCCGGTGTTGCCCGGGTGACCGCGTCGAGTGCCTGTTCCGGCGGGGCGGAGAGCCGGGCTTGATGGATCTCGCAAAACTCGTACTCGGGCATGAGCCGGTCAAGGAGCATACCTTTATCTTTTGGTTTCATCCGCAGGCGCGGCTGGCACCGACGTCAACTCTATGTGCATGGTCGTGTTGCCTCGCAGACGATGGACCATCGGAACCAATAAACCGTGTGAGATCGGGTACTTGCGAGCGAGCAGCCGGCTGGCGTACGCTGACTCATCACCGGCGAGCACCCTGGCGCGAGCGTGGATCGCCGAGCCGGTGAGTTTGCCGCGCGGCGTGGAGGGAGCGACCTCGACTTCAGGGTTGTTGCGGATACGCTTCAGCTTCCAGGCGGTATCCCAGGTGCGAAAGAAGGCACGACCCCCTTCGACAACGATGTTCACCGGGGTTCCGACCGACGTACCGTCGCGCTTGTAGGTCGTGAGCAGGACCGCCCATTGCCGAACGAAGGGTTCGAGAACCAGCGCGGAATCTTTCATCGCTCGACCTCCTGAACGCGCCGGGCGGACGTTTCGGGCATGGGGCAGTAAGCGCCTTCCGAGAAATCCTGGGAACCTATCCCAAAAGCGTGGTTGAAGCGCGCTCGGTAGTTCTCAAGCGCAATAGCGGACGTCAGTTCCACCATTTGCGCCTCGTCGAAATGCTCGCGCAAAGCATCGAAGAGATCCTCCGGGATAGCCACCGGGGTCTGTGTCATCTGCGTCGCGTACGACAACACGAGCTTCTCCAGAGAAGAAAACGGTTGGCTCGTCTCATACCTCGATAGGTCTCGGAGTTGCTCTTCCGTTATTCCAGAGTGCCGGGCCAAAGCTGATCCAATATCTATGCAGAACTCGCAACCGATTATGGCCGCTGTCTTCAGAGCGGCAAGTTCCTTTAGCCGCTCATCCACCAGATGCGAGCCGTCAAGCGCGAGTTCCATCATCCCGGAGCCGAAGAGCAGACGGGGATGATGCGCCGTAACGGTGAGCGGCTCCGCGACCTTTCCGAAACGGCGCCTGGAGAATCGGTACGCGAACCGTCCCAGTAAACCGGCCTCTCGTTCGGGTACCCCCTGGATCCTTGCCATCTTCGCTCTCCTTTCATAACAGCGGAGGTATGGTACTCAACTTCTCCGGGTTGACCACGATGCGAATTCCCTCTATGAGATCCCCCGCGATATCCAGCGTCACCGTGCCTATCGGGTGTCCGTCCACGTAACCAATGATGCCGGTCTGGCCGTTGATGCTTGCCATCCGGGTGGAAAATCCGGGCGTCTTGCCCAGTATGCCAAACAGGAACCGGGAAACCTTCTCGGAGCCTCGGATTGGATTGAGCGCGGCGCGAACCTGGCCGCCGCCGTCCGACCAGAGGATGATATCCTCGGAGAGTATCCTGAGTAGACTTTTCATATCGCCATCCATGCAGATCTCTACAAACCGCCGGGTCAGACGCTCCTCTTGCTCCTTCGAAGCATCGAAGCGCGGACGCCGGGCCGCGACGGCTTCCCGCGCCCGCCGCGCTATCTGGCGGCAGTTGGCCTCACTCTTGCCCACGATGCGGGCTATCTCCTGGTACTCGTAGCCGAAGACTTCGCGCATCAAGAAGATAGCGCGCTCGGTCGGCGTCAGGCTTTCGAGCAGCACGAGAAATGCCATCGAGAGTGAATCGTCCAGCGCCACGGTATCCGCGGCATCAGGCACGGAATCGGTCAGAAGCGGCTCCGGCAGCCACGGTCCCACATACTGCTCGCGCCACACCTTCGCGGAACGCAGGTGATCTATACACAACCGGGTGACCACCGCCGAGAGATATGACTTCGGCAAATCTACCTCGTCCCTGGACACTCCCCGCCACCGCGGATAAGCTTCCTGAACCACATCCTCGGCATCCATCACGCTGCCGAGCATCCGGTACGCGATGGAAAACAGCAGTGGACGGTATCGGTCGAATACATCGGTCTTGTCCATCGAGCCCTCGCCGCTCCTCTCACCCATCTCTACATACTAAGACGAAAGAACGCGCCCCGTCGTGACAAACTCGCGCCAAACTTGTGCCGGAGGCGAGATTTCCGTAAGGTTGCGCCCGTGAGTTCCAGCCCTTCATCGAGCAATCCGGTCGAAAAGGAAGGCGCCGCTGACCTGAAGGGCAGTCTGCGGCTCTTGCGAGCGGCGGCGTTCCTGAGCACGTTCGACCGGTTCACCATAGCCCCGATGCTGGTGACCATCGCGGCGGACCTGCGAGTCTCGCTGGCAAATGTATCGGCGGCGGCAGGCGTGTACTTCCTGCTCTACGGTCTGATGCAACCGGTGTGGGGAATGCTCTCGGATCGTCTCGGGCGGGTGCGGGTGATCCGTCTAGCCCTGATCGGGGTTCTCGTGCCAGGCCTGCTCTCGGCTGTCGCCCCGACGCTGGCGGTGCTCGTGTTGGCGCGGGCCGTGGCGGGCGGTCTCTTCGCCGCCGTGATACCGGCTTCGCTGGTCTACATCGGCGACACGGTACCAGCCGGTGCGCGCCAGAAGGCCCTCTCGGACCAGCTCGCCACGAGCGGACTGGCGACGGCGCTGGCAACCGCCCTGGCGGGCATAGCCGCGTACTTCGGGCTCTGGCGTCTCGCCTTCGCGGTGCCAGTCCTGGCCGCCGCCATACTCGGACTGGTGATCACACGTCTGCCGGAGCCCCGGAAGGACGGCACGAGCGTCGGGCCTCTCGCGCAACTGGGACTTTTTATCCGTCGTCCGTGGGCGCTCCTGGTGGTGATGCTCGCGCTGGTGGAGGGCGGTGTAATTCTCGGCTTCCTAACCTACCTGGCTCCATCGCTCGAAGCCGAGGGCTACGGCGCGGCACTCTCGGGGATGGCGGTGGGACTCTTCGGGGCTGCCACGCTGACCTGGACACGCGCGGCCCCGCGACTCGCCGAGAGGTTTGGGAAGTCCGCCCTGATCCTAGCCGGCGGCATCCTCCTCGCGGTGGGCTACGCAACCGGCGCCATGAATCAAGAGTTCCTCGGCGTCGCCCTATCCGCTTTCCTGGTCGGCGGCGGCTTCGCCTTCATGCACCCCACCCTCCAGAACTGGGCGACCGAAGTCCTCCCGGAGGCGCGGGCGACCGTGATCTCCTTCTTCGCCGCCGCTCTTTTCGTCGGCAGCGGAATAGCCACGACCGCCGCCGCCCCACTCGCCGAAGCCGGTCGCTTCCCCCTCCTCTTCGCCCTCGCCGCGGCAACAGCCGTTCCTCTCGGCCTCCTCGGCAGCTTCGCCCGCCGCCGCTACGTCAGCCGGTAGGTATCTAACTCCGCCGGTATTCGGGTCGGCCTGCCGCTCGGGATCTCGATGCACCCGTGCCGCGTGTAGCCGGTGCTGATTACCTCCACCCCGCGCAGCAACTCATACTCGAACCGAAGCGTGGCCCGCTTCAACTCCGCGAGCTTCGTGTGCAGGATCAACTCGTCGTCGAAGCGGGCGGCGCGTTTGTAGAAGAGGCGCGCCTCCACGACCACGAAGCCGTAGCCTCGCCTCTCCAGGTCGGCGTAGGAGAAGCCGGCGGCGCGGAGCCATTCGACGCGGCCGACCTCGAAGTAGGAGAGGTAGCTGGCGTTGTTTACTATGCCCTGCGCGTCGGTCTCGGAGTACCGGACGCGCAGGGTCGTTTCGTGGTCTATTACCGCCCCTTGAACTCGGGCTTGCGCTTCTCGACGAACGCGCCCATACCCTCCTTCGCGTCCTCGGTGGCGAAGAGGAGGGCGAACTGGTCAGCCTCGTACTCCAGGCCGCTTATGAGGTCCACGTCGAGGGCGCGGTTCGCCGCGGCCTTGGCGTGCCGGACGGCGACGGGACCGTTGGCGGAGATCTGGGCGGCAAGTTCCTTCGCGGCGTTCAGCGCCTCACCCTGACCTACGACGCGGTTGACGAGGCCGATCTCTCGCGCCTCTTCCGCCTTTATCCGGCGTCCGGAGAATATAAGTTCCTTGGCGATAGCCGGTCCTACGAGACGTGGCAGACGCTGGGTGCCGCCCATGCCCGGCAGGATCCCGAGGCCGACCTCTGGGAAGCCGAAGAGGGCGTTCTCGACGGCGATGCGGATGTCGCAGGCGATGGCTATCTCGCATCCCCCACCGAGCGCGAATCCGTTGACGGCGGCGATGGTTGGGATGGGGGCACGGTCCAGGAGAGCCATCGCGGCGTGACCCATCTCCGCGAATCGCTTGGCTTCGAGAGGGTCCATCTTGCTCATGACCGAGATGTCCGCCCCAGCGACAAAGGACTTCTCACCCGCGCCGGTCACGATGATCGCCCGTGGACCTTCCGCTTCGATCTCCAGTAAAGCCTGCCCGATCTCCTCCGTTACTTGCGGGTCCAGAGCATTCAACTTCTCCTGGCGATCAATGATCAAGACGGCGATACCGTCTTCTCCGAGTTCCATCCTAACGTAATCCAAAGTGTCTCCTTTTGAGGTTTCAGGCATCAGGCTTTAGCCGTCAGCAAAGATAGAAACTAATAACTGGGCTCCGTGGCCCCTTGCTTATACAGTCACTGCTTCCCAGACGTACTCTACAGCTTTCTTGGTGGGGGTTCCGGGGGTAAAGATCTCTCCAACGCCCAGTTCCTTGAGCTTCGGGATGTCCTGCTTGGGGATGGTGCCGCCGCAGAATACGAGGATGTCCTCGGCTTCGTTCTCCTTCAGGAGGTCCATTATTCTGGGGATCAAGGTCATGTGGGCGCCGGAGAGGATGGAGATACCGATAGCGTCGGCGTCCTCCTGGATGGCGGCCTCCACGACCTGATCCGGGGTCTGGTGCAACCCGGTGTAGATGACCTCCATGCCGGCGTCCCGGAGGGCACGGGCGATGATCTTGGCCCCCCGGTCGTGACCGTCGAGCCCAACTTTCGCAACCACCACCCTTACAGTGCGTTCCATAATGTTTCTATTCTAACCCGCTCCGGGAGACCTAGCCAATAACCACGAGCTCTGTCAAGTTCTTGGTGAAGCGGCTCATCCTCTCACTCGGCAGGTCGAAGCCCGCCAGGACGTAGCCCTGGCGCCTCAGCAGCTCGAGCTTATGCACGGAGCCTGGTCCAACTGACCATTGAACCAGGCTTCCACAAGCCCCGACCTTATCGCGACGAGATCCTTCTTCAAACCGGCAGTGAAACGTCCCATCCCCGGAGCGTCTCGCGCCTTGGCCTCCTTCAAAGAGGCGGAGTTAACCCTACTCAGCGGGGCGGACGACAACCTCGCTCACATCAACATCGGGCGGCTACTCGATCGCGAACGCAATAGCGCGGGCGATCGCTTCCGGCGGCATCGAAGACGTATCCCGACGCTCGACGAGTTGGGCTTTTACCTCTGGATTTGTCATTGTGTCGGCGAAGTTCGTCTGCGTCATACCTGGCGAGATGATAGTCACGCGAAGTTTGCCGCCGGCCTCCTGACGCAAGCCCTCTGAGATGGCGCGCACGGCGAACTTCGTGCCGGCATAGACAGACATGGCCGGTACGACGAGATATGCGGCAGTAGAAGCGAGGTTGACGAAATGCCCGGAACCCTGCTTGCGGAAGACGGGCAGCGCCGCCGCTATGCCGTATAGAACGCCCTTGATGTTGACATCAATCATCTCATCCCAATCCTCGACACGCAGGTCGTCGAGAGAAGAAACCGGCATCACGCCGGCATTGTTGACGAGAACGTCGAGCCTGCCGTACCGCTCATGTGCCAACTCGACGAGGCCGGATAGATCGTCGTATCTTCTCACGTCCGTGCGGGCATAGGCGGCTTCACCGCCCGCATCGCGAATGCGGGCCGCCAGAGCCTCAAGGCGATCCAATCCGCGCGCCCCAAGTACGACCTTCGCACCATGCTCGGCGAGCAGGAACGCCGTCGCCTCGCCGATACCGCTGCTCGCGCCCGTGATCGCAACGACCTTGCCTTCGATTCCCGACATGAAGTTCTCCTTATTGGTCTCCGGTTCTTAGAAGAGCCGTTACCTACTTGCTTGACGGCTCAAGTGGTTTCGGAACGATCACCACGGCACCGTGCCTTCGTCGTTGAAGAGGTCTTCGTCGTTGAAGAACATGCCTGTCGGCCCATCGGGGCCGAGGGTCGCAAGCCGCACCGCGACCCTCGCCGCCTGAGCGGCGGTGCGTGTGGGACGCTGGCCACCCACACCGCCGCCGGTGTTCCTGATAAAGTCGGTGTCGGTGAGGCCGGGGTCGGCTAGGTTGACCAGCACACCACGCCCGCGCAGCTCCCTAGCGTACTGCACCGTGAGCATATTGAGCGCGGTCTTGGAGGGCGGATAGGCGACTCTCGCTGGAGCCTGGGAGCGGTAGTCGTTGGGATCGGTCGCGAGGGTGAGCGACCCGATGCTGCTGGACATGTTGACGATGCGCGGCGAGGGCGAGCGAAAGAGCAGCGGGATCATGGCGTTACTCACCTCCATCACGCCGAAGAAGTTGGTCTCGAAGACCTCTCTTATGGTGCCCACGTCGGCGGTGCTCGGGGTCTGCTTTGCGAAGTTCCCCGAAATCCCGGCGTTGTTGACGAGCACATCCAGACGACCAAAGCGTTCGTCTATGTGGGCCACGGCCGCCCGTATCGTGTCCGGGTCGGTGACGTCGAGCGCGATCGGGCTCACGTCCAGTCCAGCGTCCCGCATGGCCGCAGCAGCGTCCTCACCCCGCTGCCGGTCTCTGGCGCCGAGCAGCACCCTCGCGCCCCCCGAGGCGAGCTGCCAGGCGATCTCGTACCCAATTCCCTTGTTCGCCCCCGTCACCAGGGCGATCTTTTCCCCCTCACCGTCCATACTCGACTCCCTCCGTAGGCTCTGTGGGCTACAATCGGGTTGATGATACCTCTACATGATAAACGGAACGATCAACCCGTTTATATTATACGGAACGAACGCCCCGTTTGTCAACCACGTGAGAGTGTCCGGTGATGGTGTCCAAGTACTCGCCTGGAGCGGGCGGTGCCTCGATGCCCATCGACCCTTCGGGAGACGGCACGAAGGCGTTGCGGGCTGACGCCCGACGGAACCGCGCGCGGGTCTTGGAGGCCGCGCGGATAACCTTCGCGAAAGACGGACTGGCCGTCCCACTCGACGATATCGCCCGGCGCGCCGGAGTCGGGGCGGGGACCGTCTACCGGCACTTCCCGACCAAGGAAGCCCTTTTCGAGGCGGTGGTGATCGGTCGCTTCCAGGATCTCGTCGACGAGGCACGCTCTCTCCGTGGCGCCGAAGATCCCGGGGGGGCTTTTTTCGGGTTCTTGTCGCGCTTGGTCGAGGAGGGGGTGGTGAAGAAGGACCTGATCGAAGCCCTGGCCGGCGCCGGCATAGACCTGGACCTCGCACGCTCGCAGGTCTTGCGGGATCTAAGGGAAGCCGTCGCGGAGCTGCTGGGACGAGCTCAGCAAGACGGTGCAGTGCGCGAAGATGTCGGCGCGGCGGACGTCATGGCCCTCATGACCGGCGCTTCTCTAGCTATCAGGCACCACGGTGGGGACTCTGACGCGACCGATCGAATGGTGGCTATTGTGAGCGATGGCCTTCGCCCCGTTCGTTAGCCATCCGCGGGGCGATGTCGCCGCAAGTGAATGTAGGGATAAGCCTATGCGAACAACTTTTCACCAGGAACCCGACAGTACCCGCGGTTGTTGGCGAGGTCTCCTCCGGAAGTCGGCGCTCTTCTAACCTGCGCCCTGGCCCGAAGACCCGTGCCGGGAGCGAAAGTGCTCCCCAAGTCTTACTTTCGGACGGCGCACCAGGAGCAGGATCATCTCCATCCCGAAAGAGATCGCCAGCATCGCCACCAGCACCAGCACCGTGAGCGGATCGGTCGTCAGCGTGTAGTACACGACGGCCCCGAACGCCACCAGGCACAGCAATACCCCGAGTAAGGCCAGGACGGCGGAGCTTGCGGCCTCCCGGCGCAGCCTGTAGTTCGCATAGTTCACCGCCGCGAAGACGATCAGGAAGGCCGTGCTGCCCATGGTGCTTATGCTGTCCAGATTGGCGACATTTACCAGGACTATCGTCCCGAGCCCGGTAGCCAGCAGCCCCACGATTGGCCTGTTCCACACGTTGCGCCCGAACTCACTTGGCAGTTCCCCCTGATGGGCGATAACGAAGGTAAACTTCGCCGCCCCGTACAGGGTGGAGTTGATCGCCGAGGCCGTCGAGATGGCGGCGGTCACCGCGATCACGGTAAACCCGATGGAGCCCAGGAAGGGCCGGGTCGCGGCGGCCAGGGCGTACTCCTTGTACTTGTCGATGTCCGCCGGGGCGAGGTTCCCAACGGCTACCAGGGCCACCAGAACATACAGCGCTATCACGAAGATTATGCAGAAGTAATAGGCGCGGGGCAGGTTCTTCTCGGGTTCGGAGATATCCTCGGCGGCGTTGGCTATAAGCTCGAAACCTTCGTAGGCCAGGAAGATCAGGACTCCCGCGAAGACGATGGTCCCGAAGCCGGTAAAGGCGCTAGGGGCAATCCTGGCCGCGTCGACGAAGAATAGTCCCGAGACGACGAAGAAGATCAGGACGGCCAGCTTGAAGTAGACCAGGTAGGCTTCGACCTTACCGACGATCGCCGTCCCCACGACGTTGAGCGCCACGAATCCCGCTATAACGGCGGTCGAGATCAGGTGCCGCAGGAGACTGCCGCCCTGCTGGCCGAACAACGAAGCCGTATACGATCCGAAGGCATAGGCGTAGAGGGCGAGCATTATGAAGTACCCGAGCCACAGCAACACGTTGAGCGTCCCGGCGGCCACCGGCACGCCGAAAGCCTCGTTCAGGAACGTCGAGGTTCCCCCGCGCGACGGGTAGCGAACCGAGAGCTTGGCATAGGAGTAGCCGGTGACCAGCGCAACGAGCCCACCCACGAAGAAGCTCACCCAGGCCCCGCCGCCGGCCACCTGGACCGTCAGCCCGAGCACGGAGAAGATGCCTCCGCCGACCATTCCCCCGATACCGATGGCGATCGCTTCTACAAGCCCTATCTGGCCCCGTTCCGAGTGATTGTTACCGCCGGTCTTCGCGGATTGGCTCATGCTCTCCTCACTCCAGCATTCACAGGTTCGGTTCCTCTCGCCCGTCTACTGCGGTCCGTGCCACAGGCTTCACTACCCGGAAGCTTTTTCTCGCCAAACCTCCCATACCATCACTCTCGCCGAATTATTACCCGATCCGGCAAACCCTCGGTAAAGCTACGATCTGGTTTCGTAAAGATTAAATTAAGGTTCTCGTCGGTGTTCCGCGACCGTTTTGGCCACCCGCCGCACCAGTTCCTGCTGTACCTGAGGATTCAACGCGCCCAGGACCTCTTACTGCACACGAGCCTGACGCCACAGCGAATAGCGGTTCAATGCGGCTTCTCAGACGTACACCACTTCGCCAAGTCGTTCAAGAAGATCACCGGACAAACCGCCGGTTCTTATCGTCGCGCCAACAGACCGCTCTCTTGAGGGCCCGAGCATGTTCTTCTACAGTATCTCCGGCGCTTGCAGCCCATCCCCGGCGAATATTTTACCGGGGTTCATGATGCCGTTCGGGTCGGCGAGCCGTTTTATCTGGCGCATGAACGGCAGCGAATCGCCGTGCTCTTCTTCGAGATGCGCGGTCTTGCCGGAGCCTATGCCGTGCTCTCCGGTGCAGGTACCGCCGCGCTCCAGGGCGTAGGCGACGATCTCGGAGTTCACCGCTTCGGCGTTCTCGAGGTCCGCCTCATCTACCGCATCGACGGGGAATACGGCGTGGTAGTTGCCATCGCCGACGTGTCCGAGGATGGCCCCGTCGAGGCCGCGTGAGGCGATGGTGTCGCGGGCGTGGCTCAGGGCACCCGGCAACTCGGAGATCGGGACGCACACGTCGGTGGTCATGGGCTTCTTGTCGGGGTTGAGTTCGTTTATGGCGAAGGCCGCCTCGTGGCGGGCCTCCCACAGCTTCTCCCGCGCCGCCTCGTCCGCCTCGAACTCGAACGACTCGCAATCCTCGGAGCCGGAGATCTCTCGCGCCTTCGCCACATCGTACTCGACGCCCGCTTCTGAACCGCTGAACTCCAGGAAGAGGGTCGGAGCCACGGCATAGTCGGTTCCCTTGTAAGCGTTCACGGCTTCGATAGTGCGGGCGTCGACCAGCTCGACGCGCCCGATCCTTATGCCAGCCCGGATCATGGCGACCGCCGCCCGTCCCGCCCGCTCGATGTCCGGGAAGGTGGCGCGTCCGGCGAGGATGTGCTCCGGGACGGGATACAAACGCAGGATAAGCGCCGTGAACACCCCGAGAGTGCCCTCGGAACCGACGAATAGGCCGGTCAGGTTGTAGCCGGCCGAGGACTTCATCGCCATGCCACCCGTCCGCATCATTGTCCCGTTTCCCAGCACCACTTCGAGTCCCAGGACCTGATCTTTCATGACCCCATAGCGCACCGCGTTGGTGCCGCTCGCGTTGGTCCCGGCCATCCCGCCCAGAGAAGCGTCCCAGCCGGGATCCACCGGGAAGAGAAGCCCGTGCTCCTTGAGGGCCGCGTTGAGCTGCCCGTGCGTGACGCCCGGCTCGACCCTGGCGATGAAGTCGTCGGGGCGTATCTCCAAAATATGGTTCATCCGGTTAAAGTCCAGGCTGATGCCGCCGTGCATCGGTATCGTGTGCGCCTCCAGGCTGCTCCCCTGTCCGAACGGCACGATGGGTACGTCGTTCTCATTGGCGAAGCGAAGGATCTCTACTACCTCATCCCGGCCCTCCGGGAAGACCACGGCGTCCGGCAGGTGCGCGGCGTGGTAAGTGAATATCCCGCCTCCGTGGAGTGAGATCTCCTCTCCCTCCGTTATTATTCGGCTTTCGTCGGAAACTATGCTCTTTAGTTCATCGAGAGTGTTCATGATTCCTCCTCTTCGCCATATAGTGTCATCTTCGTAGCTCGCGCAGGTTGTCCCACAGGACGTAGAGACCGACGATCAGCACGAACGCGACGACTAATTGCCAGAAGAACTCGTAGACGATGATCAAAGTGGCGACCACCGCCAGACCAATGTTAGCGCTGCTGACGAGGTTGAGAAGCCGGCCCCTAAAGCCAGCCTCGACAAAGGTAAACAGGGCGATGCTAAAGACCAGCATCGAGATCAAATGCGCCCGCTCGAACATGAGGATCGCGAGGAAACTAACCAGGACCAGGCTCACGCTTACGGCGGCCCACGCCTCGGCCACGCGGCCGACGCGAAGCTCGGATTCGGAGGCAGGTCGCTGGGCGCGACGTATGTGCGCGCGGGCGGGTTCGCGCTCCCCAGCCCTCAAGCGATCCGCGAAGTCCTCCAGTGACTTCGAAACCGCTTCGTCGGTAGCGAGTTGCGCCCGGAGTCCGTCTAGTTCCCTGGAAAGCTCTCCGGCGCGCTTTGTTCCGGATTCATACGGTTCGTCCAGATGGGAGCTGTCCCGCACGGCCGCGAGTTCCACGCCCAGCTTCTTTAGCTGCCGGCTCTTTTCAGAGATCTCAGCCCGCACCCTGGCGCATCGCTCCGAGATGTCCGCCTGCTGTTCGAGCACGGTTTGGAGCATCTCGGTCGGCGGAGGCACTTTGTCGAGTCCGGCCCATCCTACCGGGTCGTACCACGGTCGGCTTACGGTCTTGTCGCGGTTGTACATCGGCCCCGCCGGGGCGTCTTCGCCCTCGAACGGGTCCCTGGCGTAGAGCCCCCACAGCCCCCGGTACTCGGACACCCACTCTGGCAGAGGCTCCATCATGAGGCGGGGAGCGTCCCACTCCCTGTCCTGTCCCGGACCTATCTTCAACCCATCCCCGCGCGCGTAATCCACGAATGGAATTCGGAAGTAACCTGACTGATCATCTTCCCGGTCCCCCACGTATTGGCCCAGCCTCTTACTCCAGAACCTCCGCACCGACTCCACGGCCCTGGCGAGAGGGATCGGTAGAGGCAGGTTCAGTTCGGTCAGATACTCGCCCGGAGCGTACATGCTGGCGTGAGACCCGGCGCAGACGTATACCACCGGATGTTCGCCCACCTGCTCCACCTCCGGGTCGTCCCACCGGCGGCGCAGGTCATCCCCGGTGTAGTTGTGGGCGGCGTAGCATACCCACTCCGGGCGCACCTCGCCTTCGTCCGATTCAGAGAGGTATACGAAGACTTTCTCCCAGTCCGCCTCGTGGTCGTTGGCGCCGAAGAAGCCACTCCTCCAGTCGTTGAACGCGTAGAACAACCAGTACTGCAAGACCAGCCAGCCGTCCTGGCGCAGTACCCGGCCGTGGTACCGGAAGTGTTCGCGCTCAGCCATTATGCTCTCGTAGACGCCGGAGGCGGCGGCCGCGGCTTCCCCCGGAACCCGCCCCCGAGCCAGCAGGGTAACGGAGTAGAGGGCATCCGCCAGGCGCGACATGTACCCGACGCGGGCCAGGCGGCCGCTGCCGGCGCGGAAATCTCTCCGGGATTCTTTCAAGCTCCTAGTGGCACCCTGACGGAATGCGCCAAACCGCCCGCCGCCAGCGCTTTCCTTTGCGGCATTCGCGGGGTCGGTGAACTTGAGGAAGTGAACCGCTCCGAACTCGTCAAACGGTTGCTGCGCGATACGCTCCAGGGTCAACCCGCCCGCCGGAACCACGCAGACCGCCTCCTCATCGGGTTGCTGGACCCAAAGGCTGCAGCATCGCGCATAGGGCTCGACGTCCATCGGGTAGAACCTGTCTCCGCTGGTCGAGCGGATTACAGGCTCGAAGCGCCGGAGTAGGGCTTCGGCGGCTTCCGCTTCGAGCGGTTCAGTCCTCATCAGCCGATTCCAGGGCCTGCTTCTCCTGGCCGCGCCTGGGGTGGAATACCAACCGCACGTCGTGCGAGTTCAGGTAAAGGACCATCAGTACGCAGTAGCCCATGATCGGGTAAACATATACTGGGCCGAACTCGGAATAGAGCCACAAACACGCCGCCAGACTCAACCCCTGCGCGAGCGCCGCCAGAAGCCATCCCCTGCGGCGCAGCAAGAGGAAGTTCAAGGCCGAGACCAGCGACAAGACCGCCGGGGGAATGAAGAGGACGAAGGCCGCCACTTCGACCACCGGACGCGAAAGCGCCTGGGGGTTCACCCGAGTCCAATCGACCTGCAAGAACTCGTAGACGCCAAGCCCGACTAGTCCGATCGCTTCCAGGAGCAACATCAAAGCGATGGCCCGTACCGGCCGGTATGATGCGCTGTCAAACTCCATCACGCGCTTTGGGCCTTTGCCTCCTCGCCCGTTCACCCTAAATGCGACTGCACACCCTACTCCGCCTCGACCGGGTTCGTGAGCGTGCCCAATCCCTCGATCTCGATGCTCACCTCGTCGCCGTCCTTGAGCCAGAGTTGAGGGTCACGGGCCATCCCAACGCCGGGAGGCGTGCCCGTGACGATGACGTCGCCCGGTTCGAGCGTCATGCCGCTGGAGAGGAAGGAGATCAACTCGGCGACGGAGAAGATCATCTTGGAGGTCGTCCCGTCCTGCACGGTCTCCCCGTTGAGTATGCAACGTACCGACAGGTCCTGCGGATCAGGCACCTCGTCGGTCGTCGCTATGTACGGGCCAATGGGACAGAAAGTGTCTATGGATTTGCTCCTCGTCCACTGCCCGCCCTCCGAGAACTGCAGGTCGCGTGAAGACACGTCATTGGCATTCGTGTAACCGAAGACGTACTCCAGCGCCTCGGACTCCGGGACGTTGCGCGCCTCGCGGCCGATCACGACCGCAAGCTCCGCCTCGTAGTCCGCTTGCTCGGTGATGGGCGGTATCCGTATAGGCTCGCCGGGGCCGACGATGGTGTTCGGGTACTTGGTAAATACTATTGGCTTCTCGGGGATATCCGCGCCTGTCTCCTGGGCGTGGTCCTCGTAGTTGAGACCGATGCCGATGATCTTTCCGGGCAGGGCTATGGGAGCATGGATGCGCGCGTCTTCGAGCGCGACGACGTCTTCGCCCGGCTCGGGGCTGCCGCCACCCACTATAAACTCGATCATGCTCGAAGCGGAACTGCCGAGCGGCCGTATCTCCTCGCCCTCAAGAGATCCCACCCTCCGCTCTCCGCCATCCACCGAATACGTTACCAGCTTCAAAAACCTCTCCTCTCAAAGAGTTACGAAAACACCGTACCGCATCTTAACAAAGGCGAGGCTCCCGCTCCGATGCCGCGCTCACGGCTGCAGACGCTCGATGGTCCATCCTTCTACGTCGCGGCGGTAGACGAGCCGGTCGTGCAAGCGGCTCTCGCGCCCCTGCCAGAACTCCATGACCTCCGGCTCGACCCGATAACCTCCCCAGAAAGGCGGACGCGGTATGTCGCATCCTTCATACTCCTCCTCCAGTTCCCGAACCCTCGTCTCCATGGCGCCGCGATCTCTAACCGGCCGGCTCTGCTCCGAAGCCCACGCCCCGAGTTGACTCCTTCGCGGACGGGTGGCGAAGTAGACGTCGGACTCTGCTTCGGTGACACGCTTCACGCGGCCTTCGATTCGCACCTGCCGCTCCAGTTCACCCCAGTAGAAAAGCAAGGCGCAACGCGGGTTGGCCTCCAGTTCGCGTCCCTTACGTCCCTCGTAGTTCGTGTAGAAGACGAAGCCTCGTTCGTCGAAGCCTTTTAGCAGCACGGTCCTAGCCGAAGGGTTGCCGTCCGGGGTGGCGGTGGCGAGGATCATGGCGTTGGGTTCGTGCAGGTTCGCGCTCAAAGCCTCATCGAACCACTTGCGGAACTGCTCTATCGGGTCCGGGTCGGCATCGCGTTTGCCCAGTCCGGCGCGGGTGTATTCTCTCCGGAGGCCGGCTACGGATCGATTCAAGCGAACGCTCCTACCAGCCCCAGGTGCCGGGAGCGCCCTTGAACGGACCTACGATATCCGGCGTGACCCAACCTCCGTAGAAGTCTCCCTCTTGCGCCTCGACCTTCTCTCCGCCCACCCAGCAGTTGTCCATCTTCGACGGATAAAACGCCACGTAGTCCTCGAGGCTCTCGAAGAAATGCGTGGGTTCCGGGTAGAACCACGCCGCCTGGCGCTCGGTCCGCTCTTCGGCCACGATGTCGTAGTAGCCCGCGCGGCCTTTCCACTCACAGTAAGAAGTACCGGCCGAAGGAACCAAATATTCCATCCTTATGTCCTCGGGCGGGATGTAGTAGACCGGCGGATGGCTGGTTTCGAGGACCCGTTTCGCGCGGCTCGTGTACGCGAGCGTCTCCCCTCCGAATACGACCTTGACCTTCTTGTCTACGTCTTCCATCCGCGGCGGACGCGGATAATCCCATACGGATTCCTGGCCGGGACCGGGATCTACGCGCTGACGGACCATATCATTCTCCTCGTGTTTCGTTCGTCCCATGATTATACGAACGAACCGGCGAGAGATTAGGTGAGGTTACACAGCAGGTCAGTCGTTGCCGAGCCTTGCCCGACGGTGGATGAATATAGTGTGCGGGTGTCAATCCGACGTTGGCCGAGCTAGTTGGCGGGCTTCACGCGCACGAGCACCCTTGCCTCGTCCGTCCTGCCGTCTTTGTCTTTCACGACGTACGGGAACTGGTCCTTACCAGTGAAGCCTTTACCGGGCTTGTAGGTACATGACCGAACAAGCCCCGACTTGATCTCCGACTCACAGATGATGTCGCCTTTGGTATTGTTCTTCGGGTTGATTCGGTCGATCTGAAGGTCGCGCCCGGTGTCGTTGGCGACCATACGAATGAGCACCTTACGCCCCTCGGTGGTGGTCGCGTAATCGTTCTTGGCTTGGGGCGGCGCTGGAGTTGCGGAGCCCGACCCGACACCCGAGCATCCCGCCAGCACCGCTGCTAGCGCGAACACCATGAAGGCGATCCTGCCCACCCATGCCACCTTGGAAGCCGCCGTCTTCAGCATCTACCAGTCTTCCTGGTCTGAAAGGGAGATAGTCCTCACCGCCTGGTGTGTATCGGTTAGGAAAACAGCATACTCCTCATACGGGGATACCATAAGAGTACACTTCGGAGAAGCTCCAGTCGAAGAGGTCAACACCGTGCCTCGTGGTAGGGGCCCAGGCTCTGCCGCAGCGACCGGGCCGCGCCTTCCCCAGAGTGTAGTCCTCCCGCGCCCCAGCGCTTCCAAAACCTCCACGGACGAGCGCCGTCCGTCGGGGCGCCTCTCATGGCTGACGAGCCTGGGCTATAAACTCCTCGATCATGGTCCGGGCGATGCTGAAACGTGGCGGAAGCGTGGGCAGCTCGCCGACCTCGTACCAGCCGGCGTCTTCGATCTCCCGCGGGTCTATCTGGAGTTCTCCCGCCGCGTATTCGGCGGTGAAGCCGATCATGAGCGAGTTCGGGAACGGCCACGGCTGGCTGCTGAAGTACCGGAGGTTCCGGACCTCGATCCCGACCTCCTCCCGCACCTCACGCTTTACGGCCTCTTCTATGGATTCTCCCGGCTCCACGAAACCCGCCAGCACGCTATAAAGGCCAGCCGGGAAGCCATTAGAACGCGCCAGGAGTAGCCGCTCGCCATTCCGGACGAGGACGATGATCGCCGGGCTCAACCGGGGATAATAGACCATGCCGCACACCGGGCACCTCTTCGCCATCTCGCCGGACACCGGTTCGGTCTCACTCCCGCACCGGCCGCAGAACCTGTGCGTCGCTTGCCATCCGACGATCTGCTTCGCCCGCCCGGCCATCCTGAAGAAGTCTTCCTCGATCCCGGAGAAGAGGCTTCGCAGCTCCCGAAATACCATATTATCTGGTGGCCCGGTTTCTGGACTGGCCTCGGCCGCGTAACACGGATGGCCGTTCAGAGATCCCACCTCTCGATGGAAAGAGACGTCTACGCCGATCTCCTCGGAACCTTGCGCCAGTGGCACGGTGACAGTCTCACCCTCTTGACTAACGAGCAAGAGGTCCTCGCGGAACACGAACCACAACCCTGGTTTTACGTCCGCCATCAGCCTCTAATCCGGACTGTTCAGGAGAGACGCCAGGTACTCGGCCGGATGCAACGCGCGCCGTCCGGTGCCGTCGGAGATCTGCTCCCGGCAAGACGTACCCGGAGCGACGACCACCCGTTCTTCGGCATTTCTTACCGCCGGGAATAGCCTCCTCTCCCCCATCTTCATGGAGACTTCGTAGTGGCTTTTCTCGTAGCCGAAGAGTCCCGCCATCCCGCAACATCCCGAGTCGACCACCTCGACCTTCGTGCCGGGAGCCAGCGCGAGCGCTTTCTCGGTCGGCCCCGTACCGACGAGCGCCTTCTGGTGGCAATGGCCGTGCAGGAGCACGGATGAGCCTTCTCTCAGGGGAAGGTCCGTTTCCAACTCCAGCAGAGCTTCCTCGAAGAGCCGGGTCGCTTCGGCTAATTTCTCCACCCGCTCGTCGTCCGGGAGGAGTTTCTTGTAGTCGTCGCGCATGGTGAGGATACAGCTTGGCTCCAACCCAACTAGCGGGATGCCGCGCTCTATCAGGGGCGAGAGGAGATCCAGATTCCGTTTCGCGTTCTTTCTTGCTTGGTCTATGAGGCCTTCCGAGAGCATCGGCCGTCCGCAACAGACTACTTCGGGCAGATGGACCCTGGCTCCGGCGGCGGCCAGTAGACGCACCGCGCCCTCCCCCACCTCTGGCCTCTGGTACTCGTTCCACGTGTCGTTGAACAGCGCGACCTCGTCCGGCCCCGCTCCCCGCGGTAGGTCCGGGAACCGTTTCGAGAACGTCCTGTACGTAACCTGCGGCAACGAACGGCGCGGGTCTATTCCAAACAAGGCAGCGGTTCGGCGGGCGAGCCTCGTGCCTCCAAGCCCGTTGAAGAGAGTTGGGACGCGGGAGGCGAGGGCGAGCTGGCGCCGGATGTGTCCCGCTGCTCTCTGGCGGACGGAGAAGCCATGCTCCTTGCCCGTCTGGTAGAGGACCTCGGTCTTCATGCTCGCGACGTCCACCTGCGATGGGCACTCGGTCTTGCACGCCTTGCACCCGACGCAGAGGTCGAAGACTTCTTTCATGCGCCTGCCGGTAAGGTCCTCCGGCGGAAGGGTACCTTCGACCACCGAGCGGAGCATGTTGGCCCGGGCGCGGGTGGTGTCCTGCTCGTCCAGTGTCGCCATATACGAGGGACACATGGTCCCTCCGGTCCTCTTGCGGCAGAAGCCCGAGCCGTTGCAAAGCTCTATCGCTTTCGCGAAGCCTCCCTGGTTCGAGAAGTCCAGGCCGGTCTTGACGGGGAGTCGCCTTCGTCCCGGACCTATGCGGAGTTGCTCGTCCATCGGCGGCGGGTCAACTACGATGCCGGGGTTCATGATCCCTTCGGGGTCCCAGGCTCTTTTCACCTCGGAGAAGGCGCGCATTATCTCCGGCCCGTACATCTTCTCCAGGAACTCCGAGCGTGAGAGCCCGTCGCCATGCTCGCCCGAGAGAGTACCCTCACACTCCACGACGAGGTCCGCGACCTCCTCCGCGATGCGCCGCATACGCTTTACGCCCTCGGGATCCGAGGTGTCGAGGGCGGGACGGACATGGAGGGTGCCGACGCTCGCATGACCGTAGAAGCAGGCCCAGGTGCCGTTCCTCTCCACGATCTCCTCGAAGCGGGTGACGAACTCCTCCAGCCTCTCCGGCGGTACCGCCGCATCCTCCACGAAGGCGACCGGCTTCTCCTTGTCGGTCGTGCCGAGCAGGAGCGGCAGGGTGGATTTCCTTAGCTTGACCGTCTGGGCCATCTCTTCTTTGGAACGGAGCGGCGTTGCGACCAGGGCTCCGACTTCTTGACGGATATCCTCCAGGGCCTCAAAGCGTTCGTCTAGTTCTTCCTCGCCCCCGCTCCAC
>JBBPZZ010000187.1:0-8588 GCA_038198445.1 Rubrobacterales bacterium
CCTGCCGAACATCCCGCCGTCTTTTAGCAGCCCGATGGTGGCCTCCTTGTAGCCGCCGTAGAGCTTGTAGAGCCTCACCGTGCCGTAGCGCAGGAAGTGAAGCTGGTCCGCTGGTTCTCCCGGCGAGTAGATCGGCTCGCCGGGACCTAGTACACGCTCCGTCGTCCTCAAACCGGCCTTTTCCAGGTTCGCGAGCACGAACGTCGTCGGCGGTTCCCGTCCTGGAGCCGAAATATCTTCAACGCGCCGTCCGCCAGCGTAGGAGTTAGAGGGCCGGCTCTTGTCCGGCGAGCGAAACACCCCAACGAGTGCCAGCGTGTATAGCAAGACGCCAAGCGACGGCCTCTTGAAGGCGACCGTCGCCCCAAGAATCAGTTTGTCTATTAGATTTTTTAACAAGCGATCCACCCACAGCCTCCTTCTAACAAGAGATATGCCCTCGCCCACGACGGGCATTCAAAGTAACGCATGTACCCAGTATGCTACCCTATCGTCAGCCTCACCGGCTCCTGGTTCGTAAACATGAAGGACTTAAGCGCGAAAACTTCGCGTTGAATAGAGAATTTCCGAGAAGAAGTGAAACTTCTCACAATAGTTTCATATGCAAAGGTTGAAACTGCAAAGATCAGATATAGACTACGCGGGTCATTAAGATTTCAGAGGATCGAGAATGGTAGAAGAGCAGAGTAAGGTAGAGGCGTTGCGGGGAGTACATCCGGTGTTGCCGTCTCTGGCGGTGGCGTTCAAGCGGATGGTAGCGACGATAGAACGGGAGTCCGGTGTCGCGGGCATGAAGTGGTTCGTGCTGACGTTGCTCGACCGCCGAGATGGATTGAGCCAGGGCGAGTTGACGCAGGAGTTCGAGCTGGACGCATCGCGCGTTACCCGGACGGCCCAGTCGCTGGAGAGTGACGGGTTCATCCGGCGGGAGCGGGACCCGGAGGACAACCGGGTGATGCGGATGTATCTGACCGAGAATGGCCGGGAGCAGTTGCAGAAGCTGCCGGAAATCAACGAGGAGCTTCGGCGCAGGGTACACAGCGTCTTGAGCGAGGAAGAGTTCGAGGAGCTTCGGAGGATGCTGGGCTTGCTCGCCGGGGCGATGAAGTGACGGCGCGAGTGTTTTTTAGAGTGATGGAATTTTTATACCAAGGAGGGCTGAGATGAGCGTAGGAGTTTCGCAAGTGGAGCAGTCCGGGCGTCGGGAGACTGTTCTTGCGGTGGCGGGGCTCATGCTCGCACTGTTCCTGGTGGCGTTGGACCAGACCATCGTCGGGACGGCGTTACCCAAGATAATCGCGGATCTCAACGGGTTCGAGCACTACGCCTGGGTAACGACGGCGTATCTGTTGGCTTCTACGGCCATGATCCCGGTAATAGGTAAGCTTGGCGACATCTACGGCAGGAAGTGGTTCCTCGTCGCGGGGGTGGCTATCTTTCTGGTTGGGAGCGCGCTTTGCGGTGCGGCGTGGGGTATGACAGAGCTAATAATCTTCCGCGGTATCCAGGGCCTCGGGGCGGGCATGATCTTCTCCAACATCTTCACGTCGGTCGCGGATATATTCCCGGACCCGGCGCGCCGGGCAAAGTATCAGGGGCTTTTCTTCAGCGTCTTCGCGCTCACGAGTGTCATTGGCCCGACACTTGGTGGTTGGATCACGGACAACCTCTCCTGGCGCTGGGTCTTCTACGTCAACCTGCCCCTGGGCATTTTCTCTCTGTTCGCCCTTCCGATCGTGCTTCACCAGAGCGCCCGTCGCTTCGGGGTGAAGATCGACTACATCGGCGCCGCCACCATAACGGCGTCCGTCGTGTCGCTCTTGTTGTCGCTGTCGTGGGTCGGCGAGGGTTACGACTGGGACGCCACCCGTGTAATCATCGGGTTCGTCGTCGCGGGGATACTCCTCGCCGCTTTCATCCCGATAGAGCTTCGGGCTTCCGAGCCCGTAATACCGCTCTCGCTGTTCAAGAGCCGGGTCTTTAGTTCGGCGGCGCTTCTCATGTTCATGGTCGGCATCGCGATGTTCGGGATCATCCTGTACACGCCGCTGTTCGTGCAGGGCGTCCTCGGCAAGACCGCCACGGGGTCCGGCACGGTCCTTACGCCGCTGGTCCTCACGATGACGATGATGGGTGTAGTCATCGGCCAGATCGTAGCCCGCGTAAAACGTATAAAGCCGTTTATGATCTTCGGGGCGATAGTGATGACCTTCGGCGTCTACCTGCTCACGACGCTCGACGTGAACTCCACCCAGACGACGGTCGCCCTCTACCTCATTGTCGTGGGACTCGGGCTCGGGCCGCTCATGCCGTCGGCTACCCTGGCCGTCCAGAGTACGGTGGATAAGAGGCTCCTCGGCGTCGCGACCTCCGCCACGCAGTTCATCCGCTCGCTAGGCTCGACTGTCGGGACGGCGGTCATAGGCTCGCTCGTCACTTCCGGTTACGCCGACCATCTGAAGAACAATGCTCCGGCGCAGGCTCCGGGACGTCTGATCGGCGCCCTCAAAGACCCGAACGCGCTGGTCAGCGACCGGGCGCGCAACGCCCTCGACCGCGTCGCTTCAGCATTCCCTGGCGGGGACCAACTCGTCAACCAGATCCTTCAGGTCGCCCGAAAGGGGCTCTCGGACTCCGTCCACGACGGCTTCGTCTTCACCCTCGCCGCCGTGGCGTTCGCCATCGTGGCGGCCTTGTTGATGAAGAACATCAAGCTGGGCGCGCCGGGCGCGGCGCCCGTTCCCGTCCCGGCCGCAACATCGAACGGCAGGCAGGAGACGATGCTCACGGGGATCACCCTAGAGTACCTCGCCCGGCGGATCGAGACCGCGAATGGAGATTCTCCGAACCTCGTCTCCGCGGCTTCGAGCCTCGTGCCCGGAGATGAAGGCACGCACAAAGAGCGCGCCCGTCTCGCCGTGGATCAAGTCCTGCGACCCCTGGCGCTGCAAGCCCTGAGCGCGAGCGTTGGGCGTAACGGCTCGAACGGGGCCTCCCCGAACGGCAAAGGCCCGGTCGAGGAGCGCGTCCATCCGGGAAGTGTTTAGGAACCCCAGGTAACGTCTGGTCGTGAAGGGATTAGAGGAGAGAGACGAGTGACGGTCGGAGAGTCTCACGCTTCGGACAATCGGAAGTGGCTGGTACTCTCGGCCGTATCCATCGGGACGTTCCTGAGCACCCTGAGCGGCAGCATCGTGAACATCTCGCTGCCCACCATCGCCCACGACTTCGGGGTCGGCGTCTCGGATATAGAGTGGATCGTGGTTGCGTACCTGCTCACCGCCGGGAGCCTCCTTCTGACCTTCGGCCGTCTGGGAGACATCCTCGGCTACAAGAGAGTCTATATAGCAGGGTTCGGGCTCTTTACGGTCGCGAGCCTCTTCTGCGGCCTGGCGCAGGGGGTTGGGGAGCTAACGGCTCTCCGGGTCGTGCAGGGGATCGGTTTCGGCATGGTCCAGGCGATAGGACCGGCGATCATAACCTCCGTCTTCTCCGCTTCCGAGCGGGGCCGGGCGCTGGGCCTGACGGCGGTGAGCATCTCCATCGGGCTCACGCTCGGGCCGACGCTCGGCGGCGTGTTGACCGAATGGGCGTCGTGGCGTTGGATCTTTTTCGTCAACCTGCCCGTCGGGCTCGCCGGAATCCTATGGTCCTGGAAGGTGCTCCCCGGCGGCCGGAACGAGACGAAAGGGCGCTTCGACATACCCGGCGCGCTCCTCGTCGGGGCTGCCATGTTCTGCCTGCTGCTCGCCCTCGTCGAGGGGGTGGACTGGGGTTGGGGCAGCGCCCGAATCCTCGGTCTCTTCGCCGCCTTCGCGGCGCTGGCAATAGCCTTCGTGGTGACTGAGCTGCGGGTTCGCCAGCCGATGTTCGACCTCAAACTCTTCACCATCCGTACTTTCTCGGCCGGCAACGCCAGCCTGATAATCGCCTTTCTGGCACTGTTCGTCGCCACGTTCCTGATGCCGTTCTTCCTACAGCGCGGGCAGGGTTTCTCCGTGCTGCACGCCGGGCTGCTGCTAACGCCGCTTTCGCTGACCACCCTCGTTGCGGCCCCCATCAGCGGGTCGCTCTCGGATAAGATAGGGAGCAGAGTCCTCGCCACCTCCGGCCTGATCGTCATGGCCTTGGGCCTACTCGCCCTCGCCCGGATGGACGCCGGGACGGGCGCGTGGGACGTAGTCTGGAGGCTTGCCGTCGTGGGCTTGGGTCTCGGGATGTTCTCCAGCCCCAACAACAGCTCGGTGCTCGGCTCTGTACCCCGCTCCCTGCTCGGCACGGCCTCGGGCACGGTGGCCCAGATGAGGATTACGGGACAGGTACTCGGGATCGCCGCGGGCGGCGCGATACTCGCCAGCCGCGTCTCGGAGCACGCCAGGAATTTGGCGGGCGACGTACCCCGGAATCTTGTGCAGCGCGACGCCCTCATCCTGTCTATCAACGACGCACTCTACTTCGCCGCAGCAGTCTGCGTTGTCGGCGCGCTGGCAAGCCTGGTGCGGGGCGAGAAAGGGGCGGATGAGGGGGCGCCTTCTGGGGGTTCGGAGAAGACACCGGCCGAGAACTTACTGCTTTCGGGTGTGGTCCTGGCGTATGTGGCGCAGAGGATCGAGAGCGCCAACGGAGATTCTCCGCGTCTGATCCAGGCCGCGTCCAACCTCGTCGAGCCGAACGGCGAAGTCTCCGAGCGGGCTCGGGCGCTGAAGGCCGGAGAGGAAGTGCTAAAACCCATGTCCCGGACGTTGATGTTGAGCTATCTAGTGAACCGCGTAAGCGAACCAGGAAGGAGAAAGTAACTATGACCAAGTACTTTACCGGGGCGGTGGGGGCGCTACTCGGCGCCCTGGCCGGAGCGTGGCTGATGCTCGCTCCATTCGCCCTCGCCTACCAGAACTCGGGCGCGGATTGGGCGGACCCGACCTACGTGGACTTCTGGACGGGGCTTCCGCTCGTCGTGATCTCCGTAGTAGGCTTCATCCTCTATGTAATGGGGCTCGTCGAAGAATTGCGCCGCCGCGGCGTCATGCGGCGTCCTTACGCTCCCGAGCAGCAGACGCAGCCTGCCGGTGCGCCGCCGGATAACGCGCCCGCGCAGCAGGGCAACATGGAGCAGGTCCTCATGCCTCTCGTGACGGCGATGCTGAAGGACATGCAGGAGCGCGACCGCAAGCAAGACGGAGAACATCAAACGGCGCCCAACAACACGCAGCAGTTTCAAAGCGCCGGAGAAGAAGGGAGCGTGAGGAGGTAATGGCACCACAGGCAAGGATAGGCATAATCACAACCGTCATCGCGTTTTTGGCGGGAGTCTGGATCTTCCTGGCGCCGTTTATCGTGGAGTACCAGAAAGTTGGGCAGGACTGGATCGATGCCACCAAGAATGACCTCTGGACCGGCGGCGCGCTTATAGCCGTCTCCGCCCTGACGCTGCTACTGTTCACCGCTTTTGCCCTGCACGACGCCGATCGCGCCGCCAGGATCAAGAACGCCGCTAAGCCAGACGAGCAAAGTTAGAAAGCGAGCGCGGCAGGTAGCGTAGCGAACGCTATTTGGTAAACTCCTGTCCGTCGCTCCCGGAGAGGTGTCCGAGTTGGCCGAAGGAGCGCGACTGGAAATCGCGTAGGCGGTTTATAGCCGTCTCGTGGGTTCGAATCCCACCCTCTCCGCTCTTTACTTCTATTTGCAGGTAAAAGCGGTGGCGCGGAGAAGCAAAAGCGGGGTCCTGCAACCTCTACGGGACCCCTGCTCACTGCAACCGCGATCAGCCGAGCGCCTCATCCATCGTCCCAGACGCCGCATCCCCCATACTGGGCAGCAAGTGGCAGTAGTGTCTAGCGTAATGGAGATGGTCGAGTGCCCCAACAACTCCTGCACGAGCTTGGCGTGTACGCCTCTGGCGAGTAGCAGCGTGGCGCAGGTGTATAACGGGGATCGTGGAAACGAATGTCCGGTAACCTCTAGCATAGAGTAAGTAGCCGACCAGTCCTCGTTTCGGACTGCTGTGTAGTAGTTGGAGATGAACCGCTGCTTCGCTGAGACCCCGTCCCCGGAACCGGAGACTCCGACCATCCTCTCGGCTCCCTCGGGATCCGGCAATGGTACATTCAAGATGTAGGACTGTCCATCTTTCTCGAATCTGCCCTCCTAGCAAGGGCTCGCGTTGGACATCCCGACCGGCTCATGGTGCCGGAGCTTCGCCTCTGTTTCATCCGGGAACTGGACAGTCTGCTCGCGGTGGATCTCGAAGAACTCCTCGGAGACCTCTTGATGATCGGGGATGAGCAGATCGTCCCCATGTCGTATGCGTGAACGCAGTCTTCCAGTACGTTCCCCGTAGGCTGCACAAGGAACAGAATGCCATACTCGTCTCCGCCGGAGCTGGAGTCTGTTGCGACATTGCTCGACTCCTCCGACAGCTTGGCAAAGAGCATGATGGAGACTATGGTCGTCTGCTGCAGCGTTGGCAACAATGAATCGAAAGCGGGATAAGGCGATGTGTACGTCTACACGGGGACGCAGCCTCGGGTTCGCTGGCTTCAGAGGTCTCGCGCGCACTCCGTCACTTCGTCTACACGAACCTTGCTTATCGAGAAACTCTCTTCCGTCTACGGGGTCGCGGGTAACAGGTCCCGTACGTCTCTCTCGTCTCGCAGGTTCCAGGCGCGGTGTATCAGGAGGTCCAACTCCTCCCGCGAGGTCCCGCCTCCGTAGGCGGCCAGACTCCTCGTCTTGGACTCGATCTCCGACCGGCTCAGGGTGTTGTCCGGATCGCCCTTCGGTACATCGACCCGCGACGCAATCGTCTCTCCGTCTTTCGTATCGACTTCTACCAGGCCGATCCAGCGTTGCGGATAGGCCGCGTCTACCTCGGGGTCGAGGACCATCTCCACCCGGTCGTGGAAGTCTCGCAGGGTGGGATCTTGCAGCGCCGCTTCGGTGAAGTCGTCGATCCCGGCGCTCCCTTTCACGGCGATCTGGGCGAGCACGAAACCCATCGAGAACTTGGACTGATGGACGGTGCGCGGGTCCGTAACCGGCCCGAGCACGTCTATCGCCGCCGCATGAACCCGAGCCCGCACGCTCCGTATATCGTCCGATCTTAGATCATGCTCCCGCATCGCCCGCAGCAGCGCATCCGCCGCCGGATGTGTGGCGGCAGGAAGCGTGGTACTTGAAGGAGGTTTCGAGGACGGCCCACCGCTCGCCGAGACCTTCGAGAAGTCGCGCCGGGTCCGCGTCGGTGGACATACCAGCGGCCATGCCCTGCGGACCTTCGAGGATGCGGCGGGCTCCGGTGAAGCCGTCGCGGGCCAGGTACGCGGCGAGCAGGCCGTCCGACGCGGCCTTTGCCGTATGTAGCTGCTTGGAGTCCGCGGCGTCGCGCAGGAACTCCCACAGCCCGGCGGCCTGGGTGCCGGCGGAGCCGAGAGCTTGAAGCATCGTCTCCTCGTCCGCGCCGAGCAGGTGGGCGACGGCCGCCGCCGCGGCGAGCGTACCCGCCGTCCCCGTGGTGTGGAAGACCTTGTAGTGCGAGCGTCCGAGGTAGCTCCCGACCCTCACCCCGGCCTCGTATCCGACTACCGCAGCCGTTAGAAAGTCCTTACCCGAAGCCCCGATCTCCTGGGCGGTCGCCAGAGCGGCCGGGAAGACGACGGTCGCCGGGTGGAACACCGATGCATTGTGCAGGTCGTCCTGCTCGACGAAGTGGGAAGAGGCCGCGTTCACCGGCGCGGCGAAGAGGGGAGAGGTGCGTCCGCGCGAGACCAGGACTTCGCATGGCCCGCTTCGTGGCCCCATCGTCCGGGCGAAATTCTCTAGCGCCACGATAGGCCGGGCGCCGCGGCTCGCGAGCGCGGAGGCCGCCCAGTCCAGGAAGAACTCCTCCGCCCGCTCGAACAGCGCGGGTGGCAGCTCATCGGGTTGTATCCCGGCGAGGAAAGAGGCAAGCTCCTGAGTGCCGGCGGTAGTCGTGACGTTCATATCTCTCCTTTGGAGTCCGTTCTTCTGTCCTGGATCACCGAACATCCGGGCCTATGAAGCCGACCGGCTCCCAGTAGAGCGCGGCGACAGCTCCCAGGATAGCCAAGAACACGAGGGTTAGCAGCAGCCCGACCTTCAGCAGGTCGCGGATCGTGTACAGTCCGGTCTCGTAGGTTACGAGGTTCGCCATCGCCTGCGAGGGCAGGACGAAGGTGGCGAGTCCCGAGAGAGCCACCGTAACGCCCACCGCTCCAACCGGAAGTTGCAGGGACCCGGAGCCGGCGAGCATGATCGGCAGCAGCGTCGCCGCCGCGGGCGTGGAACCCGCGAATGCCAGTTGGTAGACGAGCATTATCGTGGCTACCACGAGCACGCCCGCCACGGCTCCGGCGTGGGCGAGGTTGGTCGTCAACTCGCCGAGCAGTTGTCCGCCGATCCAATCCGCCGCTCCCGTGTCGCGGAGGGTAAACGCGAGCGAGAGGCTCGCGCCGAAGAGGAAGATGGAGCCCCAGGAGATCCCGAGTACCTCGTCCCACTCGACGACCCGCAGGGGGGAGACGGTCATGAGCGCGACCGCCAGAAACGCCGGCACCGAAGGATGCCAGCCG
>JBBPZZ010000188.1:0-15215 GCA_038198445.1 Rubrobacterales bacterium
CGCACAAGTAGTAGGTGGTGACTATGGTATCTTCCATTGTTGTCCTCCCTGTTTGAGAAGGTTGGTGGCCTTCAGATCGGGAGGATATTGTTTACCAGCATAGGGGGCAACTTGGGTTAGAGCATTTCTCGAAACAACTGATCTGTCGCTTCGTTGAGCCTCATGAACCCGGCACTGGGCTGCCGATACAGGACACGGAATCGCTCAGCTTCTCTGACGTTCAGTTCTTCTGCAAATTGCTGTAAACTACCTGCGGCGGGCCAGGTAGACGCCGCAGAGGATCACCGCCGCGCCCGCCGCCTGCTGCCAGCCAAAGCTCTCGCCGAGGAGGACTATTCCGGCTGTTACGCCGGTTACCGCGACGAGGTACTGGTAGATGAGCACGCGGTTTGCCCCGATCTTGGAGACGCCGCGCTGCCAGCCTGCGAACCCGAACGCCGAGGAAAGCAGCGTGGAGTATGCGGCGGCGAACCAGACGGAGCCGTTCAGCGCGCCGATGTGAAGTCCGCCGGGACCGAAGAGGGCGAGCGGAAACGCGGCGAGGCCGCCCAGGATCATGGGATAGGTTGCCACGGCGAGCGGCGAGTAGCGCCTGAGCAAACCGAGCGAGAGTACAGTATAGGAGCCCCAGAACATGGCGGCGCAAAGGATCAGGAAATCACCGAGGAGGCTGGTGCCGCCGAGGTCCAGGCCACCGTACACTATGGCCCCCACCCCGGCGAGGCACAGCGCGACGCCGAGGACACCTGTAAGACGCGGCTTCTCGAACCCGAGCGTGAACCCCAGCAACATCCCCCATACCGGCGCGGTCGAGTAGATGAGGGCCGTATTCGCCGCCGTGGTTAGGCTCACCCCGATGGTAAACACGGACTGGGTGAGTGTTACGCCGATTATCCCGAGCCCGAGGATGGGCAAGAAGTCACCCCGCTTGAGACGGCTTCCGGGCTCGGTGAAGCGCAGGAATAGCCAGAGCACGACCCCGGCGAGGGTGAAGCGCGAAGCGGCGAAGAGCAGCGGTGGTACGTGACTGACCACGAGCTTCACCGCAACGAAGTTGGTCCCGAAGAAGAAGACCGTGAGGAGCAGCGAGACCTCGACCCAGGCCGAGGCTCGCCGCCGCTCTTCTCTGACAGTCACCGAAAGCTCGGGCTAACGGACGAAGTCCGCTTTTTCGCCGAGCCCCTTCAGGTAAGCGGCGATGAGGCGGGCGCAGTTCTCAACGTCTTCGAGGTCTACGATCTCATTCGGCGAGTGCATGTAGCGGTTGGGACACGACACGACGCTGGTCGCGATACCGGCCCGCGTGAACTGTATGGCGTCCGCGTCCGTGCCGGTCGAACGTGAATCAGCCTCCAGACTGTAGGAGATGTTCTCGGACTCGGCGGCGGCTATTAATCCCTCGGAGACGATGGGCGACATGTTCGAGGCCCGCTTTATGACAGGGCCGGAGCCGAGGGCGTGGTCGCCATTCTCGTTCTTGGAGACGCCGGGGGTGTCGGTGGCGTGGGTTACGTCCACGGCGATCGCCGCGTCCGGGTCCAGGCCGTAGGCGGCGCCGCGCGCTCCGTACAGACCGATCTCCTCCTGCACGCACGCGACCGCCACGACTTCCGCCGCGATGCTCTCTTCCTCGGACAGTAACCTCAGGGCTTCGAGCACGACGAACGCGCCCATTCGGTTGTCCACGGAGCGTGATGCGATGCGGCCGTTAGGAAGCTCGGCGAGGTCCTGGTCCACCACGCCAACGTCTCCGACGCGAACCATACCCCTCGCCTCATCGCCGTCCTTCGCGCCGATGTCGATCCAGAGGCTCTTGACGTCGGAGACTTTCTTGCGCTCTTCGGCTTCCATCACGTGGATGGCCTTCTTGCCGATAACTCCTATGACCTCGCCGTTCTGAGCCTGGAGCCGTATCCTCTGACCCACCAGCACTTGCGGGTCCCAGCCACCGACGCCCGTGAAGCGCAAGAGACCCGCGTCGTCGATGTGTGTAACCATCACCCCGATCTCGTCGATGTGTCCCGCGAGCATAACTTTCGGCGAGCCGCCCGCGTTCAGCGTGGCGAAGGAGTTGCCCATCCGGTCGCCGCGGACCTCTGCGAACTTCCCGGCCTCCTCGCGCCAGATTTTCGCCGCTTCGTCTTCATAACCGCTCGGTCCCGGCGTGGACAGCAAGGTTTTCAGGAAATCGTAAGACTCGTCTCTCATATAGCCCTTTCTAAATAATGAAGACTCTAAAATCCGCGCCGAAAACGCGCAATCGTTAACAGGTTACCCGAAGTTGGAGGACGTTGCTCTCGATGCGCCGCCTGTCTTTTCCGACCACCTGATAAGGAACGGAGATGTCGAAGGGCGCGGAGAATGGGTTGGGCTCCAGACGTAGAGTGCGCCCGTCCTCCCAGACAGGTTCGAATTTCTTGCCTTCCAGTTCGAAGCCCCCAGGATACGGCGGCGGGTAGCCCGACCCGCCCTGCTCGTTGAGACACACGAATAGAGAGAGCCCGTCACAGAGCTTTAGAAACCGCAGGTTATAGTCGAGGTTTTCGAGGTCCTCCTCAAGCAACCCGGCCCGGAGCCTCTCCTGGCGTCGGGCCTCGGTCTCCACGAACCGCATCTCCGTCTCGCCGCCGCCGAAATCGCGCATGAGCGTCGCATAGTGCATGCTGCAAAGATATGCAGCGTAGGGGTCCCTCTCCTCGATCCAGTCGATCCCCTCTTCGTAAGCCCGGACCTTTAGCTCCGCTGGATAATCCAGAAATGAGTAGGGACGGTCCTCATCTTCGTTCCAGCTTATGGAGGAATCCGGCCCCCGCCAGGCCACGTCGTGATGGGCTATGGCGTACAGGGTAGAGTCGAGCGGCCGCGGCCTCCGCGACCAATGTTCCGCGAACTCCCCGGAAACCAGTGCATGGTCGTGCTGCTTGAAGAGCAAATATGAACCGTTTTTCTCACGAACGATCACGCCTAGAGCTTATCAGGCCGGGCGCCTACTCAACCACCGGACGACGGTCGATGGCGAGCGGGGACAAGAGGTCCTCATCTTCGAGAAAAATATCCTGCGCCTCTTCAAGCAATTCTTCGGGAACGGTAGCGAGCACGAGCGCGAAACCGGATGCGAAGGTCCACGTCCACTCTTCGGCTAGTTCGTCCGGCAGCGCCATGCGGAGGAGTTTCTTCTTTAGTTGCGGGCTTCGGTGGTAGAGGACGAGTCCGATAATAGCAGCCAGGGTCATGATGGCCTGAACCGAGATCCCGGTCGGGAGATGCACGGCCCCCATCAAGACGCTCACGGCCGTAACCCCGAGGTAGGTGCTCGCGAACTCGAACCACTGCATCCGCGTTAGTGAGGACTCGACCTTTTGCGCGCGGGCCTCCGGCACGATGGCCCTGACGAGCGATGCGTCCCGCCGCCGCGAGAGCACTATGAGAGAATCGGCGGCGACGCCAAGCGCCTCCAACCGCCCATCGAGCGCCTTGAGAGAGCCGGCGTCACGGGCGACGGCCCCTACCGTGTAATAGCGTCTGATGCTCATGCGGCTTTTCTACCGCATCCGGCGTAGTAGGCCGGTAAGCGTCTTCACGCCAGGGCGGCCCCCACGGCCAGGACTACCACCGTAGCGGTAGCGACGCCCGTGACCATGCCGGCGAACACGTCGAACGGGTAGTGAACGCCGAGGTAGATGCGGGAGAGTGCGACCAGCAGACCGGCGAGCAGGAGCGCGGGGGCGAACACCGGGTAGATAATCGACAAAGAAAGGGCTCCGGCGGCGGCGGTCGCGGAGTGGCCGGAGGGGAAGGAACTCGACGAGGGCGTCTTTATGAGCGGCGCAATCTCCGTGTCGGAGATATAGGGCCGGGCGCGGTTGAAGAGATACTTGGTTCCCTCGGCGATGGTCCAGGCGGCGGCTACGGAGATCCAGGGTATCAGGAGGTTGGGGAGTCCGGAGCCGGTCGCCAGGAACGCGGCCCCGGCGATAAATCCCCACAGGGCTCCCGCGCTGCCGGCGATCGTAAAGGCGCGCATGATGGCCGTCAGAGGTTCCCACTTGAGACGGAAGACCGCCAGGAACAGCGTCCGGTCGAGGTCTCTTATCTTTAATATGAGGTTCTTCAATTTATCCGCTCCGGTGGAAAGGACCCAGGCTCGCTGGATATTCTAACGGACAGCGGCCCGAAAGCTAACAGCCCGAAGCCGCGACTTCGTTACCCGCCCTCGGCGACTTTTTCCTTGATCGGCTTTGCCTTGGAGCCGATCACCTGCCCGAAGTTGAGCAACGTGACGAGCACGATCCCACCTGCTACATTGCCTATTGTAGTCGGGACCAGAAACCCGGTGAGGTATTCCAGGGCGGGCGTCTTGCCGGCGAAGACGCTCATCAGGACCTCGGTGGAGCCCGCTATGCAGTGCGGCAGACCGGCGGCGGGGATGAGGAACGCCAGCACGTAGATAAAGAACGCCTGGGAGATGGTATCGCGGGAAGCCGCAACGAGCCAGGCCATGAGGGCCACGAGCCAGCCGCCGAAAACCCCCTTGACGATTACCAACCAGAACCCGTAATCCAGCTTGTGGGCGGCCTCCGAGAACACGACGCTGAACGCGGAAGGCTCCAGGACTTTCCCGTAGACCATGGCGGCGGAGAAAGCCGCTGCGCCCAGGACGTTGAAGACAAAGATCACAGCCCACAGCCGCAGCATGTTCGGCAGGCGGCTCCGCTGGGCAAGCACCACGGTCACCGGGGTAACCGTGTTCTCGGTAAAGAGCTGCGCCCTCCCGAGGATGACGATCAGGAACCCTATCGGGTAGACCGCGAGGGCCGCGAGCCCGACCTTGCCGGTAAGCGCCGCCACAACCGCGAGAGCGACGGTCCCGAACGAAATATTGAGCCCGGCCGCGAAGCCGCTGAAGGCAAGGCCCGCGTTGGCCCGCTCCAGCTCTTTCTGGCCGTCCTCGACGACGGCCTCCAGTATCTCACCCGCTGTCTTCGAAGTAGCCACAAGGCGGGATACTACTACAAACCGGATGCCGTTAGATGAATGGCATTACACCCTCCGGTCTTCGCGGCCTGATTTCTAAAGTAGAATAGGGCAAGCGTTTGACGAGAACATTTCAGAGTGAGGAGAGTGCGCGATGGATAATAAGCTGATCCAGAAAGCCGTTGATGAGGCGAAGAGTGAGAAGGCGAACCTAGTCATCTGGGACCGCAGGGACACCTTCACCATCGAGTCGGACGACGTGGAGAAGATCGAGCTGGGCGACGGCCACCTGCGGGTAACGATGGAGGACGGCAAGGCGACCGTCTATGTAGAACTAGACTCTATCTACAAGCTCGTCGTGGAGAAGGAGCGTAAGTCCAAGTCCGGAATTCGCGCCGGTTTCGGGGCCACCGGGAGCTAACCACCCTCGATAAACTCCACCCCGCCTTCGCGGGCGACGACCGCCGCGCGGACGATCCCGACGAACAGGCCGCACTCCAGCGCGCCGGGAATGCGCTTTATTTCGGCTTCGAGCGCGGCTGGGTCCGGGATGGAGGGGAAGAGACAATCCACCGTGTAGTGTCCGCCATCCGTGACGAACGGGCTCTCCGGGTCCGAGGCGTCCATCCTGAGCTTCGGCTCGCAGCCTAAAGAGGCGAGCGATTCCATGGTGGCCTCGTAGCCGAAGGGTTCGGTCTCGACCGGAAGCGGCCCCTGGCCCAAAGAGTCAACCATCTTGGATGCGTCGGCGATGATGATCAGGCCGCCCTCGCCGGAGGCGGCGACGATCTTCTCCCGGAGGAGGGCGCCGCCCCATCCTTTCATGACCGAGAGGTCGGGGGCCACCTCGTCCGCCCCATCTATCGTGAGATACGGCCTCGCCTCAGCGAGCGAGTCCAGCGGCACCCCGACCTCCCGCGCAAGCGTCGAGGTGCGGTCGGAGGTCGGTATCCCCCGCACGTCGCGCAGCTCCCCACTACCCAGAAGCTCCCCAAGCCTTCGCACCGCGAAAGCGGCGGTCGAACCCGTGCCGAGACCTACGGTCATGCCACTCGTTACGTACCGGTCAACCGCTCCGTAGGCAACGTCTCGCTTTAAACTCTCGTTGTCGTTCGGCACTGTCCCTCCAAAAGACGAGAGGCCAGGGCTTCTCAACCCCGGCCTCCTGACGACTAACCCATCCGCGCGGCTTTCCTAGCCCACTACCTCGACCCTAGAGGCCTGCTTCCCCTTCTGGCCCTCGATGACGTCGAACTCCACCTCGCTCCCCTCCTCCAACGTCCGGAACCCCTCGCCGGAGATCTCCGAGTAGTGGACGAAAAGGTCTTCGCCTCCCTCGGCCTCGATGAAACCATAGCCCTTCTCGTTGGAGAACCACTTCACTCTGCCGCGCGCCACGTTCCCTCCCGCTCTGCTCTTCCTCCGATAGACCGTAGCCGCGAGCCCGGAGTATTTGTCATGCCCGCCGCCACATTAGCTGCAAGGCGGGACTGTATCACCCTGGCGCGCGCGGGGCAAACAGGGCCAAACGCGGAAGGAGTTTTATCAAAGAAATGTTCTACGCAAACCTTTTGACGCCGCTCATCCACGGCGAAAATTTGTAACGCGCCGGCTAATTATTCTCGGGCTGGGAGCCTAAGGTTATCTCTGTCTGACGAGGGTCCTTGCCCGGCGTCACGACGGTCACCTTCATCTTCTTACCCGGCTTGAGAGAGTTTACGACCGATATGACGTCGTTCGGGTTCGAGACCCGCTTACCTTCCACTTCGGTTATAACATCCCCGATAGGGACCGAGAGACCTTCGAGCTCCTTCTCTTCTCCACCCGCAATGCCGGCTTTATCCGCCGGCCCGTCCTTTACGGCTTCACTCACTATGGCCCCGCTGCCCGGAAGGTCGTACTTTTCCTTGAACTTCTCCTCCGAGAGCGTCGTATACGCCCGCAGTTCCTCTATGCCGACCGGGAACATCTTCACCCCGATGTATCCATGAACGACCTTGCCCTCCGTTATCAGCTGCTTGACCACGTTCTTCACCGTATTGATAGGGACCGCGAAGCCGACACCCTGGGCGAAATTACCGCCCCCCGAGGAGGCGACCTGGGAGTTGATCCCTATGACCGAACCGTTGGCGTCGATTAGAGGGCCGCCGGAGTTGCCGGAGCTTATAGCCGCGTCGGTCTGTACCGCCCCGTCTATCGTGTAGCCGTTCGGGGCGTCTATGGGCCGCTCCGTTCCGCTCACTATGCCGGTCGTCACGCTCAAGCCCACGTTCAGCGGGTTGCCGATGGCGATCACCGGGTCTCCCACACCTATGTTGTCCGAATCTCCCAGCGTCAGCGGCTTGAGAGCCTTGCTTGGGGTATTCACTTTGACCACCGCCACGTCGGTCGAAGAGTCCTGGCCGACTATATCCGCCTGCTCTCGCGCGCCGCTGGCGAACCTGACGGAGACGCTGTCCGCCCCGTTCACGACATGCTGATTGGTCACGATGTGGCCGCTCTTGTCCAGTACGAACCCGGAACCTCCTCCCGGTCCGAGCTTCGATGAGGCCACGTCCAGGCTCACCACCCCCGGCCCATCATTGGTATACACCTCTCGCACCGACGGTCCCGAATCAGCGCCGGGATCCACGGACTTGGACTTCACCGGGGCTGGAGACTCATTGATCGTCACGTTGCCTTCCTCTGTGCCCACACCGGACATCCCGAGAAAGAGAAACAGCGCCACCACGAGCCCGCCGATAATAGCGGAGAGGACCGCGGTAATTATCGTCTTCAGAGTGAGTTCCTTCCGTATCTCGCGTCTATTGTATCCGCAAAGATCAACCGTTAGCGTTGATGTTATCTATCTTCCACTCGCCTTTCTCGTTTATGAGCGTCACCGTCCCGCTACGTTGTTCCGTGTGATCCGTATGGTAGGCGGTATCGCTGAAAGAGACCGTGGCCGTGTCCCCGTTGACCTGCGCCGTGGGACCGTCTGTAAATTCTATCCTCTCCAGAGTTCTAAAGGTTCCTTCGAAGGTCGGCTCGTCCGGGAACGTACTCTGACGATAACCCTCACTCAAAAGCCCCGAAGCTTCACTGTAGCTTCCGTTTGCGGCATCCGTGTAGAAACTTCTCACCGTCTGGCTCGCCGCCTCCGCCGTGAGGCCGCCCGGCTGGGGCTCCGCTGTTTTTTCCTTTGTCGGCTCTTTCGTCTGCTCCTGGGCAGGTTGCGTGTTCTCGGTAGTCGGTTCAGGAGCGGTTGTCGTCTGGGCCGGTGGTTGGTTATTCTTGTCCTGCCCGCCGGAAGCCTTGTTTGGTTTACTGGCGTCGTTCTGGGGGGCGGGTTGCTTTACCTGATCTCCCCCACCGGTTAGTAGTTTGGGCAGTGCGATGGCCGCGACGGCGGCGAGGATCAGCAGAAGCGCCAGAGCAGCGAGCAATACCCTCGTCCTGCTTTGGTTCCCTGTCGCGGATGATGCGGCGCGCGCGGTCTCCTCCGGGACGCGTTGGGCAGGTTGCGTCACCGGCGCGGCGTGGACTTTAGTGCCGCCGGTCTCTCCGACGAATCCGGCGAGACGGGAGCGGATCTCGTCGGCGGTCGGGCGGTCGTCGGGGTCCTTGGCGAGACAGGCCAGGATCAGGTCCTCAAGCTCCCCACCGATGGCGGCGTTCAGCTCTCGCGGCGAGGGTGGTGCCTTGGAGACGTGCTGGTTGGCAACGGAGATCGGGGTCCCGGTGAACGGCGGCTCTCCCGTGGCCGCCTGATAAAGCGTCGCTCCCAGAGAGTAGATGTCGCTCTTTGGCGTGACTTTCTCACCTTGAAGCTGCTCCGGCGCGGAGTACAGCGCCGTGCCCAGGTAAGCGCCCGTCCGGGTATGATGGTTGCTCGTCGTCGCGTCGAGGGCGCGGGCGATGCCGAAGTCGGTGAGCTTTGGGCGTCCGTTCTCGTCGATCAGGATATTGTGAGGCTTTATGTCGCGGTGGATGATGCCTCGCTCATGGGCGTGAGCCAGCCCGGAGGCCACCGCCTCGCCGAGCTTTGCGAGATCATCGGGAGGCATGGTCCCGCGATCGTTTATGAGCTTGCTGAGGTCACCGCCGGGGACATACTCCATTACGATGTAGGAAGCATTCTGCCCCTCGAACTCGCCCTCGCCAGCGTCATAGACTGGGACTATGTTCGGGTGCGAGAGGCGGGCAGCCGTGCGTCCCTCCCGGCTAAAGCGGGCGCCCACGTCGGAGTCCCTGTGACCAAATCGGAGGATCTTGACCGCGACGGGCCGGTCGAGGACCTCATCCCTGCCCAGAAACACACGGGCCATGCCTCCGGCCCCGATCTCGCGCTCCAGGACAAACCTTTGTGCAAATGTTGTCACACGAGGGATTATAGAGATTTTATTGGTGAAAGTAGCGAGCCGGGTAAGTCGGTTTTAACTCGGACTGGTGATCAGTCGGTCCAGTTTCCACTGGCCGTTCTCGTTAACGCAGACCCACGTACCCGTAACCGTGTTCGTGCCGCCGGTGCGGGTCTCCTGCGCGGTGAAGTCAACCTCCGCCTTCTTCCCGGACGGCTTCGCCGTAAGCGAGCCTGGGAAATGTATGCCCGCGAGCGAAGATTGCCGCCTCTCCCAATCCTGCTCCGTGCCGACTTTCTCTTGATAGCTTTTGGACAGGGAGTTCCAGGAGGCGTCGAAGTCATTCTTGACGGTCGAAACGTACATATCGTAGACAACGTCCGCCGCCTGCGCCACGGGGGGAGCGGGAACCGTGGCTTTCTTCGGAGCCTCTTTCTGGGCGGGCTTTTTTGGACTACTTTCTTTAGCAGCAGTCTCTTTCTTCTGCTGCTCCGATTCGGCGGCTTTCTTCTTAACGGGTGCATCAGGTTTCGCCGCGGCTTTCTGCTGTCGGTTGGCCTTTGACGGGTTGGGGTTGTTGCCTTGATCCGTAGACCCCGACCCGAGCATCGCCACAGCCGCCCAGGAGACCAAAGCGACTACCAGCAGCGCCGCGATCCCAAGCGTTAGAGCCATCAGGCGGTTCGCCCCCGGCCTGAAAGTCCGGTGCGGCACGATCACCGTCCGCGTCGGGGTCTCTTGTTGCTCTTTCGTACTCCGCTCCCCGAAATGCTCGTTGACCCTCCGCGCAACGGTCCCGAAGCCCGCGGCCGCCGCCTCCCTGACCCGTTTCGCGGTTCGCGCCGCCCCCGCTACGCCCGCCTCCTTGATAGGCCCCGGAGCCGTAGCGCCGATTGCCGCCGCTCCTCTCTGGAGCAAGCGCGTGTGGAGGTCCGCGGCCTCGGGTCTGGCGGCAGGGTCTTTGGCGAGACATTGGAGGATGATTTCTTCCAGAGATTCGCTGATCTCCGCTCCTCGCTCACCCGGCGAAACGGGCGTCCGCGAGACGTGCTGGTTGGCAACGGAGATTGGAGACCCCGTGAACGGCGGCTCTCCCGTGGCCGCCTGATAAAGCGTCGCTCCCAGAGAGTAGATGTCGCTCTTTGGCGTGACTTTCTCACCTTGAAGCTGCTCCGGCGCGGAGTACAGCGCCGTGCCCAGGTATGAGCCGGTCTTGGTGGCGTGACTTGTCGCCGAGTCCAAAGCGCGGGCGATGCCGAAGTCCGCGACCCTGGGGCGGCCGTACTCGTCCATCAGCACGTTCCGCGGCTTTATATCGCGGTGGATGATGCCCCGGTTGTGGGCGTGGGCGAGGCCGGAGATGACGTCCGCCCCGATCCTCGAAACCTCTGACTCTTCGAGCGGCCCCTTCTCGTCGATGAGCTTGTTGAGATCACCACCAGATACATACTCCATCACGATGTAGGAGACCTCGCGACCGTCCAGAATATCTTCTCCGGCATCGTAGACCTGGACGATATTTGGATGGGAGAGCCGCGCGGCGGTGACCCCCTCCCGGCGGAAGCGGGCGCCGATATCCGAGTCCTCGAAGCCGGTCTTAAGAATTTTTATAGCGACGGGACGGTCGAGGACTTCGTCCCGGCCCAGGAACACGGTGGACATGCCTCCGGCCCCGATCTCGCGCTCCAGAACGAACCGCTCGCCGATCCGCCTCATTTCACCTCCGGCAATCTCCTGGAGCCTAGATGACCTCCCGGCCCATCGCGGTGGCGAAGGGCTCCAGTCCTTCCTTGAGGCCCATCAACGCCTCGACCGGCAGCGCCTGCTCCGCGTCGCAGAGCGCCTCCTGCGGGTCGTGGTGCGACTCGACCATCAGCCCGTCGGCCTCGGCGGCGACGGACGCCTTCGAGAGAGGCACGACCAGGTCGCGCCGTCCGGCTGCGTGGGACGGGTCGACGATCACCGGCAGGTCCGTCAGCCGCTTGGCGACGATGACCGCCGAAAGGTCCAGCGTGAAGCGCGTGCTGGTCTCGAACGTGCGGATTCCCCGCTCGCAGAGGACCACGTTATCTCCGCCAGCGGCGGTGATGTACTCGGCGGCAAGGATCCACTCCTCCACCGTCGCCGCGAGCCCGCGCTTCAAGACAACCCCGTGTTCCGTCCCGGCGATGGCGGCTCCGATGCGCTTCAAGAGAGAGAAGTTCTGCATGTTGCGCGCCCCGACCTGAAGGATCTGGGCGTGCTCCATGATCATCTCGATATCGTAGGGGTCCATAACCTCGGTGACGACCTTGAGACCCAACTCGCCGGAGACTTCGGAGAGAATCCTCAATCCCTCCTCGCCCATACCCTGGAAGGAGTAGGGAGAAGTGCGGGGTTTAAACGCGCCGCCGCGGACGTACTCGAAGCCAGCCTGCTTCACGGCTTTGGCCGAGGCCAGGAACTGGTCGTAGCTCTCGACCGTACAGGGACCGGCGATCACCCGGAACGAGCCGGGCTGCATCATGCCGTTGGCGGTCTTTACGTTGGTCTTTACCTCCGCTGAAATATCCATCACTATTTCGAAAACTCCCCGCGTTGAATCTCTAAATCACGAATACGGTGCAGGATCAGCTCGTAAATATCGCGCATCGAGGAGTCGTAGATCGGCCCCTCGTTCATCTCCACGACCCGCTGGAGGATATCCTCCTCGCGCTTGGGGTCGTAGACCGGAGCCCCGGCCTCGGCCTTGAGGACCATGATCTCCTGCACGATGCTCGCCCGCTCGTTGAGCGCCCGCACGAGGTCCCGATCCACCTCGTCGACCCGCTCCCTTAGAGCCTCTACCCTGTCTCGCGTCCGCGCATCTTCCATAGGACTTGGGATTGTATATGCCGACTGTATATATGGCAAACGGAGAAACCGTCAGCTATGACTCTACGGTCCTGGAGGAAACTCCGCGAACTCGTAACCGTACTTTTTAGTAAAAACGTCGAGTGCTTCCAGGACCACCGGATCTTCCGGTACCGCTTGCAGCGGGATGCGCCGCTCAGCCGCTTCCTCGAAAAAGCGATCCATCCCCGCCGGTGAGAAGATGAGTAACACTCTGGTTGGCTGCGTCCCCGAATTCGAGGGTTGGTGGACGACACCTCGCGGGACCACCACGAAAGATCCCGCCGGAGCCGTGATCGTGTGCGGCCCCATCCGCACGGTGAGCTCACCCTCCAGGACGTAGAAAGTCTCCTCATAGTCGCGGTGGAGATGTGGCCGGGGGGGTCCCGGCGATCCCGCCGGTATGGTGTTATCGTGGATCGAGTAGGCGCCAGCGGTATCCTCGTCGCGGACCTTGACCGTCATCCGCCCACCGATGGGATTCACAAGCACTTTACCGCCATCCGGCCCGACGAAGGTTCCCACGTCCTCGGTCCTCATTTCGCTCTCCCTTCCGAGGTGACAGCAAACTACGCACACGACACCATAGCGTTCGCCGCACACACGCACATCCCTCAAATGAATGATTTTTGGCAAAGCACCCCGTGCGAGACGAACCCATCAACACTCCAGCGCGACCGAAACCCGGCTGCGACAAACGTCTCTGTTGAAAGCCCAAACGAAGAGGATTAGTCTTTAGCGGCCCGGTTGGCTGAAGATGAGACCCAGAAGGAGATGCCAGTTGAAGTTCAGGTCGGAGCTCGATCCATTGAGGCCCTATGTCCCCCCGAAGTCCTGGAGGATGTCGGCCGAGGGTACGGACGAAAACCGCTACGCGAAGCTGACCTCGAACGAGCTCGCCTTCGGCCCGCTCCCGGAGGCGGAGGCGGCCCTATCGGAGATGCTCCCCCGCGCCAACCGCTACCCGGACAGTCACGTCTCGCGGCTCCGGCAGGTCATAGCGGATGCGAACGCCGGCGCGGAGCCCGGCAACGTCCTCGTCGGCAACGGGTCGAGCGAAGTCCTGATGAACACGCTCCAGTTGCTGCCGGGAGGCGGCGAAGTCGTCTTCCCCTGGCCGTCGTTCAGCCTCTACCCGGTGCTCTGCGCCGTCCTGGGCATGACGGCCCGGCAGATACCCATGGCGGATCGGGAGGAGATCCCCGCCGAGGCGCTCCTCTCGGCTGTAAACGACCGGACGCGCGCCGTGATCCTCTGCAACCCCAACAACCCCAGCGGCACGTACCTGACCCTGGAGGAAGTCCGGGACTTCGCCGACGCCATACCGGAGAACGTGCTCCTGATCCTGGACGAAGCCTACGTGGAGTTCATAGAAGACCCGTCTTATGAAAACTCTCACACCCTGGCCCTCGAAAGGGAGAACGTAGTCGTGGCCCGCACCTTCTCGAAGGCGCACGGGCTGGCGGGTCTGAGGATAGGTTACGGAATCGCGGCGGAGAGGATCGCCGACTACGCCGAGCGGGTCCGGTTCCCGGTCTCCGTGAACCTGGCCGCCCAGGTCGCGGCCACGGCCTCGATGCTCGCGCGGGACAAGGTCAAGGCGCGGGCGGAGTTCGTGATCCAGGAGCGGAAGCGGCTGCAGGAGGCGTTCCGGGATGCGGACCTGGACTTCATCCCTTCGCAGGGCAACTTCGTGATGGTCCGGTTCGAGGCGGACGCTTTCGAGAGATCCGGGGTTCTGGTGCGGGAGGGCGCGGCGCTGGGGTATCCGGGATGGAGCCGGGTGACCGTCGGCAACTCGGAGGAGAACGACCGGGTCATCGGGGCGCTCGTCTAGCAGATGACTCGTTCACTGGGCATAATCGGGGTTGGCCTCATCGGCGGCTCCGTCGGCCTCGCCGCCCGCCAGACCGGTTGGGAAGTCGTCGGCGTGGACGAGCCGGAGGTGCTGGAGGAGGCCGTCGAGCTTGGAGCGATAGACCGCGCCTCCACCTTGAAGGAGGTGCGCGGCGCGGACCTCCTCGTACTCGCCGCCCCCATCTCCAGGGTGTCGGACCTGATCCCTGCCCTCACCCCGACGGACGCCCTCACGACCGACGTGGCGAGCGCCAAGAACGCCGTCGTACGCGCCGCCGAGGCTCAAGACCTGCGCTTCGTCGGCGGACATCCGATGGCCGGCAGCCAGCTCGCGGGCGTAACGAACGCGCGCGCCGAGCTATTCAAGGGCGCCCGCTACTTCCTCACCCCGACCGAGAATACCGCCCCGGACGACTACCGCGAGGTCGCCCAGTTCGTGCGGGAGCTTGGCGCCACCCCGACGGCCGTAGACCCGGAGAAGCACGACCTCCTGATGGCCGCCCTCTCGCACCTCCCGCACCTCATGGCGGCGGCGCTCCTCAAGGTGGCCTCGGACATCTCCCCCGAGGCGCTCTCTTTCGCCGGTCCTTCGTTCCGGGACCTCACCCGCGTCGGCGCGTCGAACCCGGAACTGTGGTCGGACATTATGGCGGAGAACGCGCCCGCTCTGGGTGAAGCGCTCGGGGCGTTCGCCGGGGCGATGGCGCAGCTTGGCAGTGAGATCAAAGACCGCGAAGTGATGGAGGGCCGTTTCCGACACGCGCGTGAGGCCTACGACGCCCTCGGCGGCATCCTGGTCGAGAAGAGTGGCGAGAACGTGGACGTGGCGATCCCGGTAGAGAACCGCCCCGGCGTCTTCGCCGAGGTCACGACCCTCATGGGATCGAACAGCATAAACATCCTCGACCTCTACGTACGCCACTCAAACACGGAGAGGGCGGCGCTCGTCCTGACGTTGGACGCGAAAGACGCAGACAAGGCCCGTGAACTGCTGCACGAAGCGGGTTTCGGGGCAGAGCAAGTATAGAATATTAAGAACTGGCTCAATCTCAAAGGATCAAGCACTTGAGTTACGGCAAATACACTATTCTTTACGAAAAAGACGATGTGTACTACAAGCTTTGCAAAGTATTCTTTGGTGCAGACGGTTCATACTATGTCACTTCTCCCTAC
>JBBPZZ010000189.1:0-6950 GCA_038198445.1 Rubrobacterales bacterium
GCCTCGGTCCTGGAGGAATCTCTGCTCCAGAAACGGCCTATACTCCGCAAGGCGGTAATGCCGGAAACAGTGTCCGAAGAGAAAAGAGACGATGCCTCCGACGCGTTCGTCCCAGGTCCTATGACTCCCAACCGCCCAAGGAAACACGCCGCGAGGATAGAAGAAGCAGCCAGAAAGCGCCACGAGCGTATCGTCGAGCAGTGGCAAGACATCCGACGTCTGTACCTCGCCGGGGCAGACGTACGCTTCATCTCACGAAAACTCGGGATAAGCCCTCGCACCGTCTACCGCTACAAGGATCTTGAAGAACCGCCACCTCGCCAGCCCTACACTCCCAGGGCGAGCGTCCTTGATCCTTACGTGCCCTACCTGTTGGAACGTTGGGAGAAAGGCTGTCGTAACGGCAAGCGACTTCTTCGAGAGATCCGCGAGCGGGGATACACTGGCGGCGAGAGAACATTTGTTCGCTTCACGGGGGAGTTGCGGAGGGCGGAGGCAGCCGGCAAACCGCCTTCTTTTGCACCGAGGGCCAGGAGGGGGTCGGTAGCAGGACTATCTCCAACCGCCAAGAACGTAGCCGCATTATTCATGCGTCGAGAAGAGAAGCTAACAGGGGAGCAGAAAGAGTATCTTGGGAGGCTGTGTGATGCCGACGAGGACCTCGCCGACGCGCAGGCTAACGCAGGAGTTCGCCGGTATGGTCAGAGAACTCGAAGGAGGAAAGCTCGCCGGCTGGCTAGAGGAAGCCGAGGCGAGTAGTGTTCCTGCGATGCAGCGTTTCGCCGTTGGTTTGAAGAAGGATCTCGATGCGGTTAGAGCCGGGCTAACAGAGAGCTGGAGTAACGGCCCCGTGGAGGGTTTCGTACACAAGCTCAAGCTGTTGAAGCGACAAGGCTACGGGCGGGCAGGGTTCGACTTGCTGAGAGCAAGGATGCTGGCTGCATAAAGACCACTCCCCCGAGTGGTTTTGGAAAGGAAGCTCCTCATCACCAAAAGATCGGAAGAACCCAGGGTTTATGTCCTAGTTTGGTACGCTCCACGTTGTACTGGCGTCGGAGTACTGCCTGCTGACGTCAGGAGTGTGAATCGGCGGTGCTGTGAGGCGTTTAACGTCGATTTAAAACACAGTTTACATAAGTGAAACTAAAGCGAGATCGTCATGCCCTATCATCGTGACCTGAAGCCTGTCGGAGACAGGAATGATCGGATGAAGGGAGAGACGAAATTTGAGTAGGACTCTGAGTTTGAGGATGTTGGCCCTTGCGTTGTCGGTAGCGTTGGCCTTTGTTCTGGCCGCCTGCGGTGGCAGCGGCGGTAATGGAGGAGATAGTGGCGGCGGTTCCAGTGGTGGAGGCGTGGAGGCTGCCAAAAGCCTGAACGGGGCCGGTGCTTCCTTCCCGGACCCGGTCTACCAGAAGATGTTCCAGACTTACAACGAGAAGACGGGCGTAAAGACAGAGTATGATCCCGTCGGCTCCGGCGGCGGACGCGAGGAGTTCATCAACAAAACCGTCGACTTCGCTGGTTCCGATGCCCCGATGAGCGCAGATGAACAGAAACAAGCTGGCGGTAAACCGTTGCACGTACCCACGGTTGGCGGCGCGGTCGTACTGGCCTACAACGTCCCGGAGCTCAAGGGGAAGCCACCGCTCAACCTGACCGGCGACGTCATCGCGGACATATTCCTGGACAAGGTCAAGACCTGGGATGATCCGGCTATAGCCGACCTCAACCCGGATGTGCAGTTGCCGAGTTCGAAGATAACGGTCGCCCACCGCTCCGACGGTTCGGGTACGACGGAGATCTTTACCACCTACCTCACCGGCATAAGCAAGGCGTGGGCCGACGGGCCGGGCGCGAGCGACGAGATCGACTGGCCGACCGGCGTGGGTGGCGAGGGTAACGACGGCGTTACCGCCCAGATCACCCAGACCCAGAACTCCATTGGCTACATCGGCCTGGAGTACGCCAAGGGCAGCGGAGGCAAGGGGTTGCCTTACGCCAACGTCGGCAACACCTCCAACGGGCCGTTCGTCGAGCCGAGCACGCAGACAGCGAGCAACGCCATCAACGCGGTGGTGGACCAGTTGCCCCCAACTCTGGACAAGGTGCTCACGAACTTCACCCCAGACGCCACGGCCAAGGACGTCTACCCGATCTCCAGCGTCACCTGGCTGCTCGTCCGATCCAATATGGATGACCTCTCGAAGTGCAAGGGCGTAGCCAACCTCGCGCACTACATGATCACCGACGGACAGAAACTTGCTCCTGGGCTCAACTATGCCCCGCTGCCGGACAGCCTTGCCAAGGCCAGCCAGGGACAGATCGAGAAGATGAAGTCCGGAGGCAAGCAGTGCTACAAGAAGTAAGCGACCCGGTTACGCGCGGCGAGATCCACGCCGCGCGACTGGCGGGAAAGGGGGAGCCTCCGGGCTTCCCCTTCTTGGCGCTGGGCCTTTTTCTACAGTACACTGGTTCGCATCTTGCGATATTGCTCGTGGAGGGACTGGATTTGAGACATATAACCCCCGGAAGGGGAGTTTGATTTGAGCGCAATCTCCGAGTTTTTCAAGAAGTTTCGCCGGGGCAACTCGGGAGATGCGGTTTTCCAACTCGTCGCGCTGGTTTTCTCGCTCGTAATGCCCGTAACGATACTGGCGATCTTCATCGTGCTGTGGCAGGAGAGTGAGATCTCTCGCCAGGAGTTCGGCATCAGCTTCCTCTGGGACAAGACCTGGAGTAACAGCGACCAAGTGTTCGGCGCGCTGACGGTCATTTACGGTACGCTAGTCACCTCCGCCGTTGCGATCCTTTTGGCCGGGCCGGTAGGTGTCGGCATCGCCGCGTTCCTGACCGAGATAGCCTCGCCGCGCGTCAACTCCGTCGTCGGCTTCTTTGTAGAGATACTTGCCGCCGTGCCGTCTATCGTATACGGGATCTGGGGCTTCTTCGTCTTCGCCGTGTTCTTGAGAGACTGGATAGTGCCGCCGATACAGTTCTTGTTCGGGTGGATACCGGTCTTCCAGGGCAACTTTACGCTCTCCACCATCTTTACCGCCAGTCTCGTGCTCTCCGTGATGATCCTGCCCACCGTGGCTGCGATCTCGCGCGATGTCCTTAACGCCGTACCGCGGGACCAGCGGGAGGCGATGCTGGCGCTTGGCTCTACCCGGTGGGAGATGTTTAGTATGGCGGTGTTGCCGTACGCCCGGGGCGGCGTGCTCGGGGCCATACTGTTGGGCGTCGGGCGCGCGATGGGAGAGACGATAGCCCTCACCTACGTGCTCGGCAACGCACAGGTACTCTTCACCTCGTTCTTCCAGCAGGGCTCCTCGATGGCGCAGGCCATCGCTTCCCTGTTCGGCGCGTCCACGAGCAACGTGCTGCGGTCCTCGTTGCTGGAGATCGGGCTGTTACTGTTCGTCCTTACTTTCCTGATAAACGTCGGGGCCAGATTCCTGGTGACCAGCATGAGCAACCAGCCATCGAGGAGGTGAGGGATGAGTAATGTTACACAGAGCAACCCGCGGCCTGCGGGTAACTACCGGCACCGGAAGCTGACCAACAACATAATGACCGGCCTTGCCTACTTCTGCACGCTTCTCGCGCTCATACCCCTGGCGGCGATCATCCTCGAGACTGTGATCAAGGGGCTTCCGGCGTGGGACGCGGAGTTCTTCACGGGTCTGCCGTCCACCTACGGCAGCGGCGGAGGCATAAAGAACGCCGTGGTGGGGTCCGCTATCATCCTCGGTATTGCGGTACTCATGGCTATACCCACGGGTGTTATATCAGGCGTCTACCTCGCCGAGTATGGGGACAACCGGCTGGGCAATGGCCTGCGTTTTGTGGCGGACGTTATGACCGGAGCGCCCTCCATCGTCATCGGCATCCTGGGCTATGCGGTGTTCGTCGTCGCCACCGGGCACAGCGCGGGGATCTTCGGTTCCATAGCGCTCGCGATCCTTATGGTGCCGGTCATTACACGGGCGACGGAGGAGATCGTCCGTCTGGTGCCCGGTGACTTGCGTGAGGCGTCACTCGCCCTGGGCATACCCCGTTGGAAGACGATTATAAGGATCGTGGTGCCCACGGCTATCAGCGGTATCGTGACCGGCGTAATCCTCGCCACGGCCCGGGCCGCCGGGGAGACAGCCCCTCTGCTGTTCACGGTGGGTACCAGCAACTACATGAACTACAATCCGTTCGAGGGACAGATGATGACGCTGCCGTTGGCGGTGTACGAGCAATCGTCCTACCGCGGGGAGGTCTTGCAAACGGCCTGGGGAGGCGCGCTGCTACTGCTGGTAGTGATCGTTGCGCTGAACCTGATAGCCCGCCTGGCTTTCAGGAGCCGTGGCATACGGTGAATCGTGGAGCGAAAAGAGGAGTTGAACCGGGAAATGGAGCAGAGTAAGACTCAGCGGGAGCAGAGCGTGCCTGACAGTAAACGACGTACCGGAGACGGAGAGACCCCTCGGGAGCAGGAGCCAGGTAAACGGGACAACGTGATCGTGGCCGAGGATCTGACAGCTTACTATGGTTCCTTCAAGGCGCTGGACAGCATCAGCATGAACATCGAGCGCAATAAGATCACCGCCCTCATCGGTCCTTCGGGTTGCGGGAAAAGCACGTACCTACGCTGCCTGAACCGGATGCACGAGGTCATCGGGGGCGCCCGTATGGAGGGCAGACTGCTCCTCGACGGCCAGAACATGGTCGATAAGGACGTGGACCCGGTACAGGTCCGGCGCAGGGTCGGCATGGTCTTCCAGAAGCCGAACCCTTTCCCGACGATGACCATCTACGATAATGTCGTGGCGGGCCTCAAGCTCGAAAAGCGGCGCAAGAAGAGCGAGCTTAACGATATTGTCGAGCACACGCTCAAGCAAGCCGCCCTGTGGGACGAGGTGAAGAACAAGCTGAAAGATAGCGGCATGTCCCTGTCCGGCGGTCAGCAGCAGCGGTTGTGCATCGCGCGCACGCTCGCCGTCGAGCCGGAGGTGATACTCATGGACGAGCCGGCTAGCGCGCTCGACCCGATGTCTACCCAGAAGATCGAAGACGCCATGGAGGAACTGAAGGAGCAGTACACAGTCGTTATTGTTACGCATAATATGCAGCAGGCGGCCCGCGTCTCGGACTACACGGGCTTCTTCTTTATCGAGGAGCAGGGAGACCCCGGCAGGCTCTGGGAGTTTGACGATACGCAGAAGATCTTCTCCAACCCGGAGCGCAAGGAGACCGAGGACTACGTTACGGGACGGTTCGGCTAGAACCATGCCGAGAGAGACTTTTCAGCACGAGCTAGATTCGCTTCTATCGGATGTCCTGGATCTGGGCGCGGAGGTCGAAGGCTCTCTTCAGAACATGGTGATAGCCATGGAGAACCGCGACGCGAGCGTGGCCGATCGGGAACTGGGCGTGGACGTACGCTACAAGATGCGGGGGGCGGAGATTGATGAGGAGTGTATGATCCTCCAGGCCCGCCAGGCGCCGGTGGCCCGCGACCTGCGGCTTCTCTACACCGCGCAGGCCGTTACGAACCACCTGGTGCGCTCGGGCACGCTCTGCGAGCATATCTGCCACGCTGTCGCCGAGACCGACGGCCATGAGCGTGACGAGGACCTCGAAGCGGCCCTGGTCGAAATGGCCCGGACCGCCCGGAACATCTTTCACGAGGGCATGGACATCTTCAAGAACCGCGACATAGACCGGGCGCGGGACCTCCAGGCCACCGATGATAAGGTGGACTTGCTCTATTCGGAGGCTTTGAACCTGATCGCCAACCCCGCCGATGGAGGCTCGGGCTCTCCCGAGTGGCGTATGCGCGCCTCGCTGATGGTCCACTACCTGGAGCGTATCGCCGACCACGGCGTGGATATCGGAGGACGCACGGTATTCCTCGTAACCGGCGAGCGGATAGAGAACGCCATGCAGCAGTACATGAAGCGCAACACGAACCCCGACGAAGAGCAGACTTAACGTTTCTTAACGGCTGCCTTCCGCGCATTTCTGCTACAATCCAAACTAGATTTCGCTCTGGCAAGGATTGGAAAGAATGTCGTGAGGCTTACACAAAAAAGCAAGTACGCGGTACGTGCGCTCATGGAGTTGGCGCTAAATGAATGTGGTTCGCCGCTCGGTGTTGCCGAGATAGCGCGGCGCCAGCGCATACCGGAGAGGTTCCTGGAGCAGATCTTTGGCGAGCTTCGTAAGGCCAACATCCTCGAAAGCCACCGCGGAGCCCACGGAGGCTACTGTTTCGCAATGCCGACCCAGGAGATCACCGTCCTCGACATCCTTGAGATACTGGACGGCGAAATCCGGCCCGCACGGTGCAGCGCGGGTGGCGTTTGCTACATCGCCGATGCGCCTCTGTGCGCCACGAGCAAGGTCTGGGACGAGGCCCGCGTCGCCCTGGAAGAGGTCTTCGATAAGTACAGCATCGCCCAACTAGCCGAGGATGAACGTGAACGCCGCGTCGCCCACGAGGCCGCTGTCTCGCTGAACTAGACAGCTTCTCTTCTGGAAAGGCTACGGCTACACCTCGGAAACCGCACGGAACTTACCGAGACCGCCGTAAACATCGAAGGCCGCACTTACCAGATCACGCATCCAGTCTCCGCTGACTCGCTCATAGATGAAGCGGAGTTCGAGCGCGACGAACGCCTACCGTACTGGGCCGACCTCTGGCCGAGCGCCATCGCCCTGGCGCGTTACGTCTCCCGCCAGGACCTCTCCGGCAAACGCGCCATCGAGCTTGGCTGCGGCCTCGGTCTGCCGACTGTGGCAGCGCTGGCGCAGGGCGTGGAGGCTATCGCGACGGACCATTACGCACCCGCACTCGACTTCACGATCCACAACGCCCGGATCAATACGGGCCGCCGGCCGGAGACGGCCCTGCTCGACTGGCACACGCCGGAGGTCGCGGAACTGGGAACTTTCGA
>JBBPZZ010000190.1:0-49397 GCA_038198445.1 Rubrobacterales bacterium
CGTCTGGTTCCAGCAACACCCTACGCCCTTCCAGGTCGATCTCGCTCACACGCCCACGTACGATCCGGGTGCGGCTCAAGCTCGTGCGAAGCGGCGCGCTGATGTGCGTGGGCTCCAGGCTGCTTGCGGCAACCTCGGATAGCATGGGTGTGAACAGCAGGGCGTTGGTCTCGCTCACCAGCGTAAACTCTACCGTCGGGTCGGTACCGAACTTCCGCTCCAAACGCTCGGCTGTAGCCACACCGGCGAAGCCTCCCCCGAGGATCAAGATGCGCGTCTCGATCTCACGCTCGGGTAGAGGCGGCGTGTACTCCTGGCCCAGCGCCTTGAAAGCCAGGCCGTTCAAAGCCTGAGCCAGCAACCCCAGAGCCGTGCCGTACAGAACCCATCCCACCAGTTCCGGGAAAAGTTCCTGCATCCCCGCGGCGGTCCATTGCGGTTGTTGCCCTGACAATAGCGGGAGGGCGATCACGCTGATCCCGGTCCAGAACGGCACGCCCAACGCCGCGGCGGTCATGCTGCTGTCCAGGTATGCGCGAGGTGTAGAACGAGAAACCAGAGCATATCCGATGCCCAAGAGGCTCCCCAAAAATATCCCCAGGAGAGCGCTGTGTAAAGTCGCCGACAGTATCACGCTGCTCGCTCCCCCAGCCAGCAACCCGATTATCGTTCGCCGCGCGTATCTGTTCACGAGGCGCGTCGCACAAAAATCACGCCTGGGTGTGCCTGGGCCATTAGGAGCCTCCAGAGAAGCCGAACGCTTTCCAGGCTTAATTTAGATAGTGAATCTTACGAAACTCTTGCTGGCACCTTACAGAAAGATGAACAACCGAACCCGGCTACGCGAATGAGATGTAGATGGCGACGACCACGATGGTCAATAGCACGCTCAGTATCATCAATTCTTTCAGGACACCTCCTCTATGGCTGCACCGTGTCGCGTTCCTGCAGCGAGTAGAGCCGGGCGTAGAGTCCGCCTGATGAGATCAGCTCGTCGTGGGTTCCGGTCTCGGCCACCCGTCCATCTTCTATTACAAGGATCTGGTCCACGCTCCGGACCAGCCGCAGTTCGTGGGCGATGACGAAGGTGGTGCGGCCCTCTGTCAACTCGCGCCAGTGGGCCTCGACGGCCTCTGCGGCCTCCGCGTCGAGGCCGGACTGGGGTTCGTCCAGGATCAGAACCGGACTCTCCCGGAGCATCGCGCGGGCTATGGAGATCCTCTGCCGCTGCCCGCCGCTGAGACTCTCCCCACGCTCTGATAACAGCGTGTCGTAACCCTCCGGCATCTCTCTAATGAACCCATCAGCCCCGGCAAGCTCGGCGGCGCGTGCGACCTCTTCCCTGCCCGCCTCCGCCCGGCCGTAGGCGATATTCTCCTCCACCGTCGCCCTGAACAACATCGGCTCCTGCGGCACGAAGGTGATGGAGTCCCGGAGCGACTTCAGCGTGAAGTCCTTTATATCCTGTCCGTCTATGAGCACGCGTCCTCGTTGCGGATCGTAGAGGCGGGCGATGAGGCTGGTGATCGTGGTCTTGCCCGCGCCGCTCACCCCCACCAGCGCGACGCGGCTGCCCGCCTCCACGTCGAAATCCATGTCTCGCAGCACGTCTCCGGCCTCGTCCTCGTAGGCGAAGGACACGTCCTCGAACGTCACCCGTCCCTCGAAGGGAGGCGCGGGACGGGCGCCGGGTAGCTCTTTCACCGTGGGCTCGGCGTTCAGGAGGTCCACGATACGCTCGCCGGAGACGAGGGATTTGCCGATCTGGTTCACCTGCCGGGATAGAGCCCAAAGCGGCGAGAGGAAGAGGCCGAGGTAGGCGATAAAGACGGTGAGCTGGCCGACGGAGAGCGCGCCCGAGAGTACCTGACGAGCTCCGAGGTACAGGACGAGCGCCGTCCCGAAGCCGCCGACGATACCGAGCACGACGCTGAACTTGGCTTCGATCAGGGTGGAGTCTATGCTCGCCTCCAGCGAGTCCCGGCTCTCCTTGCGGAAGCGGTTCAACTCTTCCTCCTCGCGGCCGAAGATCTTTACCGCCCGGATACCGGTGACGGCCTCCTGGATGACGGAGGCTATCGCTCCTTCCTTGGTCCTCACCACGCGCATACGTTCGATCAGGGCCTTCCGGTAGCGGGCGACCGCGAGGAAGAGGAACGGTACGGTAAGGAGCGCGAGCAGGGTTAGCTGCCAGCTCATCCACAGCATCACCACGAGCATCCCGATGAGGATCGCGAACGACGACCCGACCTCGACTATGGAGTCCACGAGCATACTGCGGACTTCTTTTACGTCGCTGGTGACGCGGGTTATGGTGTCGCCGGTGCGGCGTTTGCCGTGGTAGTCGAGGCCGAGGTCGTGGACCTTCCTGTAGAGCGCCTCACGCATGTCGAAGACCGTCTCCTGACCGAGCTTCTGAAGCAGGTAGCGTCTTATGGAGGCGATGCCCCGGCTTAACGTGGAGATCATCACCAGGAGGAACGCGATGCCCGCGAGCAGGAGCGCCGGGTCGGAGAGATGGTTGGGCCAGAAGTCCGGTAGTTGCTTCTTCTCGTTGAGCACGTAGTCGAGGGCGAAGGCGAGCGGCCACGGCTGGGCGAGGCTCGTCCCCGTCTCCGCGATCAGCAGCACCAGCGCCAGGATGAGACCGTTCCGGCGCGGCTTCAAAAACGGCGTGAAGTTGGAGAGCGTCTCTCTGGTGCGCCCTAGTCCGGCGCGAAGTTCAGTCAATCTTTTAGGCACCTGGATAGGATACCGCACGGCTGGCATATAGAATGTGTCAGAGATACCTAAGAGACGCGGAGGACGATGTTCATGGCGCGTAGAGTGCTCGCAGCCGTCGAAGACCTGTTGTTCAAGAGCAAGATCTCCGGGACCGCCGACCAGATCGGCGTCGAGGCGAAGTTCCCCCGAAGTCCGAAAAAGCTCCTCGAAGCCCTCGAAGAGTCGCCGCCGGACCTCCTGATTCTCGACCTCAACTCGGCCCGTTTCGAGCCCCTGCAACTCCTCCAAACGGTGAAGGCGGACGAAAACCTGAGCGGCGTGCCCACCGTCGGCTTCCTCTCCCACGTCCAGAAGGACTTGGCCGTCGCGGCGAGGGAAGCGGGCTGCGACCGAATCATGGCCCGAAGCGCCTTCACGAAAGACCTGCCCGAGATACTGGGGCGGGGAGCGTCACCCGAGGCCACGGACGGGGCCGGCGTTGGAGTCTGACGGGAGGTGGGAGCGGCTACGGAGTGAGCGGCTCTTCGAGACATCCTACTTCAACCTCCGCGCCGACAGTTACCGTCTCCCGGATGGGGCCGTCAAGGACCCGTATTACGTCATAGAGCGCCAGGACGCCGCGATCGTCTTCCCACTGACGACGGACGGCGAGGTGCTCCTGGTCCGCCAGTACCGCCCGCCGGTGGAGCGTATGGAGTTGGGCCTTCCCGCCGGGCTCGTCGACAGCGGCGAGAAGCCGGAGGCAGCGGCGCGCCGCGAACTGTTGGAGGAGACGGGTTACGCGGGCGGCGGGTGGGAGTACCTGACGGCCATCGCCTCGTCACCGGGCCTCAAGGACAACTGGGCATATCTTTTTCTTGCACGCGGCGTAGAGAAAACCGCGCCGCTGGACCTCGACGAGCACGAACGTATCGAAGTGGAGAAAGCGCCGGTCGAGGACGTGCTGTCGTTGGTCAAGAACGGCGAGATAATAAGTTCCAGCGGCGTCGCCGCCGCAATGCTCGCCCTGGATCGCCTGGGTCTCTTAAAAGGAGATACGTGAGCGCGGAGATCTGGCAGTTCCTGGTAGTCGGCGCTGTTGGGGTAGCCGTGGTGGTCCTTTGGATCTTCTTTATATATCTACCGCGCAGGACTGGAGAGGGCGGCGGAGACCGGCCCCCTGATGAATAGCAAACAATAACCACTCTCCCACAAGAGACGAACGAGTAACTTCCGATACGGGGAAGCCGGAGACCCAACACGCGCCCGGCCTCCGAGGCAGTTTGCAACAACAAAGATAGCTCATTTGGGGGATGCGCCGTCCCCTTTACCGCTTGTAGTATTTCCGTGCTGGGATCATGCCCGATCCGTATATGGGTCTTGTTCCTGGTTGAAAGGCATGGTTGAAGACGGCCAGTTCGGGGAAGCAACGCTTCCGGTCATGGATTGTATCCATGACTACTAAAGTTTTCCCCGCAGCGGACGACAATAGCGAATAGAGCAGATTTCGAGAGGACGCGGGTTTGGCAAGACACTTGATGCAGAAGGAGACGTATAGGGAGACCTTCAGGTTTTCGGAGGTGCTCTCGGCGCTATCCTTCGCGCTGGACGTAGTGGAAGGGCAACCCGAAGGTCACGTCGTCCGTTCCTGTTACATCGGCATGACGATCGGCGAGCGGCTCGGGCTTTCGGAACAGCAGCGTTCGGCGCTCTTCTACGCGCTGCTCCTGAAGGACGCCGGATGCTCCAGCAACGCCTCGCGGGTAACTACGCTCTTCGACGCTGACGACCTGGAGGCCAAGAGAGCGATGAAGACGGTGGACTGGAGCCGGCTATCGCCGGCGGCCCTGTACGTGGCCCGCGTCGTTAGCCCGGATGGGTCTTTATGGACAAAGGCCCGGCGGTTCTTCGCGGTCGGGTTGGAGAGCCAGAAATCCGCCCGGCAGCTAGTCCGGATCCGATGCGAGAGGGGCGCGGAGATAACGCGTCTCATGGGCTTCCCGGAGGAGACGGCCCAGGCCATCCGCAACCTCGACGAGCACTGGGACGGCGCCGGACATCCCGATGGGCTGAAGCAAGATGAAATACCGCTCCTCGCCCGGATCTGCGGCCTGGCCCAGACGTTAGAGGTCTTCTACAGCGCCCACGGCCCCGCCCGCGCCGAGGAGATAGCCAGGTCCCGGAGTAAGAAGTGGTTCGATCCCGAGTTGGTGGAGGTCTTTCTGGCCGAGGCCCGGGCCGGCCGGATCTGGGCCAACCTCGGCAGCCCGGACCTCACGCGCGCGCTCTCCTCCATGGAACCGGCAGAGCGCACCTTGATAGCCACTCCGGAGCGCCTGGACCTCGTGGCCCGCGCCTTCGCCGAGATCATCGACGCCAAGTCTCCCTTCACCTACCAGCACTCTGAAGGAGTAGCCAGAGCCGCCGTCGCGATGAGCGAATATATGGGGTTTGATCGGGACGCTCTACGGGACCAGATGCGCGCCGCCCTGCTCCATGATATCGGTAAGCTGGGCGTTTCCAACCGCATCCTGGACAAACCAGACCGCCTCACCGAAGCGGAGTTCACGGAACTCAAGAAACACACAAGGCTCACCCACGACATCCTGAGCCGCGTCGCGCCGTTCCATGACATCGTGGAAGTCGCCTCGAACCATCACGAGAAACTCGATGGCTCCGGCTATCATCGAGGACTGACGGCCGAAAGCCTGGACCTTTCCACCCGCATCCTAACCGTGGCCGACATGTACGACGCCCTCTCCCAGGACCGTCCCTACCGGGCTGGAATGCCAAAAGATCAAGCCCTGAACATCCTGAAAGAACAGAGCGGCACGAAGCTCTGCCCGCGAAGCGTGGAGGCCCTGGATCACGTCGTCGCAAAGGGCATTGTCTAGCCCGCGCAGCCCAGTCCCGGCTACCGCGCGACAACCTCGGCTTTATTTAACAGAGAGTTTTCAGCCGTTTAACCTAGCTGCTTCCGCGCGCCGCTAAACTGCTCCCGACCGAATCAGCCGTCCTATCCCAGGTTTCATTGGATGGCGAACATCACCAACTGGGAGTCTGTTTTGAGCAGTTCAGCGTACGAGTCCGATACCTTGAGGGTCCAGGCGTGATCCCAGACCTTATCCGAACTCTCGCCGTGGCGGCCCTGGTAGCGGTCGCGCCGGGATGGTTCTGGGCAACGTATCTATGCGGACGTGCTGAACGTGCGGAGCGTCTGATCTACTCTACAGCCCTTTCGATGGCGCTGGTTCCGGCCGTGGCCCTCGCGCTGGCGCGTCTGCTGGGCGGCGTGACGTTTCCCGTGGCCGTCATCTCCCCGCTGGTTGTGCTCGGCGCGGGATTCGCCGTTCACTCCCGGTTCGGGATTCCAAAGAAGTCGCCCGACAAAACCCTCGCCACGCCTCCATCAACGGCGGACGCTTTCACGCTAATGATGGTCGCGCTAGCTCTCGCGCTCGTGCTGGCATCGGACTTCGAGAACATGTCTCTGTTCTGGCTCGCGGGAGCCTGCCAGGGATGGGCCGGAGGAATCTGCACGTATAGCGGCTACGCCCAGAGGTTCATGCTGCCCATCGCAATGCTGCTGCTCGGCGCGGGGGTCGTTTACCGGCTCACTTCGCGCCGGGAGTCCGTCGCGGAGGCAGCGTCGCCGGAGCCGGAACCGTTCGACGAAGAGAGGCCGCCATCAGCCGTCGTGGCACGCCGGTTCGCGCTGCCCGCGATGCTGCTTTTGGGCCTGGCGCGCGGATACCTGGGACCCGTGCTTCACGACTGGCCCTACGTCCGCGGGCTGGACCATTACTCTCACGCGGTGATGGCGAACCTGATGATGTCCGAGGGGAGGATCGAACCATATCTCGTCTATCCGCCCGGCTTTCACACCCTGATCGCGGTGATCTCACGCCTCAGCGGCCTGGATCCGCTGAGGGTTTTCCCGGTTTTGGGTCCGGCGTTGCTGCTGTTGCCAGCCCTCGCCTGCTACGCGCTGGCGCGCCGGTTGTGGGGATGGGAGTATGGGCTGGCCGCCGCGTTCTTCGCCGGCACGATTATGGGCGGCTCCTACTACTACTTCAACGACGCCATGTATCCCAACCTCGTGGCCGCTCAGTTCCTGCTCGTCCTGACGGTCGCCGCCCTGATCGGCGTCTGCCACTCGCCTTCGGCCCGGAGCGGTCTCCTGCTGGCCCTGCTCGGCTCTTCCGTGGTGCTCTACCATCAGGTGTCGAGCCTCTACCTGGCCCTGATCCTCGCGCCCGTAGCCCTGTTCTTGCTGCCGTACCTGCTCCTCCGGCGGCGCGAGACGGGGCTTGCGCTACTCCTCTCTCTGACGCTACTTGCGTCTCTTTCCGTGCTCTACGCCTCTAGTACCTACGACATACTCCACATGGTCATGTCTCTCGCCGGCGGCTCCAGGACCGGCGAAACGGCCAACGCGGTAAACATGGCTCTGGGGACGCAAGGTTGGTATAGTCTCGGCTCCCTGATTGTCGCGATAGTCTCGCAGCCGGTGGCGTGGTTGGGGATGCTGGGCGCGATCTTCTTGATAGACGAACCGGGACGTTGGATGAAGGAGAATGAGATTCCGGCGCGGGTGATCCTGTTGTCGTGGACCCTGGTTCTGTTCGCCGGTAGCCGCACCTCCTACAGCGGCTTCCCACAGCGCTTCGGGCGCGATCTCGGCGTTCCCCTGTCGCTACTCGCCGCCCTGGCATTCGTGGTTATCCTGAAATCCTTGCTGAGACACCGCAAACCGCTGGCGGTTTTCTCGGCTTCGCTCACGGTGCTCCTGGTGGGATCTCTGCTGGGGCTTCGCGCCACGCAGAGCTTCGCGCAGGCCGCCGCACCAAGCCCTCATCTCACCATAAGCCCCGAGATCGCCGCCGCGGGCGATTGGCTCAAAGAGCATAACGATGGCGGCAACATCATGGTCAGCCCGCAGGGAAACCAGGTACCCAGCCGCATGATGCTCGCGATGGGACACTACCCGGCGCTCCAGTCTTTCACGGAGGACCAGCTTGCCAGCCCTAGAGACCTGCCGCCCACGGGTCCGAAACCGTTCCGGGACGTGCTGTGGGTCATGACGCATCCAGAAGGCGACCGTACCCGGAAACTCCTCCAGGAACATGACGTGCGCTACATAGTCCTGTACAAGAGTATGCCCGACAGGACTACCATAGGCTACTGGCGGCTCTTCGACGAACGGCCGGGCCTCTACAAGAAGACCTTCGAGAACCACGACGTGCTCATCTTCGAGAGGCGTTAGAAGCTACAGAGTTGGCTCTCTAACGCGGGTAGTTCGACAGTTCGATCAGGTTTTCGTCCGGGTCTCGGAAATAGATGGATTCCATACGTCCCAGAGCGCCCGCGCGGCCCACCGGCCCTTCAAGGACCTCGACGCCGCAGGCTCCGAGATGCTGTCTCGCTTCCTCCAGAGGCGCGTCGACGACGAAACAGAGATCGGCCGATCCTGGTGTCGGATGCGCCGCCTTCGGCTCGAACTCCCGCCCGGCTTCGTGAAGGTTTATCTTCTGCTTACCGAAAGCCAGCGCGCGGCGTCCACCTTCGGAAATAACCGTCTCCATCTCCAGAACTCGTTCGTAGAACTCGCAGGTCTTCTCGATATCCGAGACCGTAAGGACGAGATGGTCGATACGGTCTATCTTCACGGATTATTCTTCCTATTCAGAGCAAGAAAAGAGCCCGGCGCGCAAAAGCGCCGGGCTCTCGAAGTCTTGAGGTGTAAAGATCTAGCAGGTGAAAGAGCTGCCGCAGCCGCAGCCACCCTGGACGTTCGGGTTGTTGACGGCGAAGCCGGCGCCCATAAGACCATCCACGTAGTCGAACTCGCTGCCGACGATGTAGGGGACGCTCATCGCGTCGATCAGGACCTTGACGCCCTTGGCCTCCAGGACCTCGTCGTCGTCGCCGATCTCGTCGTCGAAGTAGATGGAGTACTGGAAACCCGAGCAACCGCCGGGGCGAACGCCGATGCGGAGGGCGAGGTCCTCTTCGCCTTCCTGCTCCATAAGCGCCTTTACTTTCTCGGCCGCGTTATCGGTTATGGATATGATCGTTGCCTGCTTCTGATCCATCAGCACCTCCCGAAGAATGCTGTAGAGGTCTATTTGAGTAGGATAATTATTACACTACCATCCGTATAGGTCAACGCTGGTTCGTCTAGCGCCGCCGGCGTAACTTGCCCCGTAACGACTTGCCGAACCGAACCTTCGCCGCGGCGAGACCATACCCGGCTCGCGCTGCCAGTGAGGCGGGGTTTATCTCTCCGAGCAGCCGTCTCCAGCGAGGAAGCGCTTCCAACGCCCGCCTCGCCCGGCGGTAAGAGGACGATACGCGGCGGCTGGACCCAGTAATCCCCGCGGCGGAGTAGAGGTGTTCCGAATACGCCCCGGCGAAGTCTCTTAGCGGTTCTTCCTCGACTCCCACGGCCCCGGCCAGAAGCAGTATCCGCTCGGTCGGGGTAAGCGCGGGTGAACCGGCTATGGCTCCCCTGCCCGGCGGTAGCAGATCTCGCAGACGCCCGAGGAGGTCCTGGTAGAAGTCCTCGGGGCGGCCCCGAGCTACCAGCGCGCGCTTGGTAAGCGGTACGGCGGCGATGAGGAGCACGGGCAAGAGCGCATAGACGGGCCACACGGGCGACGACCCTTCCTTCCGGGAAGCGGCCGTCTTCTTCTTTTCCTCCGGGGGTTTTTGAGCCTCCGCCGGTTGCTTCCCGGCATCTTTTTGTATCTGGCGGAAGGCCGGGTTATCGGGGCCGACGTCCTGCCGGGAGACGGGGATTTGGGGTCTTGGGGCGTTCACCTGCATGGCGGAAGGGACGGTGAAGCCGGGGGTGGGATCGAACGGGTACCATCCGACGCCGGGGAAGTAGATCTCCACCCACGTATGCATGTTGGCGCCCGTCACGACGTACTCGCCCTTCCTGACCTCATCGCCGGTCGTGGCGCCGTAGACGACTCTCGACGGAACGCCCATCTCACGAGCGATGAGCGCCATCGAGGTGGCGAACTGGGTACAGAAACCCTCCTTGTCACCGTCCTCGCTGAGGAACTCTTCTATCGCCCTGTCAGCCCGCTTGTAGCTCACGTCGAGGTTGTAGACGAAGCCTCCGTCGTAGAGCATGTACCGCTCTATGTCCCGCGCCTTCGCGTAGGGTGTCCTCGGAGAGTAGCGGCGTTGTATCTTGTCCGCGGTTTTGGCGATGACTTCGGGAGAGTCCCCTGGTAGCTGAAGAAATTTCTGCGTCACGGACGCCGGGTAGTCCTCGCCCGAGTAGCGAAGCTGAGCCTCCGTGGGCTGCGGGACTTCGGAGAGCACACGGTACTCGCTACCCTCGGCCAGCGGCCGTTTCACGGTCCAGGATCCATCGGAGTTCTGCCTGGCATCATATGGGTCCAGGGAGGACTGGACGATCCTGTACCCTCCGAAGATGCGGTCGGTCCTGGCGTCCATTACCTGTACGGTCTGAGGCACTAACCTTGTCGGCACGTCGGCTGACACTTCTTCTCCGTAGTCCTGGCCGGGTTGGGTCGTGTCTGACCAGCGGACGCCATCGAAGTGGTCCAGGGTGCCTCCCCGCCAGTAGAGAGGCTCGGTGCTCTGTATCTTCATCAGCTTTGCATCCCTGCCATAGGTCAGGTAGTCGCCGACATCGGCCTGCACGTCGAGCCGGGAGGTCCCGCCAGCCCCGATGCGGGTCCAGTCTATGAGCCCCTGGCTGAACGTCTCATGAGAGAGCGGCGCTTTCGGAAGCGCGAGCACGAGCGCCACCACCGCCACGCCTGCGAAGATCCCAGGTCCCATGACCTTCCCGCCAACGCCCCGCGCGTCCGCGCTGCCCGAGAAGAGGAGTAAGGCTACAGCGGAGACCAGGAACACCGCGAAGAAGGGTCCCGCGCCATCCTCGAAACTGATGGTGGATAGGACACCAATGGTAAGCCCCAGGACGGCCACGGAGATCACCGGGCTCTCCTCGTACAGAGTCGCCGAGACGGCGAACGCTCCCACGATGATGACCAGCGGTATCAGTATGACGAGTAGTCCCGGCTGGAGGTCGTAGGGTATCGGCTGGGCATACATGGTCTCCGCGGCCTGGTACACGTCCGTACCTATCCTGATAAACCATTCCCGCCAACGCTCTATGTAAGTGTCCAGGCCGGAGCGCGGCGCGAACGGCGGCAACCCGTAGACGGCGAGCATCGTGTAGAGGATAGCCACCGGAAAGACGAGCACGAACCGGTACCGTCCGGCGGAGCCGACGAGCACCGCCGCGAGCGCGGCGAAGAGCATAGCCCACAGAGCGTGGCCGCCGGTGATCGTCACCAGCGAATGATTGCCGAAACCTCCGTCGAGACCGTCGATGGTCTCCCCGGTGAACAGTATGCTGAACGCTCCGCCGGCCGCGAGCGCCGCGACGCACAGCGAGATCCAGACCCGCCATCCGCCCGGATAGCGCCCCATTACCCGGCCCCCCGTACTCCGGTCCTCCGCACCCGCGCTCCACCGGATAGTGCCGCCACTCCCTCGGGGTGACGCGCGACCAGCACTTGCGCCCCCGCCGCCTCCAGACGCCCGATTTCCCGCGCGAACTCCGTCTCGCGGTTCTGTAAACTGGAGCCTCCGCGTCCGCCCCGGTAAGTATGAGAGGCGAACGAGACGACGATCACCAGCAGACCCGTACCCCTCAGCTTCCTGACGCACGCCGGAAGCTCCTCGTCCCCGCCGCGCGAGATGAGCACGACCCCCTCTCCGAGCGAGTTCCTCTCCTCCAGGACAGCTTCGCCGAGGTCCTTGTAACCGTCGGTCCTCACCGACGCCAGTGTCCGCATCGCCCGCCAGTAGGAAGCCTCCTCGGCGCCGAACTCCGTCTTGCTCCCCACTCCATCCGTGCAGAGCAGACGCGCCGGCAGACGCTCGTCAAAGAGATGGGTGAGGACCGAAGCAGCCGCCGAGACGGCGTCTTCGACTTCCGCCTCCTGGACGCGGAGACCTCGGCGGCGCAGGTCCAGGGCCACGGTGTATCGCCGCGGGGCTTCCAGGGCGAACTCCTTGACGAAAAGCTCGCCGGTGCGGGCGACGCTCTTCCAGTGGATGTGCCGCCTATCATCTCCCCGGCGGTACTCCCGAAGCCCCGCGAACTCGTCCCCCCGTTGGCCGCGCGAGCCGTGGGATCCAGCCTCGGAGTTGCCGCCGCGCAGGGGGAAGCCCGGCAAGTCGTGGACCTTCGGGTAGACGACGACCTCCGTCTTCCCGGTGAACCCGCGCGAGAAGCGCAGGAGACCGAACGGGTCCAGGACCCGCACCTCCGAAGGACCGAGCTCGTAGATACCTCGGCGGTTGAAGGTAACGGGGACTTCGACCGTGGCGCCGCCGTTCCCGTAAAGCCGCCGCGCCTCGAAGGTCTTGGGCTCCGGCAGACGGTCCACAACGCTCGCCCTCGCGATGTCGAAATGTGAGTCGTTGGTGATCCGGAGTTCTATCCTGGCCTGTTCCCCGGCCGTGAAATGAAAGCCCGGCGGCAGGCCGCGCGAGAACCCGAGCCGCCTGGAGCTAAAGAACCCAAGCACGAGGGCGACTACGGGCAACATGAGCAGCGCGTAGCCGAGTTGATGGAACTGGGTCGTTCCGATCAGACGCGCCACGAAGACGACGATAATTCCGATCACGAGCACCTGCCAGCCGCGGGCAGTGGGCCGCACGGAGGTCTTGGTGGCGCGTTCCTTACGCGAGCGCCGGAACGAACGCCACCAGCGCAAGTTCTACACCGCCTCGGTTACCGGGACGGAGCGGAGGATCTCTCGCACTATCTCATCGGCGGCGCCCTGCCCTCCACCGGAGCCGGCGAAACCGTTTCTGGAGCCTCGCGATTCCGCGGACGGGATTATCCTGTGCGGAAGCACCACCGGGGCCAGAGCCTTCACGTCGTCCGGCGTGCAGTACGAACGTCCGCTTGCGGCGGCGTTGGACCTCGCGGCGGCCAAAAGCATCCGGCTGGCCCTCGGCGACGCGCCGAGGTAGACCTCCCGGTGGTCCCTGGTCGCGGAGGTAACGGAGACTATGTAGCGCAGCACGGCCTCGCTCGCGTGGACCTCCTCCACCAGCCGGCGCATCTCCAGGAACTCCTCGACGCTCATCACCGGGCCGAGGTTCGCTACCGGGTCCCGCGAGAGCTTCAGCATCTCTATCTCCGAGTCGTCGTCCGGGTAGCCGAGGTCCATCTTGATCATGAACCGGTCCAGCTCCGCGTGCGGCAGCGGATAGGTCCCCTCGTGTTCCACGGGGTTCTGGGTCGCCAACACGCTGAAGGGCCGCGGAAGGTGGCGCGTGGCGCCATCGACCGTCACGGAGCCTTCCTCCATCGCCTCAAGAAGCGCGCTCTGGGTCTTCGGACTGGCGCGGTTGATCTCATCGGCCAGCACCACGTTGGAGAATACCGGACCTGCCCAGAACTCGAACTCTCCCTCGCCCTGGTTGTAGACGTTCAGTCCCGTAACATCGGCGGGGAGAAGGTCCGGGGTGAACTGTATCCGCCGGAACTCAGCCTTGATCGAGCGGGCCAGAGACTTTGCTAGAAGCGTCTTCCCCACGCCCGGCACGTCTTCGATCAGGACGTGCCCTCCGGCCAGTACCGCCACCACCGCCAGAGAGATGTTCTCGCTCTTGCCCGAAACGGCGCGCCCGATGTTGGCGACTATCCGTCCGACTCTCTCCGAAAAATCGTTATAGTCCAAAGGGGCTCCGCTAATAAACTAGACAACGAAGAAAGAGTATACCAAGCGATCAACAACAGCCGGGTAATGAAAGATGATCCCCGAAGGAGCGCGGTCATCCTTCGCCCCGTGTTCTATAGACTGCCGCGCTCTTCGTAATCGGTTATGAGGCTTACCTTGTGGGCCGAGGGAGACGACGCATCGAACTCGTACCCGAGCCACTGTCCCACTATACGGTCGGCCAGCTCCGGTGCTATCACGCGCTCGCCCAGGCACAATACCTGACAGTTGTTGGAAAGTATGGACCTCTCGATGGAGTAGGGATCATGGGCGACCGCGGCCCGCACCCCGCGCACTTTGTTGGCGGATATCGCCTCGCCCAGTCCCGTGCCACCGAAAAGCACGGCCCCTGTCCGCTTCGCCCCGTGCGACCGCTTCGGCGGCTTTTATGCATACAATCGGGTACTCGGTCTTGTCACCCTCGTCCATTACGCCGAAATCGCGGACTTCTTTTACCCGCGCATCGTCCTGCAGTTTTTCCTTTATGAAGTTCTTGAGGTTTACCCCCGCGTCGTCGGAGCCCACGGCTACCACGTACTGTTTACCGTCCATCGCCCTACTCCTTCTCTAAAGTGCCGGCTATGCCAGGGAGGCGTCGCCGTAGAACTGCTCGACGTAGCGGCGCTGTATCTCGTTGAGCCCCCGAGAGTACCAGACCATCACCACGTAGCGCGGCTCCTTGGGCGTGCTCTTCGGGTACATGCCGCACTCCATCGGCAGACGATTGCTCTTCCTCGCGTTGCACTTGGTGCAGGCCGTCACCACGTTGTCCCAGGTGTTTCCGCCGCCGCGCGAGATCGGTTTGACATGGTCCCGCGTAAGGCAGTCGCGGCGGTTCAGGTCGTCGCGGTGCTTGCCGCAGTACTGGCAGCGGTAGTTATCGCGGGCAAACAGGATGGTATTCGTAACGTGACGGCGCAGACGGCGCGGTATCTCGACGAACTTGATGAGCCGGATCACCAGCGGATAAGGGTACTCGGCCCTCTCCGAGCGGAACCGCCGGTCCAGGTTGGCCTCCACGATCTCGGCCTTCTCGGAGACGACGAGGACGATAGCCCTCTTGACCGGAACCAGGGCCACGGGCTCGTAGCTGGCGTTTAAAGTCAGACATCGTGCCACGGAGGCATTTTAACATAGCGCAATGCTTGACTGCGTAAAATCCGCGTTACGAAGCTAGAAAGTGGCACAATTCAGAGTCTTCGACTCCGTGCCGCGCGGGATCAGGACGAAAGACCCCGGCCCGGCCTTCAGGTCTTCGCCATCGGCGCGGTAGGTGATCTCACCATCCATGATGAAGAACTGCTCGTCCTGGTCGTGGTAGTGGGGCCCGGGACCGGAGCCCCGCGGGCAGAGCTCCCACATCAGGGAGTAACCGCCACCTGTCCGCTCCCCGGTGGCGAGCATCACCCAGAGTATTCCGACCATCCAGTACGCAGGCCCTTGCTCGACGGTGTCGATATACGGCGCCGCCTTCGCTTCCTCGTTCATCGGCCCGTTCCTTTCCACTTCGTTTGCTGTGCCATGGTCCGCGCCCCTCGCAATCCCGAAGTTGCCTGGACTACCGCGCAGATCGGGCGGTATGGAGGGTCCGCCACTCTATTCCCCGTCATCCAAGGATGGGAGGCGCGGAGGCCTCTTCGATCCCCTCTTTCGCGAGGCGCTCGCATACTTCCTCGACCTTCTGTGTGTCGAGGTAGGCGTGTAGGCCGACCAACCGGCCCCACGAGAAGCGCAGGACGTGGGTACCCTCGTTCACGTAGGGCAACCCGTCGGCCGGACGCGCCCGGTCGACCCACTCGCTCACCGCCACCGTCCGCCACGGCCACCCGCGCACCAGCACCCTTTTGACCTCGAAGTTCAGCCCCGGAAACAGCCTGTACAGGCGCTCGAACCAGCGTCCGAGGGCCTCCCTGCTGTGGCGGGTGCCGCCGAGGGCATGCTCCCCGGAGAAAGTGTGCTCCACGTCGGAAGCGCAGGCCATGAGCAAGGTCTGGTAGTCGCCAGCGCTCAGGCGACCGAAAGCGACGCGTACCACCCCCTCTACCGCGTACCGGTAGGCGGCCGGTGCCATCGCGCCTCCGAGCACCACCGTGAGGGCCTTTCGACCCGGTACGTTAGCTTTCAAGATACTCTCCTTCTCTACGTTGCCCGTCATCGGAACCTCCGCCGTGTGTCGGGTGTTTCGTGATGATGCCTGCCGTGATCGTCCGCTCGAAGCCGCCGTTACCGAAAACCCTGCCGACAGCGGTGAACTAACCCACGCCGCTGATCTTCTCGGGCTCGATGGAGATGGTCACGCGCGTCTGGTCTCGGCCCCCGAACCAGGGGTAGGGCGCGCCGAGGTACTTCTGAGACAGCTTCTCGATGTGCTCTGCTCCGCCGTCCGTGGTGACGTCCACCACCCGGCCGCGCACCTGGAAGTATCGGCGGGGGTTGTCGGGGTCGGAGACGGCGACGGCCACGCGCGGGTCGCGCTCTATGTTCCTGACCTTGAGGAAGCCCTGCACGCTGTTTATGAGCACGTGCTCTCCGTCTGTATCGACCCAGGTCTGGGTGGGCTGGGGCGAGCCGTCGGCCATCGTGGTGGCGATGTAGCAGGTGCTGGGGCGATTTAGCAACTCGAGCAGGTCTTGGGATAGTTCCATGCGTGGTCTCCCTTTCTTGGCGTATGACGTTTCGGATCTTTGGCCGCCTGCGGGCGGCTCAGCGACCCGCGGGCGGCAGAGACTTCAGAATCCCGTCTGCGTGTGGAGTTCGCGGATGCGGTCGAGGAAGGCCTGCCCCTTGCCGGGATCGACCTGGCGCGGGTCCGCGCCCACGCCGGCGGGCGGCAGCGTCTTCTCGGTCGCGGGCACGGCGAGGAAGGCGAGGTGGTCGTCCCAACCGCCGGGCGTGTAGAAGTTCAGCGCCCGCACGGTGTCGGACGTGACGGTGAAGGCGTGGGTCGTGCCGCGCGGGACCCACACCGTGTCGCCCGTCTTGGCGAGCACCGTTTGCCGGTCGTCGTCGGCGCCCAGCGTGTATTCGATCTCGCCGTCGAGAAGGTGAAATCCCTCGTCGTAGCGCTCGTGCCGGTGCGGAGGGGGACCCGCGCCTTTGGGCATAAGCTGGTCGATGAGCGTGAACTGCCCGCCCGTGGCTTCGGCGGAGAGCAGGACGTGCCAGAGGATGCCGACCTGCCAGTAGCTCGGCACGTCCTCGGCTTGGAGGACGTAGGGCGGGAGGTGGGACTGGTCGGTCATGCGGTGCCTCCTTCGGTGGATCGGGGATGGCTGCGGGTGGGACGCACGCACGCCGGGATGCCGGCTCCGGGTCCGGTGCCGGCGGGGGTCACGGCGGTCATGCGGCCTTCTTCGTCGAGAGATGTTCCAGCGTCACCGGCTCGATGTCGGGGTAGCAGTCGTTCTGCAGGTCGTCGAGCGCGGTCTGCCCCGTCAGCATGTAGAGCTGGTAGGCGCCATACATCGCGGCCATCATCTGACCGGCCTCGCGCTGGCTTGAGATCCAGGCCCGGAGGTCATCGGTCGTGCCGCGGCTGCGACGCTCGTACCGGCGGCCGGTCCTGTTCTCCACGGCGGAGACGATGTCGCCGTACGATACCTGCTGGCCCGCGACGGCAAATTTGCCGGATGGAACGGACGGGTCCACCGCGACCCGCGCGGCGTAGCGCGCGGTGTCGTCGACCGTGGTGGCGTCGAAGCGCTCCTCGCCGCTGCCCCAGAAGCTGGCAACGCCAGCCTCGTCGTCGAACTCGACGACCCCTCCGTTGGCGAGCGTGTCGAGGAAGGCCCCGTTGAGGACGTGGACGTGCCCAATGCCCAGCGAGGCGATCTCCTCGTCGGCCTCGCGCCGCAGGTCGAAAGGAAAAAGCTCGCCGGGCGGCGACTTGAAGAGGTCGAGCGCGAAGTCCGAGGGCAGGATCCGGCGGACGCCGCTCTTGGCGGCGGCGCGGGCCAGCGCGATCTGCCCATCGACGATGACCTCGCGCCCGCCCTGCAGCGCGGAGACCACGACGTCGATGCTCTCTGTGGCCCGCTCGAGGCTCTTGGGATCAGTGACGTCTCCCTCGACAATTTCGGCGCCGCGCTCCACGAGCGGATCCAACCCGGAGCGCCTGTCGGGTTCTGCTAGCGTCGCCGGACGGACTAGCAACCGCACCGCGACCTCCTCGGTTTCTAAGAGATGGTGAGCGATGCGCGCACCGAGCATCCCGGTGGCTCCGGCGATGAGGACTCTGCTTGACGACATGACGACTCCCTTAGTCAAAAGTGGACGACGGTTTCAACTTCAAAAAGACACTATAACATGAAAACGGAATTTTATTTCAACTTGTTAGAGTCTTTTCCACTTCTGTGGTATGATGGCGGCATGTCAGAGATGCATCCATCACGCGACCGTCCTCTTCTGCGCCGCGATGCCGAGCGCAACCGTCAGCGGATCTTAGCCGCGGCGCGCAGGCTGATCGCCGAGCAGGGGCTGGAGGTGGGCTACGAGGAGATCGCCCGGGAAGCCGACGTCGGGGTCGGCACCGTCTACCGCCGCTTCCCGAACCGGGATGGGCTCTATTACGAGCTATTCCACGACCGGGTAGACACGGTCGTCGGGATCCTCGAAGACGCTCTCGCGGTCGAGGATCCGTGGGAGGGGCTGTGCCAGTTCATGCGGCGCGATTTCGAGCTGCAGTCATCAGACCGTGGGCTGCGGGAGTTCATGCTTGGTCACGCCAGCAGCACCGAGCTGAGGCAGCGCTCCGGGGAGCGGATCCAGCCACTCGTCGCGGAGCTCGTCGCGCGAGCTCGGGCGACGGGTCGGCTGCGACCGGACGTCGGGCAGGGCGACATCGAGATCATCCTGGGCATGGTCGGCGGCCTTATGGACGCGTCGATCCACGTGGACCCCGACCTGTGGCGACGCTATCTCGCGATGGTCCTCGACGGCATCCAGAGCGGGAGCCGGCACGACGAGATCCCGGGCAAGCCACCCGACCAGCCTGAAATCGAGCAGATCCTCGCCGGATGGGTCCCGCCGCGACGGGGAAAGAGTCGGCCACGGGACACCGAGCCTTCCGCCCGTGTCGATACTCGATCCAAAGCGGAGTCGTAAGATTCGCATGAGCTCGTGTAGCTGCTCGGGGATTGCAGCGGTTGCAGCTTACGCGGCAGACCCCTCGCCGTCGAGGTAGTTCGGGTCCGAGTGTCCGGCCACTCGGACGCTTTGGGCCTCCTCCTGGGTGACGAAGTCCGCAAAATTCGAGTCTCCGCCGCATAAAGGAGACGCCGCCGGTGATCCGGTAGACGGCATTTCGCCCGCCGGGACGGTTTCGACCGGCGCGGCACCTCCCTCTCCACCTTTATAAAGTTTACCGTACGGGATGCCGGGAGCGACCCTGGCTTCGAGACCCTCACGAGGATCCTCCGGCCCACCAAACCGTGTTTTCGTGTTCTCGTTCATGCGTCAATCATAGTTGACACATCAAGGTTTGTCAACCTTTATTGACAGAGCTTGTAAAAATTCTTATCTTGCAGCTCTGCAACTGATCGGCCTAACGTCATGGTACGCACGAGCCGGGCATGGCCCCTTGCCTTAGTCCGTTCCGGGCGCAGCGCTTACCACTCTTCGTTAAGTTGGATGCTTAGAGGCTCGTGTTATCGCCTCCAGTATCGGAGCCGCGGAACCGCGTAACGGATCAGCGGCTGGCAACCCGGTCTCATCAGCGACGGCGGCGACGAACTCTTTCGCTTCGGCTTCATCCAACCCCTTCGTATTTACGCTTACGGCGACTACGGGGGCGGGCTTGACTAGGGCGGCGACCTCCTCGTAGAGCCGGATGATGGACGCTGGTTTCGGACGCGGGACGAGGCCCATTATCTTCTCGTCCGAGGCGTCGGCGCAGAGGATGAGGCAGTCCGGGCAGGAGCCGTGCAAAAGGCCGAGCGTCACGCCGGAGTAGGCGGGATGCCCCAGAGAGCCCTGACCTTCGACCAGGATCAAATCCGGCGACTTGCGCGCCGCCTCCAGGACCAGTTGCTCCGCCGCCCCCGCCACGAAGTCCGAGACTACGGCGTCCACGCTAATGCCCCACCCCGCGATGACGATGCCCGTCTGTCCCGTCGCCACGAACTCGGTCGAAATACCGGCCTCGCGTGCGGCGTGTTCGATCTCCAGCGTGGCCGTCATCTTGCCGATGGCGCTGCTCGTCCCAACCGTAAGCGCCACTTTCGGCTTTACTTCCAAGCCCGCGCCGGAGAAGAGGGGTACCTCCTCCGGCGGCTCGCGCACGTCCCAGACTCCCGCGCCGGGAAACTCCGGGGCGAGGCGCTGATGCAGACCGCTGACGATCTCTACCCCGGCCTCCGCCGCGTCCCGCAGGCTCTCCATCCACTCATCCGGCAACCTCCCGCCGGGTGGAGCGAGCCCGACGAGGACAGAGGTCGGCGAATGCGAAAGCGCCTCCTCAAGCGTCCCGACTATCGGGGCGTCGCGCCAGAGGTCCGGCATCACCCCAAGGACGCTCTGCCCGGAGAGCGTCGAATCGACCACGGCGACGACTTCGTCCTTGCCGTAGCGCAGCAGGCCGTGGGCGATCTTGGCGTTGGTGTCCCGGAAGCGCCCCTCGGCCAGGATAGCGTAGCGCCGTGCGGGCGTGTTAGATGGGATCATCGCGGCTCCACTCCGAGGCCGGGAGTCTCCGGAACGGAGATCCGTCCATCCTCGTAAACGAGCCCCGTATAAGGATCGTCGGCGAGTAGCATCGCCCCGTCGAGGTCCACGAAATCGACGAGTCCGGAGACCTGGGCCGCCGCCGCGATGCCCAGAGACGTCTCCACCATGCAGCCGAGCATGACGAGCATCCCCAATGAGCGGGCGGTGTGGATCATCTCAAGCGCCCGCCGGATACCGCCGCACTTGGCAAGCTTGACGTTCACCCCGCTCACGCAACCGGCGAGCTTCGGCACGTCTCCGGCGACGATGGAGCTTTCATCCGCGATGACCGGCACGGGATACGCGGCCTCCGTCACGGCTCTCAGAGCCTCCGGGCTGGCGGACGCGGGGATCGGCTGTTCGATCATGGCTACCCCGATCCCCTTCAGCTCCCGCGCAACCTCCGGCGCATCTTCAGGTGAGAAGGCTTCGTTGGCGTCTACCCACAACTCCGCGTCCGAGACGCCGGCCACCGCCCGCACGGTCTCGACGGCCTCCCCGCTCCCCACTTTCATCTTCAGGATCGGGTACGACGCCAGCCTCTCCGCCTCTTCGACGGTCGTGTCGAGGTCGGCTATCGCCAGCGTGTAGGCGCTGACGGGTTCCGGTCTCCCGAGGCCGAGCAGCCGGTAGACTGGCACACCGAGCCTCTTCGCCGCGAGGTCGTGGAGCGCGGCGTCGAGCGCGGCGAGCGCCGATGGGGGCAGGAAAGCATTCTCGTTCAGGGCGCCTTCGATGTCCCAGGGCTCGTGGATGCTAACGCTTTCCAGCAACCCGGCGACGCCGGCGGCGGCCTGACCATAGTAGGCGGTGGGGGCGGCCTCACCGCGGCCCACTACGCCATCCTCTTCGAGCTCCAGGGTTACGCGCTCGAAGGAGTCGTTTGAGCTGCGCGCGATGGCGAAGGTTCGGCGGGTGTGTACGGTGATCTCTCGGACTCTAATCTTCATGCGTCTCCCGGCATCGTCTGCTTACGCCGCATTCTAGCCATGTACGGCGCCACAGTTCCAGTAACGGCGCTCGAAAGCGGCTTTGTTAAAGGCTTGTTAAAAAAATGATGACTTACGGCGCGGCGTTTATACTTGGTGTGCTCAACCAATTTCGGGAGGTTACGCTTGGCGGGGAGCATCGCGGACATACTAATAGTAGAGGACGACGAAGTAATTATGGGTACCCTCGCCTACAACCTCTCGCGCCAGGGTTTCGGCGTTAGCCAGGCCACGAGCGGCTACGAGGCGCTCAGGACGGCGCGTAAGATGCGCCCGGACCTCATTCTGCTGGACTTGATGCTTCCCGGAGAGTCGGGAATACAGGTCTGCGAGCGGATACGGGAGCGGGACCAGGGCGTGGTCATCGTTATGATTACGGCGAAGGACGCCGAGGAGGACAAGGTGCGCGGCTTCGAAGCCGGCGCGGACGACTACGTCACCAAGCCTTTCGGGATGAAGGAACTCGTAGCGCGCATAAACGCGAACCTCAAGCGCTCCGACGCCGGGCACCGGGGCAAGGTCCTGGAGGCCGGAGACCTCCAACTGGACACGAAGAACTTCACCGCCCGCGTCGCTGGAGACGCTCTCCCGCTGCGCCTGAAGGAGTTCGAGCTTCTGGCGGCGCTGGCGGGCGCTCCCGGCGAGCTAAAGAGCCGGGAGGAGCTGGCGAAGGAAGTCTGGGGACACGCGGGGGTCGGCTCCTCGCGGACGATAGACGTACACATCCGGCGCATCCGGGCGGCCCTTTCAAAGACCTCTTCCTACGAGTACATCCACACCCAGAGAGGTCTCGGCTATCGCTTCGAGACAAAGCCGGCGCGGGACAGGGCCGGAGTCGGCGCAGAGGCTTCGGAGTAGCGACTTGGTCTTGGAGAAAAACAACCAGGACACGGAGCCTCTAAGCACCGCGGAGCTTGGACGCGTCAACAAGATCCGTCGCGACTTCGTGGCGAATGTCTCTCACGAGCTCAAGACACCGGCGACCAGCCTCAAGCTGCTCGCCGAAAGCCTTGAGGAATGTCTGGATGAAGACCCGGTCCAGGCCCGCTTCTTCGCCGCCCAGCTAAAGAGCGAGACCGAGCGGCTCGCGCAACTTACGACCGACCTTCTGGACCTGGCGCGCCTTGAGAGTCAAGAAAAGATCGAGTACCCGCGCCTCGTCGACCTGCGCGGCGTCTTGATGACGGTCCTCGCGCGTCTGCGGCGGGTCGCCCGGCGCAAGGACATCACCCTTCTCTGGAAGCGTTTCGGCAAGGCCGCCCAGTACACCGTGTACGGCGACGAGACTCAGCTAGTCTCCATGTTTACGAACCTGGTCGAGAATGCCATAAAGTACACGCCGCCTGGGGGGAAAGTGGAGGTAACGGGCGGGATGAGCGGCTCGGAGATAATCGTCCGCGTCTCCGACACCGGCATCGGCATCCCGGAGGGGAAGCTAAACCGGATCTTCGAGCGCTTCTACCGGGTGGACAAGGCGCGCTCGAAAGCCACCGGCGGGACGGGGCTCGGCCTCTCGATAGTCCGTCACGTCGCCGAGAACCACGGAGGCCGCGTTACCGTCCAGAGCAGGCTCAACGAGGGCACGGTCTTCAACGTCTATCTGCCACGCGTCTAGACCGCACATTCGCCCGCCGGGTTCGTCCGTGTAACACCTCCTTTCTCGCATAGCCATTGTCTGAAGCATCTTCTCGAAGAATAGAAGAAGCGCATCTCTCAAACTCGTAACTGATTTCTCTAAATATCAGGTCCGCCGCTTGCGGTAACTCACGAAAATAGGCGAGATAGCCCCCACGACTCAAGTTCCAGCCGTGTCCCGCCGATAATGTGTAATGCAAGGTAGAGATATTTCGAGCGGTGGAAAGTTTGCTTTGGATATATTGAGACTAACAGAGTCAGGACGCGTTCGACGCCGGGAACTTTCGGATGAAGCGGACCACGGGAGCATGAGATGAAAGGTGCGGTATCCAACCGTTTCGCAGAGAGAAGCGGCCTGCTGCTCGCGGCGGTCGCGCTTGCGGCGCTTCTCTGGATTGTAAATTCCTTCCTGGATGCTTTCGCGTTCGGCAAAAACACCCTTTTCGACAGTTTGCTACCCTCCGAGCCAGACGAACTGTGGCACCGGTTCGCGATCACGGTTGCGTTCATCCTCTTCGCGGCATTCGCCCAACGCATAATCAACAGACGAGAAGCGGTCAGGGAAGACCTGCGCGATGCGGAGGAGCGTTTCCGAGGCCTCTCAGAGGCGGCGTTCGAAGGAATAGCCATCAGCGAGGGTGGCAGATTACTGGAGGTAAACGATCCTTTCGCGGCGATGTTCGGATACGAACCCCAGGAGATGACCGACATGGACGCGCTACAGATAGTAGCGCCCGAATCGCGAGATCTTGTGCGGCGCAACATAGCCTCCGGTCATGGGGAGCCCTACCAGGCCGTGGGAATAAAGAGAGACGGGTCGCGCTTCGACATGGAGGTCCGCGGTAAGACCTCCTCCTACCGGGATCACGGCGTGCGCGTAACAGCGGTACGCGACATCACGGAGCGGCTGAAGTTCGAGAATGAGCTGCGAGAGGCGGAGACGCGCTTCCGAAGCGCCTTCGACGACGCGGCCATAGGTATGGCGCTCACCGACTCCAGAAGCGGACGATACCTGCAGGTAAACCGTGTTCTATGCGAGATGTTCGGTTACACGGAGGGCGGGTTACTCGCCACCACCTTCAATGACCTCACCTACTCCGAGGACCGCCATGATACGGCGGACTACGCCCGGCGCGCCGTGAAGGGTGAGATCGACAACTATCAGCACGAGAAGCGTTACGTTCACGCCGACGGGCATCTGGTGTGGGCGCAGTCCAGCATCTCGCTGGTGCGGGATTCGCTGGGCCGTCCGCTCTACTTCGTCATTCAGATGCAGGACGTTACCGAGCGTAAGCTGGCCGAGGAGCGCATACACGAGAGCGAAGAGCGTTACCGGCTGGTGGCCCAGGCAACGAACGAGGCGCTCTGGGACAACGACTTCGAGAGTAAAACACAGCGTTGGGACGGCGCTATAGAGGAAATATTCGGCTACTCGCCTGACGAGGTCGGCGACGGCGGCGAGTGGTGGGAAGAACGCATACACCCGGAAGACAGGGAGAGAGTACTGTCGAGCCTGGACGAAGTGATACATGGCGCCGGAGAGGCGTGGTCCGCCGAATATCGTCTGCGCCGCGCCGACGGCGAATATTCGACGGTCGTCGACCGAGGTTACGTCATCCGCGGAGAGAGCGGCGAGCCGGTGCGGATGCTCGGCTCGATGATGGACGTGTCGGAGCGCAGGCGATCCGAAGAGGCGCTGCGCGAGAGCGAAGAGCGTTTCCGCGGTCTCTCGGACGCCACCTTCGAGGGGATTACGATCAACGAGCGTGGTTGGATCCTTGAGACTAACCACGCGCTCGCTGACATGTTCGGTTACGAGGTGCGAGACCTGGTCGGGAAAAAGATCCTGGACCTGGTGGCCCCGGAAGACCGCGACCTGGTGGAAGCCAACGTAGAGGCGGATCTCGAAGAGCCTTATGAAACAGTTGGACTCAGGGAGGACGGCTCTCGCTTCGAAATAGAGGTTCGCGGCAGAATATCTTTCTACAGAGGCCGCGCCGTGCGCGTCAGCGCCATCCGCGATATTACCGAACGCAAGGAGGCGGAGAAGAAGCTAAAAGAGGCGGAGCGCCAGTTCCGCTCGCTGGTAGAGCAGATACCGGCCGTCACCTATAGACAGTTACTAGGAGAAGACGGCCAATCCGGCGCGACGATGTACGTAAGCCCGCAGATCGAAGCCCAGACAGGCTACCCGCCGCAAGCCTTCGCCGATGACCCGGACCTCTGGATCCGGATAATCCACCCCGAGGACCGCGAGCGCGTGCTGGCGGAGGACGAGCGCACCAACAGAACCGGCGAACCGTTCGAGACGGAGTACCGCATCGTCACCAGAGAAGGAGGGTTGGTCTGGGTCCGGAACGAGGCCATCCTCGTGCGGGACGATGAAGGCAACGCTCTGTACTGGCAGGGGCTACAGCTCGACATCACCGGGCGCAAGCAGGCCGAGGAGGAGCGGCGCGAGGCAGCGGAGCAGTATCGCCGGCTGGTCGAGACCGTCCAGGAGGGTATCGCCTTCATCGGCCCGGAGAACGGCATCATCGACTATTGCAACGAGGCTTACGCGGAGATATTAGGACTCGCGCCGCTGGAGCTTGTCGGGAGGTCCTTCTTCGACTTCCTGGACGAAGAGGACACGGAGAAGGTGCAACGCCAGAGCGAACTTCGCAAGGAGGGCGTTAGCTCCGCGTACGAGATTTGCATAACCGCCGCCGACGGCAACACGAAGGACATCTCCGCCACCGGCTCCCCCGTCGTGAACCTGGATGGGTCTTACAGAGGGGCGGTGCAGAGCATCGTTGATGTCACGGAGAGCAGGCAGGCCCAACGTCGTCTGGGCGCGCAGTACACCATAACGCGAATCCTGGAGAAGTCCGATACGTTGGAAGAAGCCTCTCCGGAGATACTGAAGACTATCTGCAAAAGTCTGGGATGGGAGACCGGGGAGATCTGGACGCTCGACCAGGAGGAACAAGCGTTGCGGTGCCTGAGCAACTGGCAAGCCCCTGGAGTGGACGCGCCGGAGTTCTTTGAGTCTTCTGAGGTAACCACCTTCTATCGCGGCGTCGGCCTGCCCGGACGCGTCTGGGAAGCGGGTGAGCCGGCCTGGATAACCGACATGGTCGAGGACGACAACTTCCCGCGGTCATCCGCGGCCGCCAGAGAAGGTTTGCACGGCGCGTTCGCGTTCCCGATACTGCTAAAGGACGAGGTACTCGGCGTGGCGGAATTCTTCGCCCGCGAAGTCCGTCAGCCGGACGAATCGGTGCTGCGGATGGCGCGGGCCATCGGCGCCCAGCTAGGCCAGTTCGTCGAGCGCCGGCGCGCGGAGAAAGAACTGCGTGAGGCTGAGGAGCGCTTCCGCGGCGCCTTCGACGATGCGGCCGTCGGCATGGCCCTCAACAGTCCTGACGGACGCTTCATCCAGGTCAACCGCGCGCTGTGTGAGATGCTCGGCCGTTCCGAGGAGGAGCTTCTCGCGTCCACCTTTGGGGACATTACCCACCCCGACGACCTCGACCTGAGCGTCGAGCACGTGCGGCAACTCCTGGACGGCGAGAGAAACGGCTATCAGATCGAGAAGCGCTACATCCACGCCGAGGGGCATGAGGTCTGGATCTCTCTTAGCGTCTCGACCGTGAAGACCGAGGAAGGCGAACCAGCCTACATGGTCGCCCAGATGCAGAACATTACCGGGCGCAGGCAAGCCCAGGAAGAGTTGCTCCGTAGCCAGGCAAGGCTGGCGGAGGCCCAGCGTATGGCCCACCTGGGCAACTGGGAATGGGACTTGGAGACTGGAGAGCTCTCCTGGTCGGACGAAGTCTTCCGCATCTACGGCTACGAACCAGGCGAGTTCAAGCCGTCACTCGACAGGCTGATGAACGTGGTGCATCCTGGCGACAGGGATTTGTTAAGCAAGAGAATAGACGCCGCGCTGCACCGGGGAGAACCATACGACTTTACCCATCGGGTCGTCCTTCCGGGAGGCGAAGAGCGCATCGTCCACCGGCAGGCCAGGATCGTTCGCGACGAACGGGGCGAGCCGCTGCGGATGGTCGGTACCGTCCAGGATACGACAGAGCGCCGAAAGGCCGAGGAGGAGCTTGAAAGGGCCAGGGACGCCGCCGACGCAGCCAACCGGGCAAAGAGCGAGTTCCTGGCGAATATGAGCCACGAGATCCGTACTCCCATGAACGGTGTGATCGGCATGACGGGACTCTTGCTCGACACCGGGCTGACCCAGGAGCAAAGCGAGTACACGGAGACCATCCGTCTTTCGGGGGAAAACCTGCTCACAGTCATCAACGACATACTCGACTTCTCGAGGATCGAGTCCGGCAAATTGGAACTGGAGGAGACGGACTTCGACCTCGGAATAATCGTTGAGGAGGCGCTTGGGCTATTCGCCGAACGGGCTCACAATAAAGGTCTGGAACTAGCGAGTCTCGTCGAGCCCGACATTCCCACGGCTCTCAGAAGCGACTCCGGGCGTCTCACGCAGGTCCTCACCAACCTGCTTGGCAACGCTATCAAGTTTACGGAAAGAGGCGAGGTTATTCTCCGCGCTGGACTGATCGAGCAGAGTGAGGATTCGGTAATGGTCCGCTTCGAGGTCTCGGACACCGGCATCGGGATAACCGAGGAGCAACGAGGGCGTCTCTTCCAGTCCTTTACGCAGGCCGACGCTTCAACCACCCGCCGCTACGGTGGCACGGGCCTGGGACTGGCGATCTCCAGGCAACTCGTCGGGTTGATGGGAGGGACCATCGGAGTCCAAAGCGAGCCAGGGGCGGGAAGTACCTTTTTCTTCGAGGTACCGCTCAAGAAGCAGGCCGAGAGCGCCCGGAGCGCTCCTACCCGGCAAGTGGATCTCCGAGATCTCAGGGTGCTCGTCGTAGACGACAACGCCACCAACCGCAAAATAGTACATCGCCACGTAATCTCCTGGGACATGAAGAACGGGATGGCCGAGAATGGGCCCGAAGCGCTAATAAAGCTGCACTCCGCCAAAGAAGCGGGAAAACCTTACGACCTGGCGATTATCGACATGCAGATGCCCGAGATGGACGGTATGGAGCTTGCGCGGAGGATAAAGGAAGACTCATCCATCTCATCCACCACACTGATCCTGCTCACCTCAATTGGCGAAAGCGGCGACGTTGCGGAGGCACGCCGGCTGGGCATCTCCGCCTACCTAACCAAGCCGGTGAGACAGTCCCGCCTCTACGATGCCATAGTCACCGCCACTAGTGCAATAGAAGAGTTCACACCTCAGGAGGAGACCCAACTGACTACCCGAAACAGCGTGGACGATACCAGGAACGTACCCCGCCTCCGCGTACTCGTTGCTGAAGATAACGCCATCAACCAGAAGGTCGCCGTGAAGATGCTAGAGAATCTAGGATACCATGCGGACGTGGCGGCCGACGGTTCCGAAGCCGTCGAAGCCCTCACGCGCATCCCCTACGCGGCTGTCCTGATGGATGTGCAGATGCCCGAGATGGACGGCTACGAAGCCGCCGCCAAGATAAGACGTCGCGAAGATCAGCAAGGGCACAAAAGAGGCCGCACTCCGATCATCGCCATGACGGCCAACGCTATGCAGGGCGACCGCGAGAGAACCCTGGAAGCCGGTATGGACGACTACGTCGCAAAACCGGTTAAGCGAGAGGATCTAAGGGCGGTCCTCGAAAGCTGGGTCCGTAAGGAAGAGGCGGCGGCAACCGATAGCGAATCTTTAGTTTCTCCAGGAACCGCAGATTCCCTAGATCGAGCCGCTATAGAGAACTTGCGGGAGCTGGGCGGAGATGAAATGCTCTCGGAGCTTGCGCAACTGTTCTTCAACGACGCGAGGTCTAGTCTGAGGATACTGAAGGAAGCTATTGAGGAAGCCGATGCCGACACTATAGGGCGGGCGGCCCATGGTCTCGGGGGAAGCTCGGGCAACATGGGAGCCATTCGGATGGCCACCATCTGCGCTAAACTGCAGGGCATCGGCGCATCAGGAGATCTCTCTCACGCGTCTGAGTTGCTGGAGAACCTCAGGGTAGAATTCAATCATGTACAGTTAGCACTACGAGATCTGGTGGGTAAGAAGCTGACTTGAAGATACTTATCGTCGAAGACGATGCCGTCTCGCGCATGATTCTTCAGCGCGCCGTCGAGAAGTTCGGACACGAATGTCTCGTGGCGGAAGATGGGAAAAGAGCCTGGGAAATCTTCCAGAACACGCCGGATGTAGACGTGATCATCAGCGACTGGATGATGCCAGACATGGATGGCCTCGAACTCTGTCGTCTCGTGCGCCAGGAGAAACGCGGCACCTACACTTTCTTCATATTCCTGACGGCCCTCGGAGATAAAAGCCACCTCCTGGAAGGGATGCAGGCCGGCGCGGACGACTACCTGGCTAAACCTCTTGACCGCGAGCAGTTGAATGTAAGGCTCATCGCCGCCTCCCGCGTCACCTCTTTGCACCATAAGCTGGCCGATCAGAACACGGAACTGGAGCGCCTGAACGAAGAGCTTTTCGAGATTGCCCGCTGCGATCCTCTGACCAAACTCGGCAACCGTCTCCTGCTGAGAGAGAACCTCGAAACCCTGAGCGCCCAGGTGGAGCGTTACGGCCACAGCTATTGCGCCATCCTCTGCGACGTGGACTGCTTCAAGCTCTACAACGACAACTACGGCCACCTGGCCGGAGACGCCGTGCTCGAATCAATGGCGGAGGTACTGAAACAGACCATCCGGGCCGGAGACACGGTCTACCGTTACGGAGGCGAAGAGTTTTTGGCGATACTTCCGGAGCAGTCCCTGGAGTCCGCGGCCCAGACCGCCGAACGTCTGCGCCGCGGCGTGGAGGATTTAGAGATACCGCACGAAGCCAGGACGCCCGCGGGATTGGTTACCATAAGCGCCGGCGTAGCCATGCTCCCGCCAAACAGCTCCAAAAGCGCCGATGAGCTTCTAAAAGAGGCCGATGAAGCCCTCTACAAGGCGAAAGAGGCCGGACGAAACAACATCATGGTCCACGAAGACTCGGACCGGCCAGAAGTGGCCGGTTAAACGGTTTTCGGTCGCTGCGTTCTCCATAAAACGGTGCGGACACGCGCGGCAAGCTCGTCGGGAGAGAAAGGTTTTATGACGTAATCGTCGAGGCCCGTCTCCAGACCCTCGATAATGTCCCGCTCGCTCTGGCGGGAGGTAAGCATGATGATAGGAAGCTTCGCCAGCGCCGGGTCCGGGCTGGCGCGAACCTCCCGCACCAATTGCAAGCCATTCATCCGGGGCATTAACTGGTCGGTAATCAGGAGGTCTGGGACCTGTGCGCTGTTGAGCTTCTCGAAAGCCTCCTGGCCGTCCTGTGCCTCAGTGATCTCGTAACCCAGCCCGGAGAGCTTGGCCACGATAATCCGGCGCACCACCCGGTCGTCGTCGGCGGCCAAAATCTTCAATTCACCCGCATTCAAAGATCTACAACCCCTTCAGGCACGTATAGTAACCATCAAGTGTCTTATACCATTAAACCTTTTGAGGACAACGGCCGATAATATAAGAACATGCAAAACATAGGAGTCATATTGTGGGCCGTCGTGGTAATGGCGGTCCTGAACGTGCTGATAGTAGTGCTTACTATCGGCGTAAAGACGCTGCGCTTCTTTAAAAGAAGATCCCTGCGGAAGCACGCCGGGAAGCTCGAAGGGGCCCTGGATAGTTCGCTGGCGAGCGGCGAGGTCCATCCGCGCCTCCAGCGGCTCGGGAGTAGGGATCTGGACCTCCTCGCCGCGCTGATGATCGAGTACCTCTCCGTACTGCGTGGCTCCGATAAAGACCGCATTGTTCTGCTGGCAAACGAGATCGGTCGCGGAACGCTACTTTGGGAGGCTGAGGTCCGCGCGGCGCTGGAGGAAGGCCCGCGCCGCGGAGAACCTCGGATATTTTGGCGGCTTCCAGGCCGTTGCTCCTCTCACTAAGCTCCTGGCTCATCCAGACGAGACGCTCAGGGCGGTGGCCGCGCGCGCCCTGGCCCGTATCGGCGCCCCGGAGGCGGTCGAAGCCCTGGCGAGGACCCTGAACGACTCCTCGGAGCTAACCCGGCTCCGCATGGCCGAAAACCTGGAGCGAGTAGGGAGTCCGTCTATAGAGCCACTTATACAGGTGCTGGAGGACGAACGCGATGCCGGAGCAGGCCAACTATATGGTTCCATACAGGCCGCGCAGGTACTCGGACAGCTCCGGGCGCGCGAGGCGCGTAATGTGCTTGGCCGTTCGATCCACTCCGAAAAAAGCGTAGACCTCAGAGCAAAATCTGCTCTCGCGCTGGGTAAGATCGGCGATCCCGACGACATACCCAAACTAATCGAAGCCGCCGAAGACGAGGCATGGCCCGTGAAAGCGCAGGCAGCGAGCGCGCTAGGCATGATCGGAGAGGTGTCCTCCATCCCGGTCCTGAAGGAACTGACCGTGGACCCGGAATGGTGGGTACGCCTGAACGCGAGCCGGTCTCTCGCCAACATGGGTCCCGCCGGAGAGCGCGCCCTGGCGGACATACTGGAGAACGAGGACCGCTACGCGCGCGACCGGGCCGCCGCAACCCTCGAAGAGCGAGGCATCACCCTGCGGGCGGTCGAGGAACTCATACTCCCCGGAGATCGCGGCGAGAGCGCGCGGGCCATGATCCAGGGCATGGTCCACGCCGGAGCCGTGAGATACCTCGAACGCCTCGCCCGTACCCTGCCGGATGAGAACATCCGGCTCACCCTGCAAACGACGATGGTCGAGGCCCGTGAGTCTTAACGATTTCATACTCTCGGTAAACTACTTCGTCCTGATCTACTTCCTCGTCATAAACGGCGTGTACCTGATCCTTTACCTCATCTCGTTCGCCGAGATAGCCGACTACGTGCGGCGAGAGATCTTCTCCGGCTTCTCCGAGCTTTTTACATCTAACTACGCCCCACCCGTCTCCGTTGTGGTCCCCGCCTACAACGAAGAAGCGTCCATCGCTGACAGCGTCCGCTCCTTCCTGACGCTCCACTATCCCCTGCACGAAGTGATCGTAGTGAACGACGGCTCTAAAGACCGTACCCTGGAAGTCCTGATGGAGGAGTTCGATCTCTACGAGACCGATCAGCCCGTGCGCCGCCAGCTACCGATGGCGCCTCTTCGCGGAGTCTATAGCACCCCCTCCGAGCGTTTGATCGTCGTGGACAAGGAGAACGGCGGTAAAGCAGACGCCCTGAACGCGGGTGTCTGCGCCGCCAGCTACCCGTTGGTCTGCTGCCTGGACGCGGACATCATCCTCGAAGAGGACGCGCTGCTAAGGGTGGCCCGCCCAATGATAGAGTCGAGCGAGGTAGCCGCCGTCGGAGGCATCGTCCGCGTCGCCAACGGCTGCGAGTTCGAGAAGGGCCGCATCATAAAAGTCAAGACGCCCCGCAAGGCCCTGCCGAACTTCCAGATCGTCGAGTACCTGCGGGCCTTCATCGCCAGCCGCACCGCCTGGAGCAAGCTCAACTGCCTGCTCATCATATCCGGCGCGTTCGGCATGTTCCGCAGGCGCGACCTAATAGCCGCCGGAGGCTACACGGAGGATACGGTAGGCGAGGACATGGAGCTGGTCACCCGGATGCACCGCGTCCTCCTGGAGAACGACCGGCAGTACAAAATAACCTTCGTTTCCGATCCCGTAGCCTGGACCGAAGTCCCCGACACCCTGCGCGTACTTGGCCGCCAACGCGACCGCTGGCACCGGGGCCTCATGGACACCCTACTCCGGCACCGGAAGATGCTCTTCAACCCCCGCTACGGCGCGGTCGGCCTGATCGGGATGCCCTATTTCTTCCTCTTTGAGTTCCTGGGTCCCGTCGTGGAGGTCCTGGGTTACATCGCCTTCGTCGCCGGCCTGCTGCTCGGAGTCCTTAACACCGAGTTCGCCCTGGCGTTCTTCCTGGTCGCCGTCGGCCTCGGGGTGCTGCTCTCAACCGCGGCTGTCTTCCTCGAAGAGCTGCGTCTGGAACGGTATCCGAGGTGGCGGGATATCGTCAAGCTCACGAGCTACGGCATCCTGGAGAACTTCGGCTACCGTCAGATAAACACCTTCTGGCGGTTCGTCGCCATAATATCTTTCCTTCGCGGCAACACGAACTGGGGCTCCATGGAGCGTCAGGGATTCGACCCGGCGAGTAAAGCGAAAAACACGCCAAAAACCGCCGAACGCGGATGAGGAGCATCTAACTTGTACCAGAACTACCAGGCAAGGCAGCGTCCAAGCACGAGGATACGGCTGCTGCGTATGTCTATATTCCTCCTCTGCGCCGTTGCGCTCGCGGTCGGCGTTATCGTCTTCCTGAGATGGGGCAAGGTGCAGCGGCCTGTCTCGGACGTGGGCGGCATCACGCAGGTCTCGACCGTGAAAGGCTCCCACATCGCCGTCTACGACGGGACCGGCTGGCACACGCAGTTCTGGAACGGGGTAAACATGGGAGCCTCCCTGCCGGGACACTCTCCCGGTGAACTGGCGCCAACCAAAGAAGACTACCTGCGCTGGTTCCCGCAAATGAAAGAGATGAACGTAGATGTAGTCCGGGTTTATACGATCCTGAACCCAGATTTCTACGAGGCGCTCGCCGAGTTCAACTCCGGGCGTAAGGACCCACTGTGGCTCATCCAGGGCGTGTGGTCGCCGGAAGAGAAGCTCATCGGGAAGAAAGAGGAGGGGCACGACGCCTACAGTGGCGACATCACCTCGAACTTCCGGAGTGAGATCCGGGACACCGTCCGGGCCGTTCACGGGGACGCAGACCTGCCAACCCGTCCCGGCCACGCGAGCGGCCGCTTCCGGGCCGATGTCTCAGAATACATGCTCGGCTGGATGGTCGGGACGGAGTGGTTCCCCTACGCCGTCAAGGCGACGGACGACGCCAACCCCGGGATGAAACCGTACTCGGGACGGTACTTCAGGGGGACATCGGACGCTTCTCCGTTCGAGAGCTGGCTCGCCTGGATGCTCGACACGGTCGGCGAAGAGGAGATGAAATACGGCTGGCAGCATCCTGTCTCATTCACCAACTGGCTGACCACAGATCCCCTGAAGCATCCAAACGAGTCCAACGATCAGGAGGACCTCGTCTCCGTGGATCCGATGCACGTCGAGCCGACCTCCTCCTGGAAGGCGGGCTACTTCTCCCAGTACCACGTCTATCCCTACTATCCGGACTTCCTCCGCTACGAGCCGAAGTACCAGAAGTACCGGAACTCCGAGGGCAAGATAGATCCCTACGCTGGTTACCTGCACGAGCTGCGGGCCCACCACAAGGGCATCCCTCTCTTCGTCGGGGAGTTCGGCGTCCCCAGCAGCCGCGGGATGGCCCACAAGGGGCCGCTGGGGCGAAACCAGGGCTATCACACGGAAGAAGAACAGGGCAAGATGGACACGGGGATGCTCCAGCAGATCCGCAACGAGGGCTTCGACGGAGGACTACTCTTTGCCTGGTCCGACGAGTGGTTCAAGTTTACCTGGAACACGACGGATCTGGAGATCCCAAAGGACCGCCGCCAGATGTGGCGCAACAGGCTCACCAACGAGGAGAACTTTGGTGTCATCTCCTCCGAAGCCGGACCAAGCGAGCAGAAGACTATACACGTCGATGGCAAAGCGGACGACTGGAAGAGATTGTCGGGAGAGCAGGGCGGCGTAAAGGGCTTCTTCAAGGGACTCTCTGACCGGGCCCTGGTACACACGTATGGCGTTCAGGAGCAAGCGTACGGAGACTTCGATCTCTCCGTCTCCCACGATGAAGCGTATCTCTACCTGATGATGAAGAAACACAAGGGCGATTGGGACCTCAAAAGTGACGAGGTGGACGTTGGGTTCGGCACGCTCCCGGGCGGCGGCAATACCGCCAAACCCGCGCCCGGCCTCAAGTTCCCCGACGGCGGGGCGCAGTTTCTGCTCCAGATGAAAGGGGAGAAAGACTCGCGGATACTCGTCAACAGCGCCTACGATCAATTCACCTGGCTCTGGTCTTACCGGTACCACATGATCCCGGACCCCGGCACAAGCCGAGACGCCTCCGCGGGAGACTACCTCCCATGGGACCTGCCGCTGAGCCGCAAACTGTACCTACCGCAGACAAAGCAGTGGGTACCGTTCCAGAAGATCGAAGTCGGCAAGATGCGCGAAGGCATAACCGATCCTTCGAGCCCCGATTTCAACAGCCTCGCCGATTGGTACGCGAAGGGAGACGTTATGGAAGTCCGCGTTCCCTGGATGCTCCTGGGCTTCACAGACCCGAGTAGCCTGAAAGTCTGGGATTATCCCTATAAGACCTCGTCCAATAAGGACAAACTCGAAGCGGCGCAGGTAGACGGTGTGAGAGTCTACCCGGCCATACGAAACAGTAACAGCGGGGACCAGAAGATAGAGCCTCTTGGCTACACCTGGAACGGGTGGAACGACCCTAACTTCCACGAGCGCAAGAAGAAGGGCTTCGACATCCTTCGCAAAGCCTACGAGGACAAAACACTCCGCAATCCGTAGGCAGGTTCGATCCCAAAGCTGACTCTATCCCAGGCGGAATCCCGCGACGTTTTTCTGTTAGCTTGAGAGGATGTAACGACGCCTTATTCGGGCGGCAAACAAAACCCGCTTCCACCCACGACTCACCCGGCGGAGAAGCCGGAGGGCGGCGTCTATACTTACCTCGACGATGTCCAGCAATAAAAACACTAAACCTGTCACCCGAGGAGGGGCATGGAAGAGGAAAGAAATTTCCACGAGCGCAGGTTCACCGCGGAGCTCTGGCAATCCATAGACTCCATCTACGCGGAGATACTGAAGCATCCGTTCCTCGCAGGCCTAACCGACGGAACGCTCCCGGAGGACTGCTTTCGTCACTACGTCCTCCAGGATGCACTCTACCTGCGGGACTACGCCCGCGCCCTGAGTCTCGCAGGGGTTCGTTCATCGGATGAAGACTCGTTCCTCATGTTCAACGAGCACGCCATCGGAGCGATCTCCGTGGAGCGCAGCCTGCACGATAGCTTCCTCAAGAACCTCGGCGTCACCCAAGAAGACCTGGCCCGGACAAATCCCGCCCCCACCACCCTGGCCTACACCAGCTACCTGCTTAGAAAAGCCGCTCTCGGTAACTACCATGAGGTCCTGGGAGCAGTGCTGCCCTGCTATTTGATCTACGCCGAGGTAGGCAAAGCTCTCCTAGAACAGGGCTCTCCGAACCCCATGTACCAGGAATGGATAGACACCTACGGCGGAGAGGAGTTCGGCGCCGTCGTGGAAGCCGTTCTCGACCTCACCGACGAAGCCTGCGAAGACCTGAACGAGTCCCAAAAATCCGAAGTAAAGGACGTCTTCGTAACCACGAGCCGCTACGAGTGGATGTTCTGGCACATGGGCTGGACGCTCGAAGGCTGGCCGGTGTAGAACCAGTCAGTCTTCTTTCGACACCCAGTTACCGTTCTCGTTCTTCTCGTACTTCTGCTCGACGGCGCCCCAGGCTACGCGGTGGGCGCGGCTCTCCTCACCGTACTGCTCCTCGGCGGAGTTAAAGGCTTCTTTATAGATCTCCTGGGCGTGCTTGGGAAGGTTGTTTTTCACGCCCGTCGGTAGCTTGGTGATCTTTCCGTACGGCATACGTCCCCTATCCTGAGAGTTTGTTTGGAGCTTTTATTTCTACCCCGTTTGCGTGAACCGAACCAGACGTTCAAGATGCGCCGAAATGGTCCCATCCGGAGAGGCCATCAACGATCTCGCCTCCACGATGGAAGATCACACCTTCCCCGGTCATCTCCCCTATCATCGTGAGTGGCACGTCGATGTCAGCGACAAGCTCGTCCAGCACGCTCTCTGGAGCCGCCATTAGTAGCTCGTAGTCCTCACCGCCGGTCGCCGCCAGGACTTCCTGGTCTCGGCCAATAGAATCCGCAAGCGTCCGCGTATCTTCCGCGACAGGTAGGAGGCCGATGTCCACCCGGCACCCGGTCCCGCTCCTCTCGCAGATGTGACGCACATCCGAGGCGAGCCCGTCCGAAAGGTCTATCATCGCCCGCACCCCAAGCCGCGCCGCCGCCACTCCAGCCTCTACACGCGGCGTGGGACGCAGATGCTTGCGAATTAGCCGCTCCGCCCCGGTATCCCCTCTCTCCAGCGCCAGAAAACCGGCGGACGAGGCCCCAAGTTCCCCGGTGACGGCCAACAGGTCCCCCGGCCTCGCGCCGGACCGCAGTACCGGAGGTGAATCGAGCTGGCCCAGGATCGAAACGTCCACCGTGAGAGCCTCGGCGCGGGTGGTGTCGCCCCCGAGCGGGTAGACGCCGAACTCCTCGCACGCCTGCATCACCCCCTGGAAACAACGCAGCGTGGTCTCCGGGTCGGCGGCCCCGCCGGAAGTCAGGATGAAACGCGGTATTCCCCCCATCGCCGCCACATCCGAGACGTTGACCGCGACGGCCTTGTAGCCTACGTCTTCGGGCGCGGCCCACTCCTTGAAGTGATGCCCGGAGACGAGCATGTCCACCGCCGCGACCCATAAGGTATCGCCCAGTCGCAGGACGGCGCAGTCGTCTCCCACTGGGACCAGCACCTCTGGGGGCGCGGGGGGCAGGCCGCCGGAGATCCTGGCTATCACCTCGAACTCGTTCAACGCCACTATTTCCCGAACCAGTTGCGAGGGTTGAAAAAACGCCGGTAGCGCGAGGCGATCTCCTTGCCGAAATAGAGCGCCGCCCCCCAGAAGACGATCTCTGTGGAGATCAACAACCCGGAGATGATCCAAACCCTCGCCTGACCCGAAAGCGGCAAGAATGGAATGATCAGGGTCGAGAGGAACAGGGCCGCCGGTATGACCAGAAGGAACAGCAGCGGAAGCCATGTTCGTTCACGGCCGGCAGCGTGCTCATCGATGCGTTCTTTCCCAGTTGGCTGCTGTTCCTTCCGCTCTAAGCGCACGTCATCTCTCCTACCGCAGTCCACAGAACATCGGACTCCCCGCTCTTGTACCAGGTACGCAGAGATCGCCATTCGGTTTCCGTGACCCAGCGGAAGGCGTCGTGGGCGTCCGCTTCCAACTCTATCTCACCACCGGGATGGTGCGCCAGAAATCCGATGCCGGCGTACATCTCGCTGTCTCCCGCTCCGCGCCAGGGCTCCACGCGGGCCCACCAGGGAGATGAAGGCTCAACCGCGACGCCCGTCTCCTCGAACGTCTCGCGGCGGGCGCAGGCCACGAAGTCCTCCCCAGCCTCCAGCATTCCGCCAGGGTTCTCCCAGAGTACGACCGGCGGCTTGCGACGGCGCAAGAGGAGCGCCCGAGGCTCATCGCCGTCCAGGTCAACCAGCACTGTCCCTGCTCCCAGGTTCGCCGGGACTACTCCGTCGTCCTCGCGCGGTCCCGGCGGCGGGGGTTTTGGCGCTGGGTCTCCGGGGAGCGCGCGCAACGGAGCGGCGACACTTCGGATGTTCTCCTTGCTCCACCAGCTCGGCAACTCCAGCCACTCCTCGATGGTCGCCCACCTGTACCCGAGGTGCTCGTGAGAGAGGCGCACCTCTTCATCGCCGGCCCGCGCGATGTACGTCACGGCGGCAAGAGAACCGCCGCTCGGCGCTTCCCCGACCCAGGTAGCCAGGATGCGTTGGGGGGCAACGAGCATCCCGGTCTCCTCGTATAACTCGCGCACGGCCCCCTCCTCGAAAGTCTCGCCGGTCGAGAGACGGCCCGCGGGCGGCTCCCAGGTCCCCGCCGGACGCTGGAGGAGGAGCATACGCCCATCCTCCCGGACGGGCAGGATGCCGGAGACGAGGTCCGCCTTCACGATGCGTCCGGCGCGCGGGGTGTCGGGCTGTCTTTCACGCGACGAGTATATCTTGACGGTAGCCTTCAGTCCGGCAAGAGCGCGCGCAACCCGCGGGCGGCGGCCTCCGGGTCTCCGGCGTCGAGGATGGCCCGGACGACGGCGAAGCCCGGCGCGCCCGCCGCCGCGACCTGGGGCGCGGTCTCAAGGGTCACGCCGCCGATGGCGAACCAGGAAACGGGCAGGTGCTCACGAGAGATATCCTCCAGCAGCTTGAGACCCGCGACCTCCGTATCGGTCTTCGTCGGGGTGGCGAAGACCGTCCCGATGCCGAGGTAGTCCGCCCCTTCTCGCACGGCCACTCGCGCCTCCTCCACCGTACTCGCCGACCGGCCTACTATGGCATCCGGGCCGAGGATGTCTCTGGCCCGTGCGATGGTACCGTCCTCCTGACCGAGATGGACTCCGGCGGCCCCGGAGAGCCGGGCAAGCTCCGGGTCGTCGTTGATGGTGAAGATGGCCCCGGCCTGGACGCAGATGTCGCGCAGTTCTTCCGCCAGAGGAATAAGCTCGTCTCTCGAAGTGTGTTTGTCGCGGAGTTGCACGATGTCCACGCCGCCCCGGACGGCTGCGGCGACGCGGGCGGCGAGGTCCGGGCGTGGATCGGTCACGAGGAGCAGCCGCGAATCTTGGAGCTTCATGTGGCTATCCGTTTTGGCGGCCACGCCAGTACGTCGAGGCGTTTGGAGAAGTGGAGTATCGGGTCTGTGCGTGGAAGTCTCAGACCGATCTGTCCGGTCATCTCAAGCTCTTCGACCTCTACTTCAGCGGGCTGCAAGGGCCACATCTGATGATGCACGTCGCCGCGCCGGACGCGGCTTTTAGCATCGGCTGCGTAGAGGCAGTAGCGCTCGGTAAGGAAGTTCTCGAGAGTTCCGGGCCGGGAGTCGAATGGTTCTCTCGTAGGCCGGTAACGCGCTTTGAAGCTGGTTTGCGGCGCGTTACGGTGCGTGCGGACGCTGCTGTAGTGGACCTCATCTCCGGCCACGCGGCAGGACATCCTGGCATCGTAGTAGGGTAGGCTGAAGGTGGCGCGGGCGAGGCGCACGGCCACCGGGTTGTGGGCGTCGAGGCTGAAGAACCAGATGCCGGGCTTGCCATCCGCGGTCACGTAGGTGCGGAGGTTCAGCTCCGGGAAGTCCGATAGCCAGGGAACAGCCGGCAGGAAGCGTGGCCGGACGCCGCTCATGTGGAAGGGGACGACCCCCAGCCACGCGCTGCCGTCGAAGGTATCGAGGCGCAGGCCGGGCGGTATGAGCGGGCGGAGCCAGTTCTCTGGTACGGGCCAGTGCATAAAGAGCAGGTCGTGCCAGCTCATGGAGATCGCCCACGAGCCTTCCGGGGGCGGGTAGGGTCGGTGCTCCACGCTCTTCAGTATCTCGGACATGCCGTGAAGATAGGACACCTCCGGCTTGCTGTCCAGGATAGCTGACACAGTCTCCTCTAGCCGAGGTAGCCGCTTCGCCTGAGTACCTTGAGGATGAGGTAGCCGATGATAGCGCCGGGGATGCTGGAGGCGGCGAAGGCGATCATGAGCGCGAGTAAGCCGCCTCCAGCGCCTCCGAGGAACGGGGAGATCAAAACCGCGCTCAACGTCGCCCCGATCAGTACCGTACCGAGCGGCTCGAAGAGCGCGGCCTCGTCCCGGCGCAGCAACCTGTACGCGAACCCGACGACGATCGCCCCGAACGGACTTCCAGGGAAAGCGAAGAGGCTCCCGGTCCCTAAAGAGACCCGTAGCGTGGCGGTGATGAGCGCCGAGCCCGCTGCCCACCACGGCCCGAGCAGGACCCCGGCGACGGCGTTGATCGCATGCTGGAACGGGAACACCTTCGCCCCGCCAACCGGGATGGCAAAAGACGAGAGCAAAACTCCCATCCCCGCGAAGAGCGCCGCCAATACCAGTTTTCGGGTAGTGCTCCTCGCGAGACTCCGGGTAACGTTAGTCAAGAGATACCTCCTCTATTTTCAGCCCGCCGTTCAGCAGGGAAGGTTCGCCGGATAACTCGGAGAGCGCGTCCAGGAAACGGGGCTCGAAGGTACCGGGACCACCAGCGCCCTCCGCGGCGACCTCCCCGGCGCGTCCGAAGTAAGCCAGCGCGTTTGCGACGGTCTCGGGGTCTCCGCCGCCCGCCGCCGCGAAGCAGCCGACGGCGGCGGTGGAGGCGCAGCCGCTCCCCACGACGCGGCCCATCAGCGGGTGGCCGTTCCCGACGGCGAAGAGGCGCTCGCCGTCGCTTATGTAGTCGGTCTCGCCGGTGGCGGCGACGGTTACGCCGAGGTAGCGGGCGGCCTTTAAGACGGCGGTGCGGGCGTCCCCGCCGATGCTCTCGACCCCGCGCACCTCGGCGGCGAGTCCGGCGAGGATGGCTACCTCTCCGGCGTTGCCGCGGACGGCGGAGACCGGCAGCTCGGAGAGGATACGCTCCGCAGTGCGCGTGCGGAGCGTCGTGGCCCCGGCGCCGACGGGGTCCAGAATGATCGGTATCCCGCGCTCGGTGGCGCGCTTACCGGCGAGGAGCATCGCCTCGATCTGGCCCGTGTCCAGCGTCCCGATGTTCAGCACGAGCGCCGACGCGAGTCCCTCCATCTCCTCCACCTCGTCAACCGCGTGCGCCATGACCGGCAGCGCACCCGTCGAGAGGGTGACGTTCGCCACCAGATTGACCGTAACGTAGTTGGTTATGTGATGGACGAGCGGCCGCTCATCCCCCAGCTTCCGCAGGACTTCTACCGCGTTCATACATCGACTCCTTTCAAAATACGTCCGAGCGCGTGGACAGGCCCCGCGCCGGCCCCGATCTCCCCCAGCCCATACTCCACGGCCTCGGCCGCCACCGCGCGCGCCCGCCGGGCCGCTTCCTCCAATCCGAACTCCCGCGCCAGGAAGCTCGCCAGCGACGATGAGTGCGTGCAGCCCGACCCGTGCGCGTTCTCCGACAGGTGCCGCGGGCCTTCGATCCTCGTGAAGCCCTTCCCGTCATAAAGGAGGTCCGCCCCGGACTCCGTGTGTCCTCCGGTGATAATCACCGCTTCAGGTCCGAGAGCGTGCAGCGTCACGGCACAGTCCTCGATGTGCTCCTCGTCCTTCTCTTCACCTAGCAACGCGAACGCCTCGTTCACGTTCGGCGTGATGGCGGTCGCCAGCGGAAAAAGCTCGTTCTTATAAGTCTCCACCGCGTCCGGCTCCAGGAGGGTCGCGCCGCTCTCGGCGACCATCACGGGGTCCACGACTACGTTCGGGAGTCCAAGGCGGGCTATCGTTTCGGCGACGGCGGAGATGATCTCCGCGTTGAACAACATCCCGGTCTTCACCGCGCCGGCCCCGATATCCGAGACTACGGCCTCTATCTGATCTACGGCGACCTGGGGCGGGAAAGCGTGGATGCCGGTAACATCCACGGTGTTCTGCGCTGTCGTGGCGACGATGGCGGTGGTCCCGTAGACGCCGCAGCGCAGGAACGCCTTGAGGTCGGCCTGGATGCCCGCCCCCGCCCCGGAGTCGCTGGTCGCTATGCTCATTACTCGCTTCAAGATCACCCCTTCGGCAGATACTCGTTGGTCATTATCTTTTTGACATCGACCGGCTTGGGGAGAACTTTGTTCTTGACGGCCCAGTCCACGTAGGCTTTCCACTCGGCCGGGTCCTGGTAGCCGACACGCTTCGCCTCGAAGACGGGTACGGTCAAGTCCAGCGTCTTCTTCGCCAGCTTGGGGTCAAGCTCCTTGTTTGCCTTAAGCAGCGCGCTGCGGGCGGCCTCGGGATGGTCTATGGCGTACCGATGGCCCTTGACGAGCGCGGCGACGAACTTACGGACCGTGTCGGGATGCTCCTTGGCGTAGGAGTCGCTCGTGGCGACGACCAGCTCGTTGTAGTTAGGCACGCCGACATCGGGTAGCTTGGTCGCGTTGGTCTCGAAGCCTTTCTGGGCCAACTCCACCGCCTCGATATTCCAGTAGGCGTCCACGATGGCGTCGACCCGTCCCGAGGTCAGGGCCGGTCGCAGGTCGTAGCCGACGTTTACCTTCTCGACGCTCGAAGGGTCTTTACCGGCCTCGCGCATGACGGTGTCTATGACCGCGGACCCGAAGGACTGCCCCGCGTAGCCGACCTTCTTCCCGGCGAGGTCTTCGGGCCTCTCGATCCCGGACTTCTTGAGGCTGATGATCGAGTTGAGCGGGTGCTGCATTATCGCCATGACCGACTTCACGGGGATGTCCCGCGCCCCCGCGTTGGTCATCTCGTTCTCGTATGAGACGCCGAACTCACTCTTTCCGGCGGCCACGAGCTGTAGCACGGCGGCCGGGTCGGAGGGCTGACGGATATTGACTTTCAGGCCCTCGTCCTTGAAGAAACCCTGCTCCTGGGCCGCGTAGATCCCGGCGTGGTCGGCGTTTGGATACCAGTCGAGCGTAAGCGTAACCTGTTCCGGTCCGTTTGAGGAGCTAGAGTCACTGGCGGCTCCTCCGCCGCATCCCGCGAGGGCGGCGATCAGAATTATCAAAAACAAAACGCGAAGGTGATGCAACTTTACCTCCCGAAGTAGAGAGAATTAACGGCGGCGGGTAGCTTCGTGGAGGCTTACGGGATTGGGGCCATTGGATCACTCCCTTCCGGTGGGATTAACCACGTCAGGTTCGAAGCGTCTCGGCTCTCGCCGACTCTCAGCCACCCCTATATCGGGGAAGCTCCGCCGTGCTTTCAGTTATATACAGTCTAACAAAGGCACTTCAGCCGCGCTTGAGTGTCCAGGGCGCGACGAGGCGCTGCACGAGTGCGACCAGCAAGAAAAGAGCCACCCCCATCGCGGAGAGCAGTGAGATCTCGGCGAAGAGCCTCGGTATCTCGAACTGCGCCTTGTCCTGGATCATCAAGAAGCCAAGTCCCTTGCTGGACCCCACCCACTCCCCGATGATCGCCCCGATGACACAATAAGTCACCGCCAGACGCACCCCCCCGAACAGAAACGGTAACGCTCCCGGCACCTCGACCATGGAAAATATGCGCCACCTGTTCGCGCCGAAGGAACGCATGAGCCGGATGAGGTCCGGGTCCACGGCGCGCAGCCCATCGGCGGTGGCGACGGTTATCGGGAAGAAGCAGAACAGCGCGACGACCAGCACCTTCGGCAGCGGCCCGTACCCGAACCACGTAACAAGTATGGGAGCTATAGCGATGATCGGGAGTGTCTGAGAAGCCACGAGCCAGGGATAGAGCGCACGTTCGGCGAGTGACGAGCGGTTGATGAGCAACCCCGAGAGGAGCCCGGCCGCGACAGCCCAGAGAAACCCGAGGACCGCCTCTCCAGCCGTCGGGACCGCATTCTCCAGGAGCAGCCCGCGCGACTCCCAGAAAGCTCCAACGACGGCCACTGGACCTGGCAACAGGAACTCCTGCACGCCGAATAGCCGAACGCCTATCTCCCACGCCGCGAGAGCTATAAGCGCAACCAGGACCGCCGGTAGCGCGCGTCTCGGCGTAACGCTCACTTCACGATCCCCAGGGCTTCGAGCAGCCGGCCCTTGAGACGGGCGAACTCCGGGGTCGTCTCGACCTCCATCGTCCGGGGCCGTTTGAGGTCCACGGGAAGGTCCACGGCGACGCGGGCGGGTCTGCGGGTAAGAACGACGACCCGGTCGGCCAGGAGTAGCGCCTCGTCCACGTCGTGGGTGACGAGTACGATGGTGGCGGCAAGCTCGTCGCGGACGTTCAGGAGCCACCCTTGAAGCTCGCGCCGGGTCAGCGCGTCGAGCGCCCCGAGCGGCTCGTCGAGCAGGAGAACGTCGCGGTCGAGCAGCGCCGTCCTGAGCAACGCCACACGGGAGCGCATCCCGCCGGAGAGCGCCCACGGCGACACCCGCGCGAAGTCTTCGAGCCCGAACCGCGTGAGCGCCTTCATCGCGCGCTGGCGCGCATCTTTCTTCGGCGTTCCGGTGGCTTCGAGTCCCAGAGAGACGTTGGCGGCGACGTTGCGCCAGGGGAGGAGCAGGTCGCTCTGGGGCATGTAGGCCACGAGGCCGGGTCGCGTAAGCGGGGTTCCGTCTTTCTCTATTGTGCCCTCGTCCGGGGCTTCGAGTCCGGCGAGCAGGTTGAGCAGGGTGGACTTGCCCGCTCCTGAAGGGCCGATCAAGGCCACGAAAGTCCCCGGCTCTACCTCCAGGTCCACCCCATCCAGGATGTGTACGCCGCCCTTCGTGATGGATACTCCGCGAGCGGCGAGTTTCGGAATCGCGTCCGGGCCTTCGTGGAAGGCTTCGATACCTTGCCGGGTGAGATGATCGTGCCTGTCCAGCAAACTCTACCGGCCTCCTATCCAAAGCGTCCGCACCGGGTTTATCTCCCAGTTCAACCGGAGATCCTTTCGTGGACCACCAATAGTGTCCCCGTTTCCACGCTTACCAGCGCCTCGGCGACGGCCAACTCATTATGGAAGCCAAGCGTGTCTCCGGCATCCATCCGGGCGCTTTCCAGAGGGTAAACGAAACCTTCCAGGGTAACTCCAGCGGCTGGACCGGCAAAGGGGAAGACGGAGACGCTATCTCCCGGTTCTCCGGTCACCTTCCGGGAGCCGGTGTCGAGGACGAACACCCGGCCCCAGCCGGCTACCACCTGAGCCCGGATGCCCAATTGCTCGGCGGCGAGCAGGATGTGCGGGATGGCGAAGATCGCGCTGTGCAATCCTCCGGCGGCGCAGAGGAGGTCCACCTCGGTAGCGCCACGGTCGTGGGCCGCCAGAACGGCCAGGTGCCCGTCCATCTTGTCTTCTGGATCGGGTGAAGCTCCAGGAGCGCCCCAAGCTCCTCGACCTGCCGCACCCGCGTCTCCCCCAGGGAATCCATATCTCCGACGACCAGGTCCGGTACTATTCCCGCTTCCAGGGCGCGCAGGGCGCCACCGTCCGCGGCGATCACGAAGTCCGCGTGTCCGGCGACGCTCTGGAGGATGCCCGGAGGGTCCGCTACGCCGTTGAGGAAGACAGCGGCACGCACTTTACAGGGCCGCCGAGCGCCGATAGCGCAACTGACGCGCCGACGGCTGCGCTCCATCGAGAGCCCGGAGAAGTACCACCACGACGATCAGCGAGATGATGAGACTTGGGATAAGGTACGCCGCGTTGTACGCCGCCGAGTATATGAGCGGATTCCATCCTTTCGGCGCGTAGGATGCGAAGAAGACAAATCCAGAGATGAAGTGGCACACGAAGCGGGCGAACACGGCGACGATAGTACCCAGGACCGCGCCCCGCACAGTGGGCTGAAAGAACCCGGCGAGCCCTAGAGCGCCGAAGGCGAGCGGATAGTCGAAGAGCACCTGCACCGGATGCACGATGAAGGGATCCACCATGAGATCCAGCAGACCATAGGCGGCGCCGGAGATAATTCCAACCCACGGTCCCTGACGCAGCGCCAGCAGAATCAGGGGCATCATCTCCAGCGAGATGGAACCCCCGAACGGCATCTTGAAGACCGTGATCAAACCAAGCACGAACGCCAGCGCAATTGCGAGCGCCGCCTCTGTCAGCACCCTGACATTCTTGAAAGCACTCACCGCGTATCTCCCTTCGGGTTGTCCGAGGATACGCTGTCAAGGCTCAAGAACCTCCCTGCGCCGGCATTATCCGGATCAGGTTCAGCGGGTCGGCGCTCTTACAGCGCCCTCTCAGCCTCTTGGCTCCCCGGTCGTTTATTCCACTGCTTACTATACTCCCGCTCACCCGCCGGGGCAATTGCCCTGGTCTCCTTTACCCGCACCGATAATAGCCCGGCCGGCGCATCCGCCACTCATGGCCCGCGGAGACCACCAGCCCGCCGCGGCCGGCGTTTACGGCCCATCCGGGCAAGGAGAACTGATAGGCTTCACCGGTGACGCGTGCGTCACGGACGTCTACCCTGAATCCTGCCGGCGCCCGGTTTGCCTTACGCTTCTTGCTGCGCGCGATCTCTCGCAACGACACTGCCACCTTGCAGCGCCGCCCTCGGAGTTGCGAGGGGAGATGTGCCGAACCCCCTGGACGTGCCAGACTTTGGTTCGTCACCTCCACATCGAGCCCCCTTCCCGGATGTTGGGCCTTCTGTTCGGTACATTTGGGCTCTGCGCCCCTGCAGAGGGTACATCTTCCGAAACGCCCCGCCCTGCTGGCTCCGGCGGTGTTCCACCAGCCAGAGAGCTAGATCCCCCGTTGGCAGCGCAAGTACTGATCTGGCCGGGCCTGTTGCGCCGGAACAAGACCGCGGCCTGTTTCCTGTTCTTGACGCCCATGACCTTGTAGGCGGCCGTCAGGTGATGCTTCACGGTTGACTCGGAGAGGTAGAGTCGTGCGACTATCTGGATGTTGCTCAAGCCTCCGGCAACCAGTTGGAGGATTTCGAGTTGACGATGGGTGAGGTCCCAAGTGTCTGTTCTAAACTCCTTCGCGAGCATCCCTTGAACGACTTCTCTAGGGATGACAAACTCCCCTTTCTCAGCAACCGCCAGGGCGCGGATAATCTGCTCTGGGCTCATCTCGGCATGAACGAAGCCTTGCGTCCCCGCGCGCAGCGCCGCGCGGGCGAGCGACGGATCGGCGGAAGGACCGAAGATCACTATGGGGACGTCGGGGTTAGAAGATAGCAAACAGCTTGCTTCGGAACTGATCGTGTTTTCGTCTGCGCAGAGGACCACAAGCGACGGACAAGCCTCGCACGGCAACTCTTGTCCTCGGTGGAGGATAGCCTGGCCCCTCAACGCCTTCTCGAGCCGCCTCAGCCAGGGGGTGGGGTGGATGTACTTCACCCAGATCACTCCCAGGTCCTCGTGCTCGACCCCTGCGGATTCTTGCGCCGCAGACCACATGCCCGTCATCGCCTGCCTCCTCGGCTGCGCTGTTCCTGTAAGAACGTCTTTCGATGCCGGCCTTCTCGCGTGATCCGCTGGTAGCGCCGTATCTCGGGAGTGCGAGCGCCGCTTAGCCCGTTGCGCGAGGGTATCCTCAATCTGGAACCTCGCGCGAGGCTAGCCCGCTTTGTTCTAAGCCGCCGCTTGATGCTTACCGCTCCGACGAGTCCGATCAGATCGAGCCTGTTCTTTGCCGAAGGCACTGTGTCCTGAAGTACTCTGGGCGCCCGCCCGTTTCTCAAGCTATGCCGCCGCAGGTTTTCGAGGTAGCCGGCGTTGCTCGACGCATCGGCATATGAACGCCGGTACACCTCAGACATTATTTGCCAGCGTGCTCTTTCGCGTATATCGCGCTTCAGGGGAAGCTTACGTGCCATGAGAAAGCCAGCAGATAGGCTGAGCAAGATGAGTAAGACGCCCAGCAATTGACGCCCGTGATTGTACGCCCCGGAGAGAAGCCTTGTCTGCCAGGGCGCCGCAAGAGCCAGCTCGGATAGCGGTGCCGGAGTCGGTGCATGCGCGATGGCGGGAAGTTGTCTGGGAGACTTCTGGCTAGCGGGCATTGTATCGGGAACCGGTCTGGAGGACGCCTTTTTAGAAGCTGTCTCCGAAGATGGTTTGGCGACTGCATTGGTGCGGGCCTTGCCGGCTGGCTCGGATGTGGACTGAACCTGCCTAGCTATTGCCGGTTTACCTAATCGCGGCAACGACAGTTTCTGTCCCGGCAGGATCAGGTTTGGGTCGGTCCCTATTGTGTTTTGGTTAAGCGCGTAGGTCCGCTGGACCTGCATCAGTACCTGCTGCGGGGTCGCTTCCGGGCCAAGCCGTTCCTGGCTTATGGACCACAGGGAATCGCCAGGATTGACCACCAGATGCGTCGGAACCCGGTTTACCGAAGCGTCAGATGGTCCGTCATCGACTCGTCCCTGGGCTTCAGCCACCGCGGGAAGCATGGCGAGTGCCGCCATCCACAGGACGATCATCAAGAGGGTCTTGACGCTCCGCTCGAGAGTCAAGCTCATGTTTTCTCCTTACTCGAAGAGAGGTCTACCCCTGCCAATAGCCTCTGGCAGGGCTACGAGAACCGTTGTGGCACGTCGAAAGACGCACCACGAGTAAGGAGTGGGTTAGCCGGGTTGTTCGATAACCAGATGAAGAACCGAGCTCGGCTTTACGAACTCGCAAAAATACCGTGAGAACTTGTTGCTCAACGAGAGGATCAGGAACAGACCAAGGATACCCAGAACGAATCCACCTAAGCCCGGCCCGGATCCAGCCAAAAGGCTTGCCCCGGACGGCGCGGGGGAGGCAGGCTGTGGAGCCTGGTAAGGAGTACTGCCATTACCGATGGGACTGCTGCTCCCCGAGCGCTCACCAGAGGAAGAAACGACGAGTTTCTCAAAGAGAGAGTCTATATCCGACAAACGCGTCATCGCTGGAGTCCGCAGTCCCCCAAGCAAAAGATTAGCGGAGGAGGTTTCGGGCTTTTGTGAAGAGAAGAAAGAGGGAAGCGACCCTAACGCCGCGCTCGCGGCAACTTTCGCTTGTGTGGAGGGTGTCGACGGACGGGCCGAAAAAGCAGCAACATTCCCGCTTCCTATAGCAATGATGCTTCCTGTCTGATGCGTCGTCTTTACCGTGTCAGTCACCGGAGCGGTCGTCGTGTCCACCGTATCGGTCACCGGGGCTGTCGTCGTATCCACCGTGTCAGTCACCGGGGCTGTCGTCGTATCCACCGTGTCAGTCACCGGAGCGGTCGTCGTGTCCACCGTATCGGTCACCGGGGCTGTCGTCGTATCCACCGTGTCAGTCACCGGGGCTGTCGTCGTATCCACC
>JBBPZZ010000191.1:0-9305 GCA_038198445.1 Rubrobacterales bacterium
AGCGCCCTGGGCTACCGAACGCCTTGGGAATTCGCGGCCTCGTGCTGCGCAGCGGCGCAAGCAGGTACGGGGCTTACAAAGGAGCTACAATCGGCAACCACACTCTCATAGCACCTGGTACAGAGATCGGGGGCCGGTCAATGCACCTCGACCGCCCTTATCGCTCCGGAGAGTTCTTCGACCACGTTGGCGCTTCCCAGCTTGTGAGTAGCGTAGGATTTCAAGAGCCTCGCCACGACGGGCAGCAGGAAATCTCCATTTCCGAACGAGGGTTCGAGAAGCCGGGATTGGTGCAAGGGGCGTTCCACAGTGTAACCGGAGAGATCCAGGATAAACTCGACCACCGCGCGCCGGGTAAAGACCGCGCCTCTCTCCTCGGCGGCGCTACGCGCGAAGCTTCCCACGGCATCTGAGAAGTCGAATATCGGTAATGTTTCTTGCCGCGTCATTTTTCCCCAATGCTCCATTCACTACCCGGATAAAGTTTCGCATACCGAGAGTATCCCAGGTGCGTATTCGAGATGTGAGCTATGCGAACTATGTTGTTGTCCTTCCTGTGATCCGGGACCTTCGCTATTTTAGCTGGATCGCTCGCGGATTCATGAGAGGAGATTGCGATTGCCGGGCACGCGTACGATTTACATGTGGGAGATTGGATTTCGCGGACCCAGCGGATGGCTTCAGCTCAAAGCGACTCGAAGTCTAGGCTTTTTGTCTCGCCACTCTCATATTCGTCCAGCGCTTTATGCACAAGCACAGATAGATCAGTACACGATTCTTCGATAGCCAAAGCAGTCGAGTTAATAACTAGAACGTCGTCCGAGGCAATTTCCTCAGAGAACAGCGAGTTATGCTCCGTTCTAACAAGTATTGCTTTGATAGCACCCTTCTTCTTAGCCGCTTTAGACAAGTACTCTGCAGCTTGCGTCAATGGCTCACCTTGTTTTTGCACGCGCACCAAGACAGGTGTGCCCTTATACTGGCGTCTCAAAATTGCATCAATGCCTTTGTTCCTCTGTACAGGGATAAGGTCTAGTCCCCGAAGGAGACTGATTGCTTCTTTGTCAGCCGTCAGATAGGCATCGCGGCCTTTCTGCATCAATCGTGAATCACTTTTCACCGGCTCCTTTAACCGTGCTTTCGTGAGTTCGACCGCATCCCCTGAGATATCCATTCCGATGGAGTTGCGTTCCAATAGTTTCGCAGCAACCAAGGCAGTGCCGCTCCCACAGAACGGATCAAGAACCGTGTCATTAGGGTCGGTTGAGATCTCAATAATGCGCTCTAGTAGCAGAATCGGTTTTTGGGTCGGGTACCCAACGCGTTCTCTTGCTTTTGGGTTGAGATAGGGAATATCCCAAACATCGCTTAGAGGGACACCTTCTTTCTCATCATCCAGAATTAACTCTCTACTTTTGTTGCGTGCGTAGATAGCTTTCCCGTGTTCATCCCTGGTACGTTTCTGAAGGATTTGGTCGATGTTTGTGGACTCAGAGTAGCCGTTGTAGATGGTGCGAAACTTATATTGATCAGATTTTGAGTAAAAGTAGACTGTTTGATGAGCAGGCAATAATCCTTTCTTTGCGCTTGACCATCTTCTATAAAACCAGATGATTTCCGATCGAAATTGGTCGGATCCAAAAACGTCGTCGAGTAGTGCCCGCACTATGTGCGTTGCATTTCTGTCACAATGTACAAAAATGCTCCCTGTTTGCTTCAAGACGCGCTTCATTTTTATGATTCGCTGGAAAAGGAACTGTGCGTACTTCTTATGGCATCCCCAGAGGTCATCGTAGGAGAACTCCCGAGCGCGGTCTCGTGTCTTTAAGCTTTGTACCGTATTCGTAAAGAATGGCGGGTCCATATAGATCAAGTCTATGGATTCGTCGGGAACCTGCCGCAATTGATCTAAGCAATCGCCTTTGTGTACTTTCGCTTCTACAGTCATTGCTTGGTTACATTCTCTTCTGCAATTCTCTCTAAGATCTTCTTCAAATCTATTCCAGTTCGAGTTGAAACATAGTTCCAAGCGTCCTCACCGTAATGGTACTCGCCACCGATTCCTTGATAAAGGGTTTCCAGGGTTTGTTGAATACGGACGGCCTGTTGTCGGTTAGGATAGTAGAACATCACGCGGATAGGTTTATAGCCAGCTTCTGCAATGGTCTTTATGCGAGTATGTTCTTTTGTAATGTGATCTCCGTCTGTCGTAGCGTCTCGCCATTTGATTTCTATGGCATTGCTATTCTCTAAACAGTCAATCTCGAAAGTTTTGGGTCGTGTTCCTTGAGTGTTTGGTATCCGTACTGAACCCGATTCCGGAAAAGTATGGAGAAAACACTTCTTCGTAGCTTCTTCCAGAAACGAACCGGCATACTTGTAAAGAAAACGGCCTTTATTCTGATAAATGTCAATCAGACGCCCTTCTTCATCACTTACCCCCAGAACCTTATAGACAAGGAAATGAGAATGATCGTCGGTCTCCATTTCGGCAATTCGATAGCCGATCTGATCTGCTAATCGCTTGGAATAAGTATCAGCTACTTCCCTTATCTCATTTTCGATTAGTATGCTTCTTTCCATTTCAGTCCCTCATCCGATCCAGGCCGGAGAGTATCTGCGAGGACTCGCGCCTGCGGGATGATGGTCGGTTGCCGCGGGTGAGGTTCCAGCGGAAGTTCTTGAAAGGGTCAGTCTTCAGGCTTTCGGTGCTTGTTGCTAATCTTGTGGAATTAGACATTATGCAGGAGAGATTTCTCGACAACCTGCGGTAGTTCCATGAGAACGAAGTATTCTGCCGGGTAGAGATAATCTTCGCCGCTCTCGTCTATGACCCGGAGGTCGCCATCTGACTCGGCTTCTTTGTCGGGCAGTACCCGGTAGATCTTGTGCAACTCCAGGGAGGCAGGGTACTCTGCGTTGTTTACGCAGACGGCGAACCTGACGTTCTGTTGTATCTCTGTCATATCTCTAGTCCAGATACCGTTTCCGCTTCATTTCCTTCTTTCCTATGCCGTGCGCTTCGTACCAGTGAAGCTCGGCCAGACGGATTCTACCATTGCTCAACCGCACCTGAGCCACGCCTTTGAGCTTCCGCCACCTGCCTCTGCCGTATGTACGGCGCAACCTCGCTATCTCTCGAATGCCGCTGCCGGCGGCTATGTTCTCCACGTTGGTGATCTCGCCAATGATCTCGAGGTTCATCGAGACTGCGCCCGCCTGCTCTAGATCAATCCCTCATCCGATCCAGGCCGGAGAGTATCTGCGAGGACTCGCGCCGCCTGGACGGGCGGTTGCCGCGGGTGAGGTTCCAGCGGAAGTTCTTGTAGGGGTCGGCGGCGCCGTGGCCGGTGCGGTGGGCGGCCTGTACTGCGTCTAGGGCTTCGTAGACTTTCTCGTCCGGGACGCCTTCTATGTCGCCCCTTATAGCCGTGATCTTGGGCGGCTTGCTGGTGAGGTTCCTCATTACGGAGAGGACGGAGGTCGCGGCGTCCTGGCGATGCTCGCCGAAGATGTCCGTGCCCTGCTTGCCCATGAGGACCATCGGGCGTGGGAAGGTCCCGAAGACCGGGACGGCGTAGTGGGCGTGGCGGCAGAGGAGGCGTCCCTTCTCCAGTTGCAGTAGCTCCTCGCGGGTGGTGGAGGAGAATGAGCGGTAGCTGGAGTTGGTCAGTTCTTCGTCGCCGATGCGTCCGTAGAGGCTTGTTGCGGCGTTGCCGACGACCTCGTCGTCCACCTTGCTGCGGAATTGCTGCGCCCCGAAGAGGGTGAGGTTGAGGTGGCGTCCGCGGGCGGAGATGTCCACCAGGGTGTCCTTGAGGCTGCTGGTCTTTGAGCCGGAGGGAGCGTACTTGTTTAGCTCGTCCACGAAGATTATTAGCTTGTCCACGCCGAGGCGCCCGCTCTCGGCCAGCTCCCATATCTTGGAGATCACGCTGGTTACTATGAGATCCTGCGGGATGCCGGTTAGCTGCGAGATGTCCACGACGCGCATCTCGTTGTTCTCGAACGGTCCCTCGACGCGGGGCAGGTCGCCGTGCTCGACCTTGCCGTGGGCGAGGAGGCCGCCGCACTTGTTCGGCAGCACCTTGAAGCGGTTTCGGACCTTGGCGATGGTCATGTGGTTGTGGCCGTTCCAGGAGGAGATGTTCTTGCCATCCTCGCGGGCGGCCTCGAAGTAGTCTTCGATCTCATCCAAGAGCCCATAGAAGTCCGCCTGGGTCCTGACGCCCTGATCCCGCAGTTCCTCGATAAACCCCCGGAACTTGTCGTCCATGTCCGACGGCTCGAAGACATAACCGGCGTATGGTAGCACGTCGCCCAGCTCCCAGATGATCGGGTACACGCACGAGTCTTCACCCCGCGCGTTCCGCAGCGTGTTCAACTTGCGCGTCGGCACGTCCTCCGCCTGGATGACCCGCTCCCCGGCCTCCATCCCGTAACGCATGGGAGCGAAGATGCGGAGGTTATCGAACGGCTGTATATCGAGTCCGAGAGAAGCGTACATCTCGCGGTCTTCTTGCGGGAGACCCTTCTGTCCGGCCCGCTCGTATCGCTCGGCGAGGTCCGGGTCGTCCGCCGGGTCCACCTCGACCGGCTTGTCCAGGAACAGGAGGTCCGCGCCCTTTACGTTGAACATCAGGGCGGCGACCTTTTTGTCCTTCATGGTCTGGAAGGTGCTGGCGATGGTGAAGAGGGCGTGGCTGGTCTTGGTGGAGAGACCGCTCATGCCGGTGATGTTGAGGTGACCGGCCTCGGGACCGAGGAGGTAGTCGCCGTCCACGTATAGCGGTGTGCGCTGCGGGGCGCCGTCTTTTTCGTTGCCGTTCTCGTGGAGGAGCATGGGGATCTTATGCCCGGCGAACTCGTCGGTGCCGAGGGCGTACTCGATGGCGGCGCTCGTGGCGAAGTGTACGGGGCCGGTGCGGACGGGTCGCTTGGACTTCTTCTTCTCGTGGCGGTGTTTGGTGGCTAGAACGCGGGCGCGGAAGACCAGGATCTCTACTCTTTCGGAGAGCGCTTCCAGGGCCGGGTCTCCGTCGTAGGCGTAGAAGTCGTCGAGGAAGGACTGGAGGTCGGAGTAGCGGCGCGGGTCGTCGAGGACGGCTATGGCGGTGGCGTCCTCGGCTTCGGCGGCGACGATGTGCCCGATGTCCAGGTTCTGGGCGGTCTCGGTCTCGGCGGTCCAGAAAAAGAACTCGTGGGCGGTGGCGGGTTGATCCTCGCTGGTGACTACACGACCTATGGGGCCGGATTCGGTATCCAGGTAGTTTGGGTGAAGCATCTAGTTCCTCCCGTTGGTGTTGGCCGGCGAAGCCGCCGCAAGTTGTCGTTCCAGGCGCGAGTAGGCTCGTTCCGAGCCCTGGACAAGTGGCTTCAGGACCTTCTCGACGTAGTGGATCGGGTAGATCATGGCCGGCCACCTCGGGTCCGGTTTGGATAACGGCGCCCGTTCGGCGAGAACCCAGCGGCTGATCTCATCCACCAATTCCGGCTCCGTGTCCCTCGGGGCTTCTATTCGCATGAGAGATCCCAGGGCATCCGCGCCGGGTTGCACCGGCCACATCCTCAGGTACCAGGAGGTCCGCTGTTCGCCCGCACTGCGCCTTAGCTGCCAGTCCGGGACGAAGCTGGTGGTTCGCATCCCCGGTTCGAGGTCCAGGAGCATCCCGACGTCTTTACCGACAAACTCCGGGCGCGCGACGCTCTTTATGAGGCCGACGGCGCGCCGGTTCGACTCCCTTATGTCTAGTAGCTGTCCGTCCACTGCGATCCAGGCCTCGGAGTCCTCCAGGGTCCGGTCGTCGAGTTCCCACTCCCGGAGCATCCCGCCCTCCAGCCGCTCCCGGAGCGCCCGGACTCTCACGCGGGCGCGTTCTCTCATCCCAACGTAGTCCGATGGGTCCGCTTCGTCCACGTACTCCGCCGAGTCGAGGATCAGGTGCGGGGAGGAAGGCACTTCGTCCGGGCCGAGTTCCGAGAACCCGGCGTCGAGCAGCAGTCTCCAGAACGCCTCGACCTGCGCGTCACCGGCACTGCGCGGCAGGATCAGGGCCTGCACCACCACCGGCGGGCTCTCCATCGGCATCCGCGAGAACCGCCTGTCGCAGCGGTTGATGATGGCCGCCGCGACCGTCGCGACGATGATCGGGGCCATGCCTATGCGCCCGATCTCCCGCGAACTCTGTACGCCATCGAGGAAGTAACACAGCCGCGAAGCTCCATCCGGCTTGCCGATGTCCCGAGGTCCCGGCGGCGTCTCCAGATGATGCGGCCGGCCCACGGGGATATTGTCTTCCTCCGGCGGGAGGTTGGAGAATTGCTGGGCCTCCAGGTTGCATGGACCAGCGCCTGCTGTCACCTGGATGCCTTTGCGCCCGGCCTCGGAGAGAGCTTCGCTTATCCGCGTTACGAAATCTTTCGACGTGCTCCCCATTTGCATTGCCCGAAAGTATACGCGGGCTCCGCCTGGAAGGCTATCTCCTCTAAACCTGAACCTCTTCGCCAGGTAGAGGTACGGGCAATTCGAACTGCTTCTCGGCTATCCCCACGGCCCAGCGGAAGCTCCGGCGCTCCTCCGGTGTCTCCGTATAGGCATCGCGGGCCATCTTTAGGACCTTCTTCGCCTCGGCGCGCTGCTCCGGGCCGTTGGTCAACTCCTTCGAAAACGCGTATGTCAGGTCGTTTCCACTCGTGTAGTAGAAGTGTATGTAGATACTCTTCTGGCGGCCGAGACCGTTCAGGGCGGCGTCGCCGGATACCTGGCTTATGTTCAGGAGAGTCCCGGAGGAGAGTGGTTCGCCGCTTTCGGGGTAGACGGAGAAAGCCAGGCGGACGACGGGGCCGTAGGGTGTCTTGTAGTGTTCTAGCTGGCGCACGATCCTGACGGGGCCGCGTATGGCGTCTATCTCTTCCTCTGTCGCGGCGGCGACGATGTGACCTTGCGGCGGACGCATAGAGTCGCGTCCCTGGGTAGAGATCATCCGGGCCTGCACGCCGCGTTCCGCGACCGCTGACGCGAGGCTCCGCCGGACCTGCTCTGGGAGGTCCAGTCCCTTTTGTGGCGCTTCGGTCAAGAGCCGAACCGTTCGAAGAAGCGGGTGAAGTAGCGGATGGTCTCGAAGTAGTCGTCCAGGCGCACGGACTCGTTGGGGGAGTGGATGCGGCTGCCGGAGTTCGCCACGTTCCCGGTCATGACGGTCGGTATCCCGAGTTCGGTGGCGATGAGCGAGGTCGGGCCGGATCCACCGATTGTCGGGTAGACGACGGCGTCATCGCGTCCGAGGTCCTCCCACGTCTGCACCGAAGTTCGGACTACCGGAGAGTCGATGGGCGTCTTCGCGGCCTCTACGCCGTGCAGGTCAACGACTTCGATGTCGTCGAAGCCGCGGCGGGCGAGGTGCGCCCGGATCAGCCCGACCACCGGCTCCGGGCTCTGTCCCGAGACGAGCCGGAAGTCCATCTTCACGAACGCTTCCGATGGGACGATGGTCTTCGAGCCCGGCCCCGTGTAGCCGGACATGATGCCGGCGATGTTCGCCGTCGGGCGCAGCAGCATCTCGCGCAGGGCGTCCTCGCCGGTCAGGTTGCGATCTAGCGCCTCCACTCCCCACGAGCGGCAAAGCTCAGCATCGTCGAACGGGATACGGCTAATAGCTTCCAGATCCTGTTCGGAAGGAGGTTCGATCAACTCCTCGAACCCGTCGAGCGTTATCTCCCCGTTCTCGTCCTTGATAGTCCTGAGAGCCTGGATCAGTCGCCACACCGGATTGGGAGCGATGCCGCCGTACATGCTGTGCAGGTCGTGCGAGGCACCCCTCGCGCGCAACTCGACGTAGGCCATGCCCTTCGTGCCGCAGAAGATTACGGGATGCCCGGCTTCGTCCTTCATCGACCCTTCCCAAAGGCAGGCGTCGGCGGAGAGGAGGTCTTTGTTCTTCCGCGCGAAGGGAGCCAGGTTCGGGCTGCCGATCTCCTCTTCGCCCTCTATAAAGAACTTCAGCTTGAAGGGTATTGAACCATGCTCCTCTATATATAGGCGGAGCGCCTGGATGCGGGTTAGCACGTCACCCTTGTCGTCGGCGACGCCGCGTGCGTAGAGGCTGCCGTCCCGGATCGTGGGCTCGAACGGATCGCTCTCCCACAGTTCGAGCGGCTCCGGTGGCTGTACGTCGTAGTGGCCGTAGGAGAGGAGGGTCTTGTCGCCAGCCCCGATCTCCGCGTAGACCACCGGGTGGCCGTCCGTCTCCATCAGGCGGGCTTCGGCGCCGGCGTCTCGCAGCCTCTCCAGCACCCAGTTCGCGCATTCGCGGAAACCGCCGCTGGTATCGTCCTGGGCCGAGATCGAAGGCATCCGCAAGAACTCGTTCAGTTCCTCAAGAAGTCCTTCTTTTCTATCGTCTACGCGTGAGGCTAGATCCATCCGGGAACCCTCCATGTCGATTGTGGAGAGGTTAGCATTTTCGTGTTCTCCCGCCAGGGTTTGAGCGTGGTCCGATCATATTGTTGCTGTTATATTGAAGACGGAGGTACGCTTGTGGAGAAGATGCCCAACCAGGATCCAGAACGCCGCCGCGCCCGCGGCGGGCCGGGCCGTCGTCAGCGCCGCGACACCGAGTTCTGGGACGGCCTCGGGCTAGACGTCGAGAGCATGAGCCCCAGAGCCCAGGCCGTGACGGGCGTGGTTACCGGCGGTCTCATACTGCTCGCGGCGGCCCTCCTTATAGCGTTTACCAATTTCTGGTGGTTGATCTTCGTCTTCGGATGGGCGGTTTTCCCGGCTTTTGGTGTCTTTGCGCGAGGGGTTGCAGGTCTAGTGGAGACTCGTCCGGAGGCGCTGCCGGAGGGCGCCAGGGAGAAAGAGCTTCTGGGAGCGTTGCAGCGGTGCGGAGAGCTTACGCCGGCACAGGCGTCGATGGAGACTTCTCTTACTGTAGCCGAGGCGGACAAGATGTTAAAAGAGCTTACGGAAGGCGGGCATCTGGAGGTCAGGGTGCGCGGCGGCGGACTTTTCTATGGGCTGTGGGAGCCGGAAGAGGAGAGTGCTGGAAAAGAGTTGCGGGACGGTCGGTAAGTATTTTGACAGGCTGCTCTCATGGTATCATTCATAGTCCAGATGGGATTCGGCGCGTAAGAGCTAGAGCGTAGGGTAAACAAGGTTTTATGGAAGACAGAAAGATCCCAGAGACCCTCGAAGAGGCTTATAGGCTGCGCGATACGGCCGAGGAGCTTGAGAACCGCGACTTCTATCAGGAGCAGGTTTTCAGGCTGAGGCGTGAGGAGTACCGCTCACGGGGGATACGGAC
>JBBPZZ010000192.1:0-11187 GCA_038198445.1 Rubrobacterales bacterium
GCGGGAAGGGGAAGCATGGATGCGAGAGGAGACAGGGGTTCGCGGACGATGCTGAGGTTGGATCGCAGGGATTTCTTGCGTCTTGGTGGAACGGGGCTCGCCGGTGCCGCGCTGCTGGGTAGCGGAGCGCTGGCCGGGTGCGGTGGTGGGGAGGAGGGCGGTAGCGGGACCGTTACTTACGCCGAGGGGCCGGATGATACGGGTACGCTTCAGAAGCTCATTGACGGCTTCAACAAGAAGTACAAGGGCAAGTACACGGCCAAGCATCGAGAGATGCCCGCGGATACCCAGTCGTATTTCGACAGGCTCAGGACAGAGCTACAGGCCGGGAGCAGCGACATAGACGTGATCGCGGGCGACGTAATCTGGCCCGCGCAGCTCGCCTCCAACGGTTGGCTCATGGACCTCTCCAAACGGTTCACCAAAGACTTTCAGAACAAGTTCATAAAGGGCAACGTCGAGTCGAACGTTTATAAGGGAAAGGTCTGGGGAGTCCCGTTCGTGACGGGGGCTGGCCTGATCTACTACCGCAAGGACCTCCTGGAGAAGAGCGGCTTCTCCGGCCCGCCGGAGACCTGGGACGAACTGAAGCAGATGGCGTTGAAGGTAAAGAAAGACTCGGGAACGAAGTTCGGCTTCGTCTTCGAGGGCGCCAACTACGAGGGCGGGGTCGTCAACGGCATGGAGTACATCTGGACCAGCGGCGGCGACATCCTGAAGGGCGACAAGGTCGCCATAGACTCTCCGGAGGCCGTAGCCGGGCTCGCCACCTACCGGTCCATGATCTCCGACGGCGTGACCACCCAGGCGATAACCACCTACAAGGAAGAAGAAGCCCAGGGCGCTTTCCTGCGGGGCGACGCCGTGTTCATGCGTAACTGGTCCTACGTCTACGCGCTTACCTCCGACCCGGCGCAGTCCAAGATAAAGCCGGAGCAGGTCGGGCTTTCGACCTTGCCCGTGGCGAGAAAAGACATCCCGGTCTCCAGCGCCCTCGGCGCGACGAACCTTTACGTAAACGCCACGAGCAAGAACGCGGATGGCGCGTGGGCTTTGATCCAATACTTCACCGCCCCCGAGCAGCAGAAGATGCGCGCCATGGAAGGCGCCCGTCTGCCCGTTACTAAAGTCTCCTACGAGGACGAGGAACTTCTGAAAAAGATACCGGTCATGAAGCTCGGCAAGGAGGCTTTGAAGAGCGCCCGGCCCCGGCCAGTCTCGCCATACTACTCGGACATGTCGCTCAAGATGGCCGAGGAATTCGTCGCCGTCCTCAAAGGTGATGTCGAGCCGGAGCAGGCCGTAAAGAAGCTCCAGAGCGAGCTGCAAAGTATCGTCGAGCAGGGAAAGAACGCCTGAAACGCCGGCTGGTCTCACTGGTATTCGAGGGCTGAGGTCTTGTTCCTCGCGGAAAATTAGACGGCGCTGTTTGGAGAGATGCGGGCAGGGGGAAACTAACGCGCAGTCAAACAAAAGGAGACTCGCCATGGCCAAACTAACTAACGCCGCCTGGATCGCCCATAACCTGGGGATCGGTGCCAGTTTCGGAGGAACACTCTTCGGCAAGTTCGCCCTCAACCCGAAGCTTGATGTCCTGAGCTCCGAGCCCGACCGGGGTAAAATCCTCAACGCCGCCTGGAACCGCTACAACGTGGTCAACGTGGTCTCCTTCGGCACGGCGGCCCTGACCTGGTTCGTCGGCCGGGCCGGCATCTCGGGAGAGTCCATCGACGAAGACGCCCGCAACCTCGTGCTCGCCAAGGATGCGCTGTTCATCGCCGCGGCCTTGACGGGGCTAGCCAGCACAATCAGCGGGCTCGCGCTCGCCCGCCAGGCCCCCGACGGCGCGGTCCCGATAGAGTCCGGTACTACGCCCTCCTCCCAGACACCCGAAGATGCGGCCAAACTCCTGCGCCGGGTCAACGTGCTGGGTAACGTGAACCTCGCGCTCGTAGGCGGCATCGGAGCGATCACGACGATCCTCTCGCAGAAGGCCGGCCAGTCCACCAAGTGGAGCGCCGTGTCCCGTTTTCTTCCGTAGGCGGTATCTAGAGGACGCAGAGGGAGCCCGTGAACCGTGGGCTCTCTCGAACGTCTTGCGAACAATAACGACCCAGAGGCGCGTTCTCTGGGGGACGGCGGTACTGGTCGCGGGTGGGAGCTTTTATGCCCGCGAGATCGAGCCTCGCTGGTTGGAGACCAGCAATATAGAGATTACCCTGCCGCGGCTGGACTCTGGGTTCGACGGTGACAAAATCGTCCAGATCGGAGACATCCATCTCGACGACTGGACGAAGCCCGAGCGTCTGAAAAAAGTAATGTGGACGGTCAACGAGCAGCGCCCGGACCTAATCGCAATCATGGGAGATTTCGCGAGCTACTCGGCCAAAAAGCTCGACACGCGGCAGCTCACCGAAGCCCTGACTCTACTCTCCGCCCGCGACGGCGTGGTGGCGGTGCTGGGCAACCACGACTACCTGACGGGCGCCGGGCTGATTCGGCGCTGTATCCGGGAGAGCGGGATCAAGTTGCTCGACAACGACGCTCTGGCGCTGAGGCGGGCCGACGCCGGACTATACGTCGCCGGGGTGGACGACGTGATGGAGGGAAGGAGCCGGCTGGACCTGGTGCTGGAGAAGCTGCCGGCGGAGGGCGCGGCAATTTTACTGGCCCACGAACCGGACTTCGCCGACGTAGTCGCCGCGACCGGGCGCTTCGATCTGCAACTCTCCGGTCACTCCCACGGTGGACAGGTCAGGCTCCCACTACTCACGCGCCTGGTCCTGCCGCCCTACGCGCGACGTTATCCGGGCGGCCTCTACGAAGTGGGAGGTATGGCGCTCTACACGAACAGGGGCCTCGGGTTCGTAAATGCGCGCCTCCGCTTCCTTTGCCGCCCGGAGATCACCGTCCTCACCCTCCGCTCACCATAGCGTCAGAGTTGGTATTTGAAGGTGAAGCGAGGGCAGGCTCACAGACTTCACGCGGAAGTCCCGGTAGCGTGAGAGTATGGCAAGGTAGGATGGCTTCTGGTCGACATGCTGGCCGCAGACGGAGCTACACGACGTAGAATCGGACGGTGCAGAGCGGGGTCGGTAGAGAACCAGGAGGTCCTGGGTGGCGTCGCTTCTACCTGCCGTTCACGAGTCTTTTGACGATCTGACGTGCCGCCGCTTCTCCGTCGCGTACCAGGACTTCGTAGAGTGCGATCTGGCCGACCTGCGCGTACACGTAGTTTTTCAACTGGTTGAACTCTAGCCCGTGGGGTGATGGAATCCCATACTCCTCGCGGGCCATGTCCTCTAGGAGCGGGTAGGTGTATTTGTGGGCGGCGCCGGCGGTGTAGGGCCAGTTCATGTCCGAGAGGTGGCAGTTCCAGATCTCGATAGTCTGGGGCGGCAGGACGTACTCACCCTCGGCCTCACCGGGTTCGAGTACCCCGGCCTCGACCGGATCTCGCTGGGCCAGGATCGCGCCGGCGTGCAGGAACTTCATCACCCAGTCGTAACCCGGCCACGACATCCGGGTCTCCTTGCCATCCTCGGTCAGATCCGGCGCCCCGAAAGCATGAGCCGCGGCCACCCCGACCACCAACTCGGGAGGCGCCCCGCGGTGCAGCATCTCCGCCGTTACGTAGACGTCGTGGGTGTGCATATTTCCACCGAAAGTCCGCGGCTCTATCCCGTAGGAGCCATCCTCATTCCAGTAGTAGAGCCAGGCTTTCGGGTACTCATGGATGCACAGTCCCGCGACAGCCAGGTCCCGGTCCACCGGAACCCCGAAGTGCTCCCGGTAGAGCATGGTGTGGTATTCGCTCAGGCGGCAGTTCACGGCGCAGGTAATCGCCATCCCGCCGGGATGCGGATTGTACAGATCCTCGTGGCTCTGCGGCGCCGCCACGTAGGGTTGGGGTTCGTCGGGATGTGGCGGGAAGAGATCATCGACGTCGTCTTCCCTGGACATGTAGCCGAATCTTGCCAGCTCGTCGCGGATGGCCTCACGGTCGGACCTCTCGGGGTAGAGCTCCATGAAGGTGACCCTGGTATCCTTGAGGATGCTGAGCATGAGGTTTCCGTAGGCTTCGTTCTGCAGCGACAAGGCCATGCTCATGAGCTCCTGGTAAGAGCTCGTCACCAGCGCGGAGTTTTGCGCGATCTCCATCGGCGTCATCTTCGCCACGTCCGACAGGGCCAGAGCCTGAGGAAGTGTCTCCTCTAGCGCCCCGGCGAAAGGCGCAAAGGCGCCCCCGACTCCCAAACCGGCCCGTCCCATATCCTGCTGCATGACCGCCTCCGTTCCCGAGATCCTCCCGTAACCCAGTTTATCGTACCCCGTGACTAGAGGATAGAAGAGCCGAGGGTAACAGGTCCGAATTCACCGGCTGCTCTAACTCCGGTATAGACTTGCGATGCTGACATCGGCCAGCAAAGGAGTCTGCATGAAAGTATTGGTAGCGGGAGCGCGAGGCCAGGTGGCCCGGCCCCTCATTAGTATGCTGCTACGGGACGGCCACGAGGTCCGTGGGCTCGTCCGTAAAGAGGAACAACTTCTGGAAGTGGAATCGGATGGCGCAGAACCCGTGCTTTGCGACCTCGAAACCGAGGACGTCGAGGGCGGCGTTGGAGAGGCTGTAGCGGCATGTGATGCCATAATCTTCGCCGCCGGGGCGGGACCTGGGAGCGGGAACGACCGCAAGGAGACGATGGACTACGGCGGCGCCGCGAAGCTCATCGAGGCCGCGGAGAAGCACGGTGTCCGGCGCTACCTGATCCTCAGCACCACGGGCGCCGACGACCCGGAGAGCCGCGACGAGGCTATGCGCCCGTACCTGCAAGCTAAAGCCCGCGCCGACGAGCGGCTGGAGGCCAGCGGCCTCGACTACACAATCATCCAGCCCGGAAGACTCACGGACGAGGCGGGGACCGGCGGAATTGATGCGGCGGAATCGCTCGGGAGGTACGATGAGATCCCGCGTGAGGACGTGGCCCACGTATTCGCCGTCGCCCTCGAAGCGCGGAACACCTACGGCAAGAAGTTCGAGATCCTGGCCGGAGATACCCCTATCCGGGAGGCGGTCGAGGGGATCTAGCATTCGGACGAGCTTCTCCGCCGGGAAGGGGTATCATCTCTTCGTTCTGTGTGACGTATTCGCCTGGAGGTCGAACCCTTGAGCGGGACTCTGCTGCTTCTGACGTCTTTTCTGGCTTCGGCGGTCGAGGCTGTTGAAGCGCTTACCATAGTGCTGGCGGTTGGGATCACGCGCGGCTGGCGGACGTCTCTAACCGGCGTCGTCCTGGCGCTCGTGGCGCTGGCCGTAGTGGTGGCGGCGCTCGGGCCGGCGCTCGTGCTCTACGTGCCGCTCGACGCGCTGCGCGTCCTGGTCGGCGCGCTCTTGCTCATCTTCGGCTTGCAGTGGCTGCGTAAGGCGATAATGCGCGCCTCCGGCTTGAAGGCCCACCGCGACGAAGAGAGCGCTTTCCAGTCCGACGTCGCCCGGCTCTCGGGAGAGCCTGGCAAACGGAAGGCTATCGACCGGACAGGCTTCGTGCTGTCGTTCAAGGGGGTCTTTCTGGAGGGGCTGGAGGTCGCGTTCATCGTGATCACCTTCGGCGCCAGCTCCGGCCAACTGGGCCTCAGCGCCACCGGCGCCCTGATCGCGGTGGGCCTGGTCGCGCTCGTGGGAGTCGCGGTCCACCGTCCCCTCAGCCGCGTTCCCGAGAACGTCATCAAGTTCGCCGTCGGGCTCATGCTTACCGCCTTCGGCACTTTCTGGGGCGGCGAGGGCCTCGGCATAGAGTGGGCGGCGGGCGACGCCGCGATCCCGCTGCTCGTCTTGTTCTACGGAGTGGTCGCCGCCCTGATGGTCGCGGTCATCAAGGCTCGTGGCGCGAACCACAAGACACTGGAGCGCAAGGCGTGAAGTGGTTGTCCGGGTTCGGCCGTTTCTGGTACGACTTCATCGTAGGTGACTCGGCGGCGCTGGCCGTGGGTGGGGTCGCCGCGCTTTTTCTGGGATGGCTCACGCTGGAGATGGGCGGGTCCGCGCTGGCGCAGGTATTGTTGCCGCTGGTAGTCGTCGTGACGCTGGCGGTCAGTCTCCTCCGCCGCTAGCGAGCCGGAACTGGATCACTCCACCCTGTCCGCGCGGTCCTGGAGAAGCTCTCGGAGGGCGGCGCGAGCCTCCCCGACTCTTCCGGTCTCGCGATCAGGCTTCCTGGCTGCTCTGGTCTACGAGACGGGCTTCGATCAGCGTCTCGGAGTTCAGCGTCCGGTGGACCGGGCACATGTTTGCGATGTTCAGAAGCTTCTCCCGCTGCCCTTCGTCCAGCGGGCCTTCCAACTCCAGATCCAGCTCCAGGTGGTCTATCCGGCCGCTCTCCGTCTCGCACTCCGCGCAGTCTCTGGCATGGATCTTCTGGTGGTTCAGCCGGACGGTCACCGCTTTCAGAGGCCAACTCTTCCGGTCGGCGTACATACGCACGGTCATCGCTGTGCAGGCTCCCAGAGCGCCTACGAGGTAGTCGTAGGGAGTCGGTCCTTCGTCCGTGCCGCCGAAGTTGGCGGGCTCGTCGGCCACCAGAGTGTAGCCGTCAGCCGATATCTCCGTCCGCAGCCCATCCGCAATGTGTACCGTCACCCTGTTGTCCGTCTTCTGCATCGCTCCTCCTTTATGTTATTGACCTGATATCTTCGACCTCCCTGGCAGGAAGTGTGAACGTCTGTAGCCCGGTGCTCTTCGCAAGTACCAGGCTACAGACGCCGGACGCTTTATCTGACCGCTGCGTACAGTCGGTGTCTATCGTTCCCGGTGTCCTGGCACTCTACTCCCGCTCTCCGCCGGCGCGGAGCGCGATCAGCAGTCCGAGCGCCGTGCCGAAGAAGAACGTATGCGCGACGAACTGCACCGGCACGGCGGCGCTCTGGAACCAGGGGAAGGCGATGGGCGCGATCACGTAGAAGTTCACGATCCAGAGCACCAATCCAAACACGGTGGCGGCCCCGACCAGCGCCCCCCGGCTCCGGCGCAGGGCGCCGGTCAGCCCGACGATGGCGCCGAATATAGAGCCGAATATCGCCGAGTTGATAAAGTGGATGATAAGCGCCACCGGTAGCACGGTGGCGATGCCTATCGACGACTGCGGAGGAAGTGCTCCCTGGCCCAGAGCGATCGCGCCGATCATCCGCGGCGGTCCGAATGGACTGGGTCCGGCGATGCCGGCAAACACCATCTCGAATACCAGAAAGACCAACCCGCCGATCAAACCCGCGAGCAGGCCGGATAGGGTCCAACTCCTGATCCCCGAACGGCTCTCTTGTCTTACCTCATCCATGCTTACTCCTCTTTGCTTTGCTTGCAACCCCTACACTTACACCGACTACACGCAACACGAATTTCTTACGCCGGCCGTGAAATTCCTGCCATCTATGCCAACGCCGCCGCTGAAGATAGCGCCGGGACTGCCGGTTTTAGTAAGGTGTTCTTGTTGGGCCGCTTTTAGTACACGGTGACGGATACGCGCTGGACGGTGTTGACACCGTAGCCGCCCTGGTTCCAGGTTTCTTCGCTTTCGACCGGCTGCGTGCGGCCGGTAACGTCCGTCGCCCGCACGCACAGTTCGTATTCGCCGGTCTCACGCGCGTCCCACTCGTGACTCCAGGAATACCAGGCGTAAGGCCCGGCCGGTTCCTCCAGCGCGGTATCGTGCCATGTCTCTCCGCCGTTCGGGCTGAACTCGATCCTCTCCACGGTACCGAACCCGGACCACGCCCGGCCTTCCAACAGGACGCGCCCGGCGGGAAGGTGTCGCTTGCGGCTCAGGAAGTCCGGGATTCCCGGCGGCGCCATCAGGGCGTGGGGTCGCTTTCGGGTCACCGGAGTGCCAGGGTCGTCTTCGGATTGCCGGTAGTTGTACGCAACCGTCTGCTGTACTCCCTCGAATGGCTCGGAGAGGACCGTGATCTCCTTGAGCCACTTTACCGACGCCATGCCGTACCAGTCCGGGACGATTAGCCGCAGCGGAGAGCCGTGCTGTGGCGGCAGAGGCTGGCCGTTCATCTCGTACGCCAGAAAAACCTCTTCACGCAGGGCGTCTTCAAGCGACAGGCTTCGCTCGTAATCGTGTTCGATGTCCTGGTCTATACCCCGGTCGTGGCCGGTAAAGAGCACCTCCACGGCTTCGTCCGTTACGCCGGCTTCCTCGAGGATCGGACGCAGCGGCGTGCCGGTCCACTCGGCGCATCCGACCGCCTCCTCGTACCACGGAGCCGAGATAGGGCGCGGCGAGAGATGAGCCCGTCCGTTGCCGCCGCATTCCATCATCACGGGCATCGTGACCTGCGGACGCGCCTTAACGTCGTCTAGCGACAACCGGAGCGGGCTGCGTACCTGTCCCGCGACGGTTAGCTCGTAGGATGCCGGGTCCATGAACGGGATGTCGAAGTGGATCAGCAGGTAGTGCATACCAACCGGCGTGATCGGATACCGAAGCCCTTCGAGCTGCATCCCTGGATTCCTGAGAGCGATGCTCACTTCTTCCCGCGAGAATTCCGGGCTCCTGGATATGCTTGCCATGAGTGCTCCTCTCCTTCCGGCTTTGTCTGGTAATTATCCTTCAAACTCCATCTTCGGGATAGATGCGCCCGTGCCAGTCTTCTGCTTGGCGGCCTGCCTTTCAGCTTCACATAGCACGGCGTAGACGTACTCCGTGGCCGGAAGTACCTGCTCGCCCTCGGTCAAGAGGCGCACGGTTGCGCCTCTTGATACACCTCTGGATCCATCCCACTCGGACCGCCTTTCCCTTTGCCGGTACGGACTGTGCGGGGGTCCGGTTTCTTACCCCTTTGCAGGTTCGGGCATGCGGATCGCACGGCATCGTTCCTACAGTTACAATAATTCTCAAGCATGAAAGATCGAACAAACGAACAATGGCTGGCCGGGTTGCGCGGGGCCGGGCAGGATGAAGCGGTGTCCGACCTGCGAGTCGTGCTCTTGCGGGTGCTCAGGGCGGGCCTGGGCAGCCGTCGTAAGGGTATCTCAGATGCGGCCATCGAAGACTTCGCCCAGGAAGCGTTGATGAAGATACTGGATAACCTCGACTCATTCCGGGGCGAGAGCCGCTTCACCACCTGGGCGCAGAAGATCGCCATGCGCGTGGCCTTCACGGCCCTCAGGCGCAGGCGCTGGCGCGACGTATCGCTACAGGAGATACTCTCCCGCTACGAAGCGACCAACATGGAGACGCGTGAGATGTCCGATCCGGCGCCGCCCCCCGACGAGGCGGCGACCCGTCAGGTGATGCTAGAGAACGTATGGCGTATGATCTCCGAGGAGTTGACGGAGCGGCAACGCGAGGCGTTGGTGGCGGTAATGCTCAACGGGATGCCGCTCGAAGAAGCGGCCCGGCGCATGGACACCAACCGGAATGCTCTCTACAAGCTGCTGCACGACGCCCGCAAGAAGCTCAAGAAGCGGCTTATCAAGGAGGGCATCTCCTCACAGGACGTACTGGCGGTGTTCGGTGATGGGTAAGAAAGCGGGAGCATGGTGAGTCAGGATGGTATGGCCGAAAGAAGAAGCTGCTGAGATGCTAGATCGCGATGAACTGAACAAGCTCATGCGAGCCCTGGCGGAGACCCGCGAGGACGAGATCGGCTGCGACGAGTGTCTGGAGCGCGTGGACCTTTTCGTAGAGATGAAGCTATCGGGGCTGGACGCCACCGAAGCCATGCCTCTCGTACAGGAGCATCTCGACATATGCGGCGACTGCCGCGAAGAGTTCGAAGCGCTACTGGCCGCGCTCAGGACGGCGGAAGGCTCGCGGGTCGGCTGGCGGAGCGTCTTCGGGGCGACGAGCCGCCTCTGGCGCAGGATGCGAGGCGGCTCTAGCCGGTAGCCTCTTAGCGAGTATCCTATTGAGGAGCTACGCCTCGGCGGTAGTCGGGTCTATGATAGCGCGTACCTCGGAGACCTTGTTGGCCGGGAAGCCGCCCTGTTCGGCGTGCTGGCGGACCATGTCCTCGTTCGGGGCGATGTAGGTGCAGTAGATCTTATCGTCCGTCACCTGGCTCTGGACCCACTGTATCCGTGGCCCCATGTCGTTGAGCACGCTGCATGAGGTCTGGGAGATGCCCTGCAACTCCTCCTGGGACAGATCCCCGGCCCCCGGTATCTCCCGCTCGATGACGTACTTCGGCATTGTGTCTCTCCTTCCTTTGGGTTTACCAACTCTTACTAGAACGGATAAGCGACTACTCCCACGGCCCCGAGCGCATACCAAACTCCGAACGCCATGCTCAGGACGCCCAACACCGGCGCGACCCGCGCGAAGTTCCGGCCTAGCGGACCTCCCGCAATAGCGAGCCCGAAGACGGTCGAGAGCAACGCCATCGAAACCGCCGTCCCCGCCGCGAAGATGAACAACGCCACCGCCGCCTCGGTCTTGTCGGAGATTGTCGAGAGCAGGAGCAGCGTCAGCCCTCCCGAGCCGCCGATGCCGTGTACGAGCCCGACGCCGTAGGACGAGATGGGCGTGCGTACCGGCACGGCGTGAGCGTGGGTGTGAGAGGGCTCGCGGGCGTGCGAGTGGACGTGACGGTGAGTGTCTCCGCCGCGGTGGGCGTGGACGTGGACATGATACAGGCCGCGACGCCAGCGCAGGAGCAGCCGGGCGGCGAGCAGCACGATAATGCAACCGATGGCTACCTCGGCTATCTCGCCCACGACCTCGGGCAGGTAGCGTCCCAGAAGCACCAGCGGTAGTCCCACGAGCACGAGCGTCGTGCCGTGACCCAGACCCCATAGGAAGCCCATCAGCCCGACCTTTTTTATCTGATCCCGGCTCTCTTCCGAGGCGATGAGCGTCGTTACGGCCGCCAGATGGTCCGGGTCGCTCGCGTGCCGCAGGCCGAGCAGCAGGCTGATCACCAGTATGACCGCCAGGCTCGCCTGACCGTGCATGAGTCCCTCCAACCAACCGTCTATCGCGGACATACGCCTCCTGCCTCTGGACCTTGCACGGCCTCCCAGACAACCCTCGCCGGGACGATCATCTTACTCTCCATCGGCCAGCGCCGCCCGCACGAACTCACGGTCGTGCTTCCAGGCGAAGTCCAGACTGTCCACCTCGTCCGCCGGGATCCAACGCAACTCCGCCACGTCGTCCGCCGGCTCCGGCTCTCCGTTGACGA